>WVZO01000112.1 GCA_011772425.1 Candidatus Aminicenantota bacterium
TGAAGTATTTTATCATAAACTGGATGCCGGGAGAAAGTTTACTGGCGGTTGATAGAAGTGATTGGCGAGACAGCCGGCTGCGAAGGTTGAGGTGTTTGTCGGACAGGCGTTTTGAATAATGCCTCGGTTAATGAATCCGGGATTTTCACCAGTCTGCTGCCGGATAAAAGCAAAAATACTTTTGCGGTATACTGTTTAAACGCTTGCAAATACTTCTTTTTCACTGGCTCTTTGGTAGGGGATTTCAAGCGCAGGGGGTTGATAAACCGCCTGTTTTTTTGCATCCCGTAATGAAGATGAGGGCCGGTAGCCCAGCCGGTACGTCCCACATACCCGATGATTTGTCCTTGCTCTACCCTTTTTCCCCGCCGAACTCCTTTAGCAAACCTGCTGAGATGGTAATAATGGGTAACATAGCGATTTCTGTGCCGGATGGAAATAAATTTTCCTTTTCTGCTGGTGTAACCGGTTTTCAAGACTATGCCCGAAGCGGTGGCCCGGACTCGGGTTCCCCGGGGTGCAGCCAGATCGATTCCGTGATGCCGGGCTGAAAAACCCAGCAGTGGATGGCGCCGGTTACCGTACCGTGACGTCAGGCGCATAAAGGGCAGCGGGCACCTTAAAAACATCTTTCTTACCGACCTGCCATCCGGGTGATAATAAGCGGTTTTCCCTTCCGGGTCTGTATAACGTATCACCTGTATAGTTTTTCCCCTATTGGTAAACTCTGCAGCCAATATATGACCATACCGGGCAAACTGACCCCTCAGGTACATCTTCTCCACCACCAGTGCGTAAGTATCTTTCTTGCGAATATCCCGGTTAAAATCAATATCATACTCGTAAAGGGAAGCCATGATATCTGCCAGTTCCGCTTTCTCACCGATGTCTAAAATTGAGGCAAACAAAGATTCCTGGATTTCGCCGTTGATGAATTCTCGTTTCACTTTGTAGGGAATCGTAACGATTCTTCCTTTGTAATCACTGGTATCCTGGTCTTTCCAGGCGTTGAAGTATTGGTTCACATCGATTTCATACCTGAATCGTTGGAGTTCTCCTGTTTTTTTAGAGAGAAACAATGTATATTTTTTACCGGCGCCTATTCGTTTCAGGTCGTATACGGGTTTTACATCTGCGACGAATTGGTAGGCGGATTGGTGGTCCAGGCCTTCCCGTTTTAAGGTATTGATTATAGTATCCCCTCTTTTGATATAATTTTCCACTTTATCCAGTTGGTCTTTCAGTTTTGGGGGCATTATTTTTAGTTGTTGAAAGAGGGCATCTTTTTTTTCAAAGGGTTTGTTATGTTGGTCAAAGAGGTTTGCTGTGACGGTGTAAATAAGTACAAAAATGAGAATTCCGCTGGCTAGATAAAGGGCTGTTTTTCTGGCGAAAATCCTTTGAAAATGAGACAGCATTTGTTATTATACACTATTTTTGCAGTAAAAACAAGGATTTTTTACTGTAAAAATATTTTTCATCAAAACTATTAATAATCTCTATAAATTAATGTATACTTATCTATCCTTCCTTTAAAGCAAACATGTTCCACTTTCTCGTGTATAAATACTGACAACAAATAAATTTGATAAAAATAACAACAAGGAGAAATGCCATGAAGACTAAAAATGTCCCAAAGAAACTCATTCTAAGAAAAGAAACCATCAGCAGCTTAGAAATGGGAAAGATCAAAGGCGGAACCTTTCAAACATTAGTATTCTCTTGTGAGGTAACAAAGTGTACGTACTGCGTGCCTTATGAAACAAGGATAGTATCTATCTGCTTCTGTTAACTCCTGTTTAACTTTTAACCTGACCGGCTGTGATTCTTGCTTAAGGGTGCAGTCCATCCGGAAATTATTTACCTGGTACTTTATTCTACAAAAAGGCACGAAGTTTTCTTTTCCAGGAGAGGAAATACTATTCTGCAGATAGGAAATGCTATCATGCAGTCAGGAAATATTATAATACATTAAGGAATTACTTTAATGCAATAAGGAATTGAAGTAATGCAGTAAGGAAATGCTTTATTGCAGTAAGGAAATATGATATTGAAATAAGGAAATGCCTTATTGCAGTAAGGAATTACAATAATGCAGTATTGCAAAAGAGTATTTCCTTATTGCAAAATAGCATTTCCTATGTGCAAAGAAATATTTCCTTATTACATTATTATATTTCCTTATTGCTTTATTATATTTCCATATTGCAATTAGATAAAAGCTAATTTCAATGAAGTATTTCCTTACTGTTTTACTGTGATTCCTGTGCACATTATCCTGATTCCTTGTATTTATATGTCAACTATACACCGAATCTCCCGAATATGCAAGTTTTCTTTCTGAAAAGGGTTACCTATTGCTAAAATCTTGCCATTTTCAGGCAGAATATTTTTTTCACCTCAGTGAAAAAAGGTCAGGCAAAAAATCCCTTCTCTTCTCAACTTCTCAACTTATTCTCTTCTTACTTGCCAACTGCCTACTGCCTACTGCCAACTTTCTTTCCTGCGCCGATCCAGAGTACCAGATGGACAGAGTATCAGAGTATCAATCAAGACTGGGCGCAAGGCCGCGGAGCACGCGAAACCCATCGAGGCACCAATGGTTATGCGGGTATGAGTAGAGGCGGGCGGAGCAGCGCAGAAGGGTANNCCGATCCAGAGTTCCAGATGGACAGAGTATCAGAGTATCAGTTAAGACTGGGCGGGGGAAACAACGCGGAACCCGAACTCGTAGTACCAGTCGAGACCCGGGTCGTCGTAGAGGCGGGCGGAACAACGCAGAAAGGAATCAAGGCCGTACCACGAGCCACCGCGAAGGGCAATAAATTCTTCACTGTCATCATAATAATTCTCCATCCATTCCCAGACATTCCCGGCCATGTCCATCAGTCCCTGGGGTGTTGCCCCATCCGGGTAACGGCCCACCGGCGTGGTAGCACCGACATTTTCATTATAATTGGCAAGTTTAGTAGTGGGTTCGCCCTTTTCTGTGGGCCAGGGATATTCCCGTATGGAGCCATCCGGTTTTCCTCCTGCCGCCCATTCCCATTCCATTTCTGTGGGCAGGCGATAAAGAGAAGATAACCACTCCATATCCTTTATGTCTTGCAATTTTTCATCCCGGTTGATCACCACCTCCAGGCAGGACAGCCAGAAACAATAGGCCCGTGCCGCATACCAACTGACTCCCACCACCGGATGATCATCTCCGTTAAATCGTTTATCATCGTCATAACTTGAACGAAGATTATCCAGCATTTTTTTATAATCATCTCCCAAATATTGCGAATATCCCTCTACAGATTGTGCAAACTGAATTAGTTTATCTCCAAACAATATATTTGGCATTTTTTTCTGAAATTCTTTTTCTTTACCTTCAAGGAAAGCAATAAAACGGCGGTACCGTTTATTGGTGACCGGGTATTTGCAAAAATA
>WVZO01000343.1:0-27769 GCA_011772425.1 Candidatus Aminicenantota bacterium
ACATTGCGAGTTTCGGTTTGGGTGCCGAGGTGGTGAGGAATCTCTCTGTCATACCTGCCAGCAAACATGGACCGTTATCTTATTACATGGGTATGCTTTCCACTATCAGGACGTATAAAAGCAAACGTGTGAAAGTGGTGGTGGATGATTCCGAGGAGATCAGTGACCGGTTTTTAATCGGTGCGGTTGCGAATGGCCGGATATTTGGCGGCGGTATGATGATTGCACCGGAGGCAGAAGCGGATGATGGGTATTTTAACCTGGTGTTGGTGGAGGACATGAAGAAGTTTGAAATCATCAAGAATTCCAGGCTTCTTTATACTGGTAAAATTAGCAAACATCCCAAGGTACTGGTCAAAAAGGTCAGGAACATTAAGGTTTATCCGGCTGAGGAAGAAACTGAAGTGGTAAATATTGAATATGATGGCGAGGTAGGGGAAGCCATCCCGGTGGAGTTTCAGATTATTGAACGCCGTGTAAATTTCAGAATATAGAATTAAGGTGCCCTTCGGGCGAGTATAAAACGCCTGACGGCGAATTCAAGAACCACGAAGGCACGAAGAAAAGACGGTTACCAGGGGAATTATGTTCAAAGTGTTGACATTGTGCGCATTTTAGCTATAATGTTGACATGAAACGGTTCGAATGGAATAAAGAGAAAAGTGAATTATTACGCAAAGAAAGAGGCATCTCTTTTGAAGAAATCATCAATGCCTTAAAAGAAGGGAAATTGCTGGATAGATATAAGCATCCCAATGAAGAAAGGTATTGCCATCAAGAAATCTTTGTTGTTGAAATAAAAGGCAATGCTTACCTTGTTCCTTTTGTGGAAGATGAGGAAAAGTACTTTTTAAAGACAATATATAGAAGTCGAAAAGCTACAAAAAAATATATAAAAGAGGAGACTACCGATGAGCAGCAAAAAAAAATATGAAGATAAAAAAGAGTTACTTGATGCTCTTAGAAATGGAGAGACAGGGTTGATCGACGATCCTGAAGAGGAAAGAGAGATATTAGAAGCTTATGAGAAGGGTGAGCTAATCCCGGTGGAGAACCATGAAGAGAAAAAGAAAGAATTGATTGAAGCCGCCAGGAATACTCCCATCAAAACAAAACGAATTACGATTCGTTTATCGGAACAAGACCTGGAAAGATTGAAAGTAAAAGCAGCAGAAACAGGAATTCCTTATCAGACTCTCATCGGATCCCTTGTCCATCAATACGCATCCGGGAGGTTAATTGTCCAGATTTGATTGTATCTTTTTGATTGGTAACCTTTTCCTTCTATGATTCTCCTTCCTCTGACCGTCTGAGCTTTGCCCCCTCACTCACCTTCCACCCCCAGACTCTGCAAAATCTGCTCTACTACTTCTGTATCCGGGAACCCAGCGGCTTTGCCGATGTGTAAGCTTCTTTGCAGCATTTCAATGCCTTGTTTTTTTGACTCTTCACCTCCACTTTGGCACAATGCGTATCCTAACTGTCTATCGATGTTATATATTCCCATGGCGTCATTGATATCAAGGGCCATTTGATAGGCGGTGGTTTCATATTCCATAAATTTTTTGATGTCGCCCTTTTCATGGGCAATTATTGCCATGTTGTGTAAGGTGTGACTGGTTCCGCTTTTATCCCCGGTCTCCCGGCTGATTTTTAAGCTTTGCTCCAGGTACGTGAGTGCGCTCTCATAATCACCGTGGGCTAAAGATATAGTGGCCATATTATTCAGTGTGGTTCCTTCATTTTTTTTATCCCCAAGCTTTTGACATACAGCCAGGGCTTTTTGATAAAAAATTAATGCCTGCTTATAGTCTCCATATAAATCATATATCAAGCCCAAACGGTTTAAAATATGACCCTTTGTCTCATCTCCCAATACCTCATAAACCCGCCGGGCATAAACAAATGCATTACCATACATGGAATAATTGTAGTAAACCCTGGAAAGCCAATCGCCTATCTCCTGTACCTTTTCCTTATCCCCGGACTTATCAAAATGATAAAAGGCCTCCTCCAAAAAGGTTAAACTTCTTTCTATATTGTGAAAATAGTAATAATAATAAATCCCAGCCTGCTGATGGGAAAAGGACCATCTCTCTTCGGTTTTTTCAAAACTCTTCAATAAATCTCTCACAATAGGGGTGACATAGTAATCCACCGCTTTTATCTCCGAGTCCAGGGAAATCTCGATCAACGTTAATCGGTGCAAATATTCCAGCACATGGGGCCAATCCACTGGTTTTTCCTCTTTGAGTTCCTGTATTTGCATGCCCAACGGCCATTTCCCGCATCGGGACCCGGAAGTGAGACAGCAGGTCCAGCACTTGCCGATGCTGTGGTTCTAACAAGGCCATTAATTGCGAAAACAACATGTCTTGCCCCATTTTCTGTTTGACTTCATTAGTGATTTCTTTAGAACTCTCCAAGAATTTTTCAAAGGAGTCTAAAGAATTTACTATTTTATGGGGTTCCTCTTTAACCGATCGATCAAAGAATTCCAAAGCCCGGTAATTGCCACCAAAAGTTTCATGCAGCAGTTTGACTACATCAATGTATTTCAAGCCAGGACGGGCGAGAAAGCCCTGTTTTGCCTTTTCAAAAGAGGCTTTCTCTCGCAAATAGATGCGAATATATCCAACATCCATATAAAGACATTTCTTCCAGAAATCGTTCAATCCCACCTGGTTCAGGTCGAAACTTTCAATATGCTTCACATCCGCTACCGGGTAACGGCAGGTTAAAATTACATGGAATTCTTCCCTCTCACAAAGATAGTCTATGATCTCTTTGATGTCACTGAACTCGCCTGAAAACTCTTTTCCCGGTTCCACCTGGAAACTCTCCAGGTTATCGAAGACAAAGACCGGCTGATACGTTTTCTCGACTTCAGACAGCAGGTAAAGAAACTTTTCCATTCCTTTTTCAAATTGACTCATCCCGGAAATCACATGCATCACCCGCTGTTTGAGCAAAAAATCCCGCATGGTATTCAATATCTCTTCAATGGATTTGGTTTTTTCATTAAACACAAAGGGAATAGTATTTGGGTTCTTTGCAATCAATCGCTGCACCAGGTGCTCGGCCATGGCAGTCTTGCCCACACCGCCCTGGCCTTTTAAGAGCACAGGCGTTTTATTAAAAAACGGCTTCAGCATGGCTGCCTTTTCCTTGCGCCGGCCGATAAACAGGTATTCCTCCTCATGCGCCAGCAGCAGCCGGTCCTTTTCAAAAATAAAGCGGTTGGATAAATACTTTAACTTCTTCTCCGGCTGCTTCCAGTCCACCAGTGCCGCCGCCCCCGGGTCTTGCGATAAATAGAGGTTGGGAATAATCCAATTCAGCGGCTCAACCCCTGTTACCCCACGTTCCACAGACTCCTGGAATTCTTTTTCCTTCAACTCCTTTACGGCTTCATTAAAGGCATCCAAAACCGTTTCTTTGTTACCTATGCGGCGGTACAATCCCGATGCGAAAAACGCGGCATAATCATCCCGGATGGACATGCCCATTGAAATAACTATGGGTACCCCCACCCGCAGGAGGTGATTGGTAACCCCTCGAAGTCCCTTTTCAACACTTCCTTGTGCGGTTTGACAGGAAGAAAGCACCACCATGGGCACTTTATAAATGGGATTGCAATTAACCACCTCGGCAAAATCCGCACCCGCCACCTTATGGGTTTTAAGAGTCAACGGATGCTCCAGTACCAGGAAATCGATATTTTCTTTTCCAACAAACACGCCGTGACCGGAAAAATGCAAAATATGGTATTGATTTTCTTTTAGTTTGCGTTCCAGTGTTTCCAATGAGCCGTCTTCGGTAAAATCCACTTCCACCAACCAGGACTGCATCAGCGGTTCAAAGGCTTTTAAAATTTGAAACTCCTCTTCTTCATACGAAAGCCGCTGCTTCCATTCCGCATCTTCCAGTGAAGAAATCATCATCAATACTTTCAACGGTGCCGCAGCTTTAGGAAAGTCCTCTCCTTTTTCTTTAAAATAATCAGGGATGCCTTTGGTGAGGTAAAGCCGCCGAATACTGCCCAACGGCTGGTCAGTGATATTATCTATCACCATGGACCACGGCAGGTTTAATATTTCGTTATCTTCATGAAGCAAATGCAGACAGTAATAATCCCCGGAACGATTGATTGCTTTTAAAACCTCCTGCCACTGGCGTGACTCTTTCACAATCCTGGAAAGAGACGCCTTCAACTCTTCCAGGACTTTAACTTTCAAAGGAAATCCCTTTTCCAGGTGCTGTATCACCTTTTGATAATGGTTTTTCAGCTCCCTAACTTCTTCCTCCTTCACCCGGAGTTCCATTCGTTTGTGAACGATCATCTGTTATCCCCTTTCATTACAATGAAACTATATATTAAAGGAAAAAAATAAAAATGTAAAGATTAAAATGGAACTATGGGAAATATCTGTAAATCTCTTTTCTATGCAAAGCTCTTATGAACTCCGGGAAATCATTATTGTCTTTTATACCTAATTTCCATTCTCATCCAGGAGTTGTTGGTCGTACTTTTTCGCCTCCGGCAGAGTTAAAGAATCCGAGTCTTCTGTTTCCTGGATCAAATGATAAAGGGCATGATCTTCAAGAATCTCTTCAATCTTCAAAAAGGTTTTATAGTCAATCTCTACTGCCAATTTATTATTATTTTCATCGATGATATATCTTTTTTGTATATTCAGCATTTATGCCTCCTGCAATATGATAGTACAGATGACATTCTTTGTCAATTTTCTTTTTTGCGTAAAAAATAAAAAAGTGGCCAGGCGAAAAAATAGGCGAGAGAATCCCCAAAAGAAAAATTGACAGGCCAGAAAAACCGGTTAAATTAAATAGGGTTAATTAGGGTAATTCATCACAAGTACGTCCATGTACGGTGCCATCGCAGATTTGTCCTTGAACGGTGCCCTCTACCGCTACTTCGGCTCCTTGATCACAAGTGCGTCCGTAAACAGTACCATCACAGGTCCGTCCTTGAACGGTGCCTCCACCGCGAATGACGGCCTTCTCCTTATCGGTCAAGTTGGCAATGGTGAATTTGTTGATAACCAGTTTTTTGTTAAACGTCTTTTGCTTCATGTTTTCCTCCTTCATATTTTACTACCATTTTTCTCCACTGAATGGGAGATCCTTACGGCATTCTTGGTTGTCGCTTGATACAGCTTCGACTGACTTGAAACGAATCGGAATACTTGTAAAGGAATTCTTAAGAAAAGAATACCGTAATAATATAGTATATTATTAATCAAAATTCAACAGAAATAAAAAAAATCTCAGGAACTTTTTTGCCTGTCAACAACCCTCAAGGCACGGGGTTGACTTTTTTTGATATTTCATCTATTATACCACATGGTTAAAATCATTCTTTCAAGATCATTTCACACTCTTTTTTCTTTGAATATTCATAAAAGGAGGATTAATGAAACCTGGAAACATACCCGTTTTGGTCGTTGAGGAGGATACCATTCCACTGGCTTATGAAAAAGCTATCGCCGAGGTGTGGCACAAGGGGATAAGCATAAAGACGGAATATGATCATCCCGAAGACCCGCCAAGCAAAGATGCTACGGTCATGATCGCCATTCGGGAACCCTTTGGTCAGCCGCGATTTCACCGGTCCTTTGCCGACGGGCTTGGAGGTCTGGCCGAGTATGTTATGGAAGTTGTGCACGGCGCCCACGATTACTGGGTTAAGCCCCTGGAGGAAATTTTAAAAGGCACGGAAAGCAAAGATACCCGCTGGACCTATACCTACCACGGCCGGCTGTTTGAGTATGTGATGGAAGACACCGTTGTGAACCAGGTGAATTACATGATTGAGAAGCTTTCGCAGACGGGACACACAAGACGGGCTCAGGCGATTACCTGGAATCCCAAACTCGATCCGCCTACCGAAGACCCGCCCTGTCTGCAGCGGGTATGGGGGCGGCTCTGTGAGGATGGAGAGGGCGGCTTTATATTCAATATGAACACTCACTGGCGAAGCCGGGATTTATTCAAGGCGTGGTTTGAGAATGTCATTGCCATAACCACTCTCATGCGAAAAATTGCAGAGGCTGTAGCGGAAAAGATGGGAAAGCCGGTTCGCCCGGGGCGGTATGTGGACATCAGCGACTCGCTTCATATCTATGGGTCTTATTTCAGGGAAATAGAAGGGGACCCAGAAAAGGGGATAAAAAGTTTCTTTGAAAAACTGGAAAGTCGCTCTTATGAGGAGAGGACCTGGAACTCCGATTTTGTTAAGCCTTTTTTCATTGACGATGGTGTGGGAAAGGGGTTGAGACCGATGCTGGAGAGGGAGAAAGACATGCCGGAAACGGTTCGAAAATCCATAGAAGAAGAGCTCCGTAAAATGGAGGAAGACGATTATGTTGTATAATTTACTGATGGGCATGTTGAAAGGGAGGTCGATATGACAATTTTTGAAAAAATAGCAGATGAGGTTCAGAAGGGAAATTCGCAAACTGTGGAAGAGTTGGTAAAGGAGGCTCTTTCCACGGAGGTTTCGGTGGAAGGGATTTTGAATGAGGGGCTCGTGGAGGGGATGAATATCGTGGGCGAGAAATTTAAAAATAATGAGTGTTTTATTCCTGAAGTCCTGGTATCGGCAAAAGCAATGAAGCTAGGATTGGAGATCTTAAAGCCGCTTTTGGCCGAGACAAATGTGAAACCCCTGGGCAGGGTTGTTATTGGAACCATTCAAGGGGATTTACATGATATCGGCAAAAATATTGTTTCCATGCTGCTGCAGGGAGCGGGTTTCGAGGTAATCGACCTTGGTGCGGATGTGCCCATCGATCGGTTTGTGGAATCCGCAAAAAATGAGAAAGCGGATCTTGTTGGCATGTCTGCGCTTTTAATCACCACCATGGTAAACATGAAAGAGGTTATCCAGGGGTTGAAAGAGGCGGGGTTGAAAGATGACGTTAAAGTCATTGTGGGAGGTGCCCCGGTAACCCGGGATTTCGCGGAAAAGATAGGGGCGGACGGTTATGCCCCTGATGCGGCTTCCGGTGTAGATGTTGCCAGGAAGCTCTTGAACCTATAAAAATCAGTATCCTGTATTCACTGTATCCAGGTCTGATAATCACATGGGATGTTTTCTTGCCTGGCCACAACCCGGACGAGCGGGAACCAAAAAGATTATTTTTAACCACAGAGGCACAGAGGACACAGAGTTTTTAATTGAAAATTGACTCATTTTGTGATAAAATTAAAAAAAATTCTTTGAAAACGGAGGGCATTATGAAAAAGAAAATGAGTTTGAAGGCACTTAAGGTACAGAGCTTTGTTACTTCACTGGAAAAGGACGAATCCAAAAAGGTTAAGGCAGGAAACAATCCTACAGTGGAAATTTATTGTTCCCTTTTTGAACCCTGTCCTGAAACCTGGTTTCTATGTCCTGTAACCATTAAAACTTGTGCCAGCGGTGAATTTCCCTGTTAATTTAACCAGTAAGCAGCTTTAAGCGTTAGAACAGGAAAGTCAAAGACCGTGGATGACCTTTGGGTAACCTTTAGAAAGTGAGAACTGAAACGTCATCCACGGTCTGCGGCATGTTTTATCATTTCTATTTTTTATCCAGGAAGTCGAGTCTCAACAGGCTGTCCGATAACTCAGGTTTAGGTTGAGGGAGGAAGAGAAGCTTAATATATCCTTGCGAAAAGGTCGCTATTTAAAAGTTTTAACTGACTGGTTATTAGCGATATGTAAAATTTGCCTGCCCCCTTCCTATGTCTCCTTCCTATTAAATTTAAGAGGTAAAAAATGCCAAAGTTAAGTGCAGGTTTACTTAGACATTCTTGCTTGTCCTCTTTTCCTTTCTACACAGGTACGATTTTTAGAGTGGCACGCTGCCAGTCGGTCACTCCTGAGGGCCAGGAGCACGGCTGTGGAAATCACCGTAAAGTGGATAACAAGGTCCGGTACGTTGTGGGCTAGCTGCCAGGAAACTCCCCCCTTGTAGAGGTGAAGGGCAAATACCACCCGTAAGATATTGAGCGACTGCACCGTTATCACCAGTACGGCCAACCGCAGCATGTTGGCAGTAAATGCCCGCTGGAAACGCCAGCAAAAGGGGGCTGTGAACAAAACCACATCCGCGTAGATACAATGTGTTTTAAGCTCAAAAAAGCAATTGTAATCGACCAGCAGGTAAAGTTCGCTGCCCTGGTCGACTGGCGCGGTTACATACCCAAGGAAGCCGAGAAAGAGGCTGACAACTCTTCTCAAACCCAGACGCAGTAACGTCCAGTCTAAGCTGTGATAGAGGACAATCAGGATGCCCAGGGCCAGGAGGCGGAGAAGTAAGTATTTGTCGATACGCCTGATAAAACACACCGCTGCACCACTCCCCTCCTGGTTAAACGGTGAACAATCCCGGGATGAGGGCTTGCTAACGCAGTTCCAAAATCTGCCTATTCTCAAGGTTGGATCAGCTTTAAGGTCACTGCGTCGCCTCGCACATCCATGCCGCTGTGCTTGTCCTTCACCCGGGGCAGTGAGGCTTCCTCGAATGCAACATCGTGAATCCGCCCATTAAACTCAACCCGGTACTCCCCGGCCTTCGATAGGTCGTAGGCAGAGGAAAGATCCACCTTAGCCGATACCGACTCCCCCGGTCCGATACGCAAATAATCTTTTCTGGCGGGGCTGCCGCGCTTAACCATCCGGCCTATATATTGGATTTCCTCACCATCGCGTGTAACCCGGAAAATATCTCCATTTATGCCCTCAAGCGGCGTATACCAGGTGAGGACCCAAAGCGTCTTTTTGGTCAGGTTCTTGAGAGTAAAATCAATATTCACGCCCTTGCCAACGGTATAGGATTCTTCGGCTTTGAGGACATATTTCAACATAACTCCTTGCGGGCGTTCGATCTTCATACTCTGCTCTCCCGAACATAGGCAAAAAAAGAGAAGCAGAGCTGCCAGAAACATAAGATTCTTCATTTCTCAAATCACCTCCTTACCCTTCATCGCACCATTGCACGCCTCATCAGCCTCTTTTTTTATCGCTCTGAACGGATCCAATTCGATCAGGCTGCTTTTCGTCTGCGGTTGTGAATCACCCGGTACATCAAAACAAGCAGCAGGATGGCCAGGAGCGAGTAGGCTATGAGTTCGAGTCCCATCGAAAGCGGCGGTGTGTTCTCAGCAAAGTATTCATGGCTGTCGGCGTTCTGGATCGCTTTGGACGGGTCAGTATTAGCCAGATTCTTGCAGTTCGCATGACCGTAAGCGTGATCTTTAGTCCCGGTCACCACATAGAAGTGGCTTATCTCATGAATGATGGTACCCATCTTCGAATCGGTGCCCACGAGTGGAGCTGACCAAAACAAATTACACAAATATATCTTGTAGGGATCGTTTGGATAAACGTATGCGTAGTAGTTTTCATTACAATCGCAATTGAACGTGATCGTTTCATTGCTCAATGCGTCATGAATCTTATCGAAGTTATTAATTATCGTGTTGTACCGCGAACTGGAATAGACTCCAAACCAGGTTGTGTACCGCGTAGCATTCGGCCTATCGCTCACTGACGTGCCTTGGAGGGCTATCAGCGCGCCAGAGGCATATTCCCTTGCCTCAACAAGAGCGCTGTTCAGGGTATCCCTTTGGGTCTGTGAGCAGCCTATGAAAACCGGTTGTTTTTCGGCTACATCGGTGACCCGGGGCGCTGGTGGGGCCGGGGGTTCCTTTTTTTCGAGAAGTTTGAAGGAAACCGTATTCGACTGGATGGCTTTCCGCTTTAATGTGCGCTTAGCCGACAGTCTGGCCGGATCCTCATAACCAAAGTCGAGGAGACTCGATTTGAACTGCACGCTGTAGTCGCCGGCATCGTAGACAGCATAGCCCTTACCGATATCCACTACTGACGAAACAGACTTGCCCGGGGCGAGCGATACGTAATCCTCGGGGGGAGGGGCTCCTCTCTTCACCAGTCGGCCGATGTAAATGACCCGCTTACCCTCAATTTCCACCAGGAATATGTCGGCATTGAAACCCTCAAGTGGTGTGCGCCACTTAAGCACGTTCAGGGTCTTGTCGGAATTGTTGGTGAGAGTAAACCGAAGAATTATGGCTTCGGCTGCCCCATACTCCGCGCGCTCCGCCTGCAGCGAACAGGTGAGCTCCTCTACATCCTCTGCTTGCGCTAAAAATCGAGGCATTACGATTAGCGCTGTGATTCCAATGATTACTAAAAAAAATCTCACAATAGGTTTATGTCTCATCTCTATCCTCCTTTTAAGCTTATTTTAAACTCTAAATTTAAAAAAATTTTTCTAACCCCCTGTTTAAGTTCCCTGAATTGATCAAATGACGTTTATAATATTCCTCACCCTACTATCTCCTACAAACATAATTAGCATTATATCACCTCCATGTCTATGCCTCATCAGTAATTACTGACTATCATAGTATAATTTTATCAATTTGTCAACTTTTTTTAAAATTCCTTTCACCTATAAAAGGAGCAGCGTTGAAGATTCATAAGACGAGCATTGAGATAAGGAATGACACAGACGTATAAAAAATAAAAAATAAGGAGATAGATAAAAATGAAAACAAAAACAATGAGCAGAAAGTTAGTTTTAAAAAGAACAACGGTTTCTAACTTGACTAAAAAAGACCTGAATGCTGTTAAAGGCGGTTTAGTAACCAGGAGCAGGATACCAGGACCGTGCCCAAGCTGTGATGGTAAAACCTGTTAGTGAATTCAAAAAAAATTAAGTGTTAATTGTCCGGCATATGCCATTTTTGGGGACCTTCCTCACTTCCATTCTATTCCTGGAAAATGGAAAAGGGAGGTCCCTGAATTTCTTATAAACAGGGGTCTTCATATGTTCAGAAAAAACATTGCCAAAAAACATAATTTTCCTGACTGGCACCTCTTTACAAAATGAGAATTGCTGTCAATTCATCTATTGACTTTCCTAATTATCTCATTTAATATATCCTTGTAAAAAGGTCGCTATTTAAAAGTCTTAACTGACTGGTTATTAGCGATATGGAGGCAGAACATGGACCTTTTAGTACGAGTAATCGAGATCAAAGGACATTGCCCAGTCTACGAGATAGGGGACAGCTTCCGGCTTGAAAAAGGGTATCGTCTTATTTGTGACAAGCCCATTTGTATGCATTCCCTTGCTTCACTACTTCCACACTACAATGCTCTTCTGATTTCTAAACCGGAGCAATGGGGCCTTGCGGGGAAATCTGACCAATCAAAGGCATACATTCAATGTCTTGACCCAGCGGCATATACTGGGGGTGGTACCACAATTTTTGAAATAACCAGGATGGGTGACTCAGGGTAAAATTTTTCTGTCCCCTTCCTCTATTAAATTTAAGAGGTAAAAAAAATGCCAAAATTAAGTGCAGGTTTACTTATGTATCGCTTTAGGGATGAAAAGTTAGAAGTCTTCCTTGTTCATCCAGGTGGACCATATTGGGCGAAAAAGGACATGGGATCATGGTCAATCCCTAAAGGCGAGTATTCTCAAGAAGAAGACCCTTTTATAGCAGCCAAAAGGGAATTTCATGAAGAAACGGGATTCGAGTTAGATGGCCAATTTATACCACTCACCACTCTAAAGCAATCTAGTGGAAAGAAGATTACAGCCTGGGCCATCGAAGGAGATTGCGATGCCAGTAAAATAAAAAGCAATACCTTTACTCTGGAATGGCCCCCACGATCTGGAAAACAAATGGAATTTCCAGAAATTGATCGCGCTGAATGGTTCGGAATCAATTTAGCAAAAAAGAAAATATTGAAAGGACAAGTAGGGTTTATAGAGGAACTCTGCAATATTTTAACATATGAACCTTCAGTGAAAGATGAAGTTAATAATAAGACAGAAGAATCGAAAGCAAAAAACAAAAAGCCGGTTCAGCGGTCCACTTTTTGACCCACTTTTTGCCTGTCCCCGTTTTAGTCCCCGTTTCTAGCAGCTCATTTCTTTTCTTTAATTCCGATCTTATCATCGGGGTGTTCCTGGTTCCAGCGCTGGATCATTTCCTCTACCGACTTACCGATCATGTCCCGGTTCACCACCTTGCCCTTGAACTTGCCAGCCACATTCAACTCGCTTTTCAACCATTTATCCGGCCGGTAATTGAGACTGAAAACCCCATCTTTATCTATCCGGGGTGCGAAGACCCCCAGGCCTTTCAAGCGCACAGGCCGTCCGGCCAGGGCAAAGAACGTGATGGCCTCCCTGAACTCCCAAAGCATATTAATAACCGCCCCGCCGTTGAAACTGGTGCGCCCCGCGATAAGCGCGGCAACATCCTCAACCTCCACGGTTTCACCCTGCTCCACGCGGGGGTATAAGCCCGAATGGCATTGACTTCTTCCGGCATAAGTATACCTCCTTTTCACCCTTTAAGTGGTTGTTTACTCATATTTAAGCTGCTAAAGCAACCGGTTACAGCCCTTAAATTATATCATTTCAGCGGTTGTAATTCAAATATTTCGACAATACTCCCGGAAATTTCGGCAAAAAGCTGTGGAATTTCGGCAAAAAACCAGAAACTTTTGGCGAAATATTTTGGTTTAAGCTGCTGTTTCGTCTTGTTTCAACCGTTCAAACTGTGCGTTTCAGCCGCTGAATTTACCAATTCAACAGGTTCAAACCTGCCGATAAATAGGTGAGTGAGTAGAGTAAGGTGAGTAAATAGGTGCCTAAATAGGTGCCTGTCCCCGTTTTATTCCGTTTTACTTTATCTATATCTATTATCTTTGATGATTACACCATTATGAATTACCAGAAGAACATCCAAGAGATTATCTAGGTCAGATAGGGGATTACCTCTAATCACCAGAATATCAGCTATTTTGCCTGCTTTTATAGTGCCCAGCTCTTGTTCTACTCCGCAGACGATTGCTGCATTTCGTGTTGCTGCAACAATTATTTGCATGGCTGTCATTCCAGCTTCCCTCATTAAATTAATCTCTGTTACTGGCATACCCAGATCAAAGGGGCTGTTATATCCGTCAAAATCTGTTCCCAATGCTACCAAACCCCCTGCATTTATATATTTTGTTAGATTATTCTTGGCTCTGGCTACCAGGGAGCTTTCGACAGCATTCCACAGCTCCAAGGTTGGTACCCAGTAAACTCCTTGCCTGATCATCCTTTCGATGATGTCGTCGGATATATCATCAGTGATCATATGGGCGATGTCATCCACACCTGCATCAAGAGCTGCTTTAAGATCATCTGAAACCAGAACATGTGCAGATACTCTTCTGTTTCTCTGGTGGGCGGTTTTTACGATAGCCGAGGCTTCCTGAGGTGAAAGCATGGGGATAGTTAAATTAAAGGCTGTTCCACTTTCCAAAATAATCTTGATGATATCTGCGCCTTCATCTATTAATTTGTTTACTTTATCAATCCCATCTTGAGGTGATAGCACATAATAACCAATGGGGCTCCCCCATGGGACTAGAGGGTAGCCGCCGGGGGTAGTTAATACCGGTCCGGCTGCTAAAAGTCTTGCTATATTGGTGTCGTTTGGAGGACGTTGATTTTTAAAAACGCTGTATTGAACCCCTAGATCTCTTATGGTTGTCACTCCCGCCTGTGCCCATGCTTCCAGATTCGACTGGATAAAGCCATTGTGAACATGGGTGTTAAAAAAACCCGGAAGCAGAAAGGCACCATCAGCATCAATAGTCAGCATGTCCGAGGGAATATTGATTTCGCCTTCGCTCCCTACTGCTTTGATTTTGCCCGATTCAACAATGACCACTCCACGGAACGGATCACCGAGACCAGTGCCATCAATGATATATACTGAAGTTATAGCAAAAGATTTATTAGAATCTATTGTTGAGGGCTTGGTAACTCGACATTTGCTTTGACAAAACAAAATAATAGTAAAAATAAAATAAATTGCAATTCTTATTTTCATATCATCTCCTTTTACCTAAAAGCACCATAGGAAATTCCTTTTTCAATCACATTAAAATATTAGTGGAAGTATTGTTAATTGTCAATAGATTTGAAATGATTAATTATAATATTCTCAAATGATACAAGACAATAAGTTTCCCAATACTTCCAATTCCAAAATACCCCGTTTCCAGCTTCCAGTTTCCAGTTTCCAGTTTCCAGGGTCTGATCTTGCAGTGCAATATTTTAGTCTTTCTGTTTTTCATTTTTTTTCGTGCTTTCATGCTTTTTGACAACCCGACTCACAGTTGAATAATGCACTCCCAGAAAATCTCCAATCTCTTTCATCGTAAAATCGTACTCATAATAGACCATGTAAATGATCTCATCTTCTCGCTTAACTGAAGCCATCTCCTTCTGGAATATCTCCTCTAATAGGGGGCGAGAAGAATATCTTTGTTCTCTGGGCACCCGGATACTGAACCAGCCCCGCTCTTATTGGGTTCAAGATAATATACCTGCTTAATTCAAGCAAGTAAGATTCCTTTTCAACTAATATCGATTTGAATCGACCTTGAAACAAATGTCCCACTCGTTTATGCTTCCGGTTAAATTTTTGGGAATAATTACTGTTTAGCTGCCTCATCCCTCGCGACAGTATACCTTTGGGAGTTTCAATCATGAGATGATAATGGTTATCCATTAAGATGTAAGCGTGACATACCCAGTCAAACCGTTCTATTAGCAAAGATAATAATTCAAGGAAGGTTTCCCTATCCCGGCTGTCCAGAAAAATATCCCTTTTTTCGTTTCCTCTGCTGGTGATATGATACAAAGCACCTGGAAATTCGATTCTTAGTGGTCTTGCCGTGAAAGAATTATATCATCAAAAATATTGCACTGCAAGATGCGACCCCGTCACCTCCCAAATTTGCGGGAGAAATTATACGAAAAAAAGACCGAAATGTTTATCAAACCGGGATTAACATAAATATTTTNNTGCTGATTTTTTGTTTCTTGTTACGATAACATTTGTCTTGACCTTTGGCCCCTTGTCCAGTGACAGTGACCAGTGTCCAGTGACCGGGTATATTTTCAAAGTCTTATCAAGCCTCAAGCCTCCGTTGCTTCTCATACCTTATACTGGACTGCATGCAGCAGTGCCTCGTACCTCGTACCTCCCCAAATTTAAATTCCATTTTTTCATTGGTTCGAAACATCTCTGGCCAATAAAATACCTGACCCCATACCTTGACGGCCAGGGGGTTCTTTTGAAAAACCACCCCCTGGACCCCCGCAAAACTTTTTATTAAAGTGCCTTTGTGTACCTTTGTGCTTTTAACCGCATTGTAAATGCCTTCGTGGCTAAAATTTTAACAGATACGCCCGAAGGGCACCTCTATTCTAAGCCGTTTATGATTTTCTCGAATTTTACGGATAAGTAAGGCTTCATAATCCTGAAATTCTTCAATATCATATCCCTGTAAAACGGAAACGTACAAAAATAATGCAAAAACTCACAAGCCCTCCGGTCATTGAGTATCTCCTGGAACTGTTTCCGGTTTTTATTCATATAGATAATGTTTTCCTCAGGACATTCCGGCTGCGCTTGCCGGGGGGCTTCCAGCTCCAGCGTGTCACTGTCTTCTCCGGCAATTTCCACTTTCCCGGTAATGAACTCCCTGTGGATGTATGTGAATTGACCGTTAAATTCAAGCACACCATGGTTTTTAGTCGTAAAGGCCCGATTCTCGATGTAATACCAGTGATACCTTGCATAAGCATGCCCGGTAATATACCGGATCAATCCTACAGGCATGAGATCACCGGTTTCAAAACTACTGTTCTCCAGGTCGATAACCGGTGCCCACTGCCCATCCCTGTATTGCAGGTGAAAATCAAAACGCTTCGCCTTTTGCACTGACTCCCGGGTATCACCGCTGTGGTTATTGTTACCCACATCTGTGTTAAGGGGGTCTTTAAGTTCTTTGTATTGGGCGATATGCTCTTCGAATTTTGTCAGGGCAACTTCTTTGGCATGATGAAGAAACTGCCGGGTCAGGGGAATCTCCAACAGCATCCTGAATTCGTCCAACAGCTCTTCCTCGACGTTTAATAAATCCATTTTTCTTTATCCTTTTTTACATTTCGTTGTTCACGGTTTCACATTGCTCAGTCGGACACGTTTTCCTCTTTTCGACTATAATACTGATCGATAAAGTTTTTGTATTTTTCGTTTTCTATGAGGTAATGCATCATCATTGCATGTTTCATTACAGGCACCTGCAGCGATTCGATGAGAGGGAAAGTTTCCATGGTCAGACCGGGAAAAATTCGCTTCAAGGTGCTTATTTTAGCTTCCATGGTTTCATTCTTATAAAAAGAAGCCTTGCCTTCACCGGTGATTAAATAGTCGATACTGACTTGAAATTTATCCATTATGGCTGCAAGAATATCCGGCTTTGGAAAACGCCTGCCGTCTTCATATTTATAATAAGAGTTCTTCTCTATTCCTAACATTTTACTGGCTTGATCTACATCAATGCCTGATTTTAAACGGGCAGCCTTGAGCCGCTTACCAAACTGGTCCGGGTTATAAATAATTTTTGCTGGTTTGCTCGTTTTCGTTTCCATACTGGATAATATACCATAAATTCCGGCTAATTGCAAGTACTTTTTGCCTCTGGCGGCCAGGGGGGCTCTTTTCGAGAAAACCGCCCCCCTGGACCCCCGCAAAAGCTTTTCATAAGCCCAGAACCAATCGTTTCGGGCAAAGCCCTTCGCCGGATGGTTCTGTGCCTGGAAAAAAAGTAGAAGTTAAGTTGAAGGCTTCCCAAAACGTTTGAAACAACAATACCACGAATCAGTAAATATCAATTTCAAAAGTGGTTATTTACATTGGTTGGCCCTGGTAAGGAAGCCTTCATATGGCGCGTATGCGCCTTCTATGGCCGCCCTCGCCGAGGGCTTGGCCGGGGGAGACATGGGACAAAAAGAAAAAAAATTAACCGAAAAGATTTTTTTACTTGACAAATTGGAAAAAATGTGTACAATAAGTCCTTGAGTTAGAATGAAATTGAAAAACGATAACAAATGAGTTCGATGAAAGAAAATGAAACCAGGTTTTATCAGCGAAATCTCAGCAGGGTTTATGGAGATTACAACCGGCTAGCCGGGGTGTCTGCTGCATCTGTCGGGGTCTTAGAAAAAACTTTCGGGGTGTTTGCACAGCCTGTCGGGGTGTTTGAAAATTTTTTCGGGGTCTTTGCAGAATCTTTCGGGGTGTTTGCAGAACTTTTCGGGGTGTTCAAAAAATTTTTCGGGGTGTTTGCAAAACTTTTCGGGGTGTTTGCAGAGCCTGTCGGGGTGATTAAAAAATCTTTCGGGGTGTTTGCAAAACTTTTCGGGGTGTTCAAAAAATTTTTCGGGGTGTTTGCAGAACTTTTCGGGGTGTTTGAAACGTTTGTCGGGGTTTACCCCTCAAAGATAAAGACAAAAAAAAGTAAAAATAAAAATAAAATGAATGGAGGTTCATGATGTTTTATTCAAAGAAAAGTATCGGAAACTTTTTGTTGAAATCCAAGACATTAATCTATGGAGTCGATGAAGATGACTTTATCAAGCAAAGAATCCTGCCTTACAATTTCGATCAACTACGGATAACCGAATGTGTGGTCATCTATAACGAGGCGGAAAAGGCAGAGAGTGTTAAGTTACAAGAATTTGGGGAACAACTTGAAGCACGGGTAATATTTGAGCAGATCATGGAGGAAGCCGAAACTGAATATAAGAAAAATAAGGATTTTCTGAAACTGGTGGTAAGAGATAATCCCGAAAAGCAAGAGAAACTGTTTTTGAAAGGTATACCAAGGTCACAAAAAATATCGGACGTGCTTATATCTAGGAGGGAAGTTTATGAATGGGTTTTGAGTGATGATGAAGTTGTCCAGGGTATGTCGAGATTTGGTATAACCAGGGAAGCCCTGGAGGGAGCGCGGCAAAAGGTAATCGATGCGGAGACTGCAAAACGCAAATACGATCAAGAGAGGGGTGAAGCACAAGATGCGACATTGCTCAGAAATGATGCTTTTAAGAAATTATCCGATGTAGTGGATGAACTGGAGACCGTTCTCTTATACGCCCTCGAGGACAGACCCCAACTCATGGAAAAACTCGGTATCCCGGTCCTGTCACCAGGCTATAAAAGGAAAGAGAAAACCACTCCCCAACCCGAAGAACCGGACCAAAGCACAGACGATACTGAAGTACCGCAACAATAATAGGATCTGCCTCCGGCGGCCAGGGGGCTTTTTTGAAAAACCCCACTGCGTGGGGGAGCATTTGCAGTGCCAAGAGGGCGTACGACGTTTCAAACGTTGTATCGTCTCCATGGATATTCCCTATTACCGCACTGTAGGTGCCCCTGGACCCCCGAAAAACTTTTCATTCACGGTCAGGCATTGTGCTTCATTAATCCATTGTGCCACATTCAGTCCAAAAAATCCCCTCTTGAGAGGGGTGCCCGAAGGGCGGGGTGTGTCTTCTTCGTGTCCCTTCGTGTCCTTCGTGGCTAAAGGGTTTTAGGAAGAAATTCAGCTTTTCAAAAACTGTTTGGCTGAAATATAAGAAGAGAAAAGACCGATCACAGTTCCCAGTACAATTAAGCGAATGAAAATGCCGGAGGGAATGGTTCTAAAATCGATCATGCCTTTGACCATATCAAAGACAAAAGAAGCATAAATGGGAAAGAGTTTTATGGTGATAAAGAGTAACCCCCCTGCCAGTAGACTGCCGAAAAATCCCAGTAATCCCCCTTCAATCACAAAGGGAAACTTGATGTACCAATCCGTGGCTCCTACTAACTTTAATACATTGATCTCATCTTTACGATAGAAGATACTGATCTTTATCACATTAAAAATAATAAAAGCGGAAACAAATATT
The DNA here is from genome assembly GCA_011772425.1 of Candidatus Aminicenantota bacterium. Lineage (GTDB taxonomy): Bacteria > Acidobacteriota > Aminicenantia > UBA2199 > UBA2199 > JAKAGC01. The sequence continues at coordinate 18,866 of WVZO01000343.1, forward strand.
AAAATCAGACTGAGGAATAGCCCCACCACTGAAATAAATCTCTTAAAGGCAATAATTTTTTTGGCCCAGTCGATGTTTATTTGTTTGCTTTCTATGACGCTTAATTTTTCAATATCTTCGATAAAAGAAATGATTTTGGTGCCCAATTGGTATTGGGATTTGAATTCCACTTCAATGGAAGCAGGAAAGGGCGATTCTTTGAATTCCGAAAGGATGTATTGCAATTCCGGGAATTGCCGTGCGAAACCGATCTCTGCCTGGTTCCTGGAGGTATAGGCAACATCTTGCACCAATATACTTTGTTTGAGTTTGTTTATGAGTAAATCCACTTCCTCCTGCTGCACATTTTCGTGAAAATAAAAAATCGCCTTGATATTTTTGGCAAATCCTTCGGAAAAGGCCTCGAGACTGTGGGTAATATAATTAAAAATTCCAAAAATCAAAAGAGTAAAGGCAATAATTCCAAAACATAAAAAATTAACCAGTTTATTGCGTACAATATTGGTAATGGCATTGCTGACGGTTGTTTTTATTAGTCTCACCTTATCCCCCTTTCCTGCTGTCTGAGACCAGCCTGCCTTTTTCCAGTTTCAACACCCGTTTGGGGAATAAGTCCATCAGGTGATTGTCATGAGTGGCAATTAAAACAGTAATCCCATTGGCATTAATTCGTTCGAAAATTCTAAAGATTTCAATAGAAAGCTCTGTATCCAGGTTTCCGGTGGGCTCATCGGCAATAAGGATTTTGGGATTTCCTACAATGGCCCTGGCAATGGCGACCCGCTGCTGTTCCCCACCGGAAATATGAGTGGGAATGTAATTTCTTCGATGGGTTAACCCCACCAACGTTAACGCACTCATTACTTTTTTATCCACCAATGCCTTTCTTTCCCCTCTTACGACCAGGGGGATACCAATATTTTCATAAAGGGTCCGGTTTTCCAGCAGGCGAAAATCCTGGAACACAATCCCCAAACTTCGTCTCAATTGGTGCAGCAGTTTGGGTGCGATTAAATTGATATTGACAGAATCGATCAAAATTTGCCCCCTGCTGGGGTCTTCTTCTTTGAAAATAAGCTTTAACAACGTGGTTTTGCCTGCACCGGAAGCCCCGGTTAAAAATACAAATTCCCCTTTTTTTATAGAAAGACTCACATCGTTTAAAGCGAATTGATCCCGAACATATTGTTTATATACATGATAAAATTCAATCACTTGCGAAAGCCTCCTGTTTCAAAGTTGAAAAAGCTTGCTTAGAGCGTAAGAGCACAGCGCCTGGAGCAGAGAGTAAATTGCGTTTAATTCTGTTTGTCTTTTTCCTTTTCTACCTGTCTTTTTTTATATAAAATCCTGCCGCAGCTCTCACACATGGAGATTTCTTGGGAAGAAAGAAGCTCATTTAAATGCTGCGGCCGTATTTTTACATTACAGACACCGCAGAAATCAGACTCTACCAGGGATACTGCTTTCCCATACTTCTTGCCGGCAATGCTGTCGTAGATTCCCAGGAGTTTGGAGGGAATATCAGCTCTTACAGCATCTCTGTTTTTCCTGGTCTCCTTCAGCATCACGTCATTGGACTCCAGGGACTGCTTTAAATCCGTGATTTTCTGGTTATATTCCTGGGAAATCTTCTTGTACTCCTCCTCACTTTCTCGAATCTCATTCTCGATTTCGTCGGATTCCACCATCTTTTCAATCACTTTTTCTTCGAGAGTAGAAATATTGTCTTCCTCATATTTTATCTCTGCTATAAATCCCTGGTATTCTTTATTAGTGGTGGCTTTGCTCATCTGGTCTTTGTACTTTTTGATCTTGTCTTTCACCACCAGAATCTCTTTTTCCAGTTTCTCCCTTCCCTTAATGTTCTCATTTAATTTGTTCCTGGTGTTGCCAATGATGGTGGCCTTTCCGTCCCTTTCTTGTTCGAGTTTCTTGATGGTTTCGGGAACTTCTTTCATAGAAAGTTCCAATTCTTTGATTTTGTTGTCAAGTTGTTGAAGTCGATAAAGTTTTTCCAGTCCTTCTTTCAACGAAACTCCTTTTCAGTAGATTTGAACTGGGCCCACCAGGATTCGAACCTGGAACCTACCGGTTATGAGCCGGTGGCTCTAGCCGTTGAGCTATAGACCCAAACATTATATTTTAACAATTAGAGTATCAAAAATCCATGTTTATGTCAAGTAGGAAGAGAGATAAGAAAGAAAAAAAAGGAACGGCATCCCCTCCCCTCTGTGCCCTCTGTGTCCTCTGTGGCTAAATTATTTTTATGGCAGAATTTTGATAAAAAATGTTGACAAATCAAAAAAAAGATATTATACTATAGGCGAACAAAATACGAACAAATGGTAAAAAAAAGAGGAAATAAATGATGAAATATGTGCCATTGAGGGTTTATTCGGTCTTTTCCCGAGGAAAAGGCGCTGTGGATGCTGCGATATTCGCCGATTATCTTAAACCGCGAACAATTTCTTACCTGGCGGTTACGGATCCTTTTGGAGTCGTAGGATGGGAATCGTTTCGCAAAGAAGCGCTGGCAAGAGAGATGAAACCATTATTGGGAATGGAGATAAGGGTTCAGCATATTGGTTCATTGGTACTTTATCCACTGACGGTGAAAGGGTATTTTTCCCTGGTGGCATCACTTAATCATAAAATGTTTTCAAAGATGGAAGATGTGATGGTGATATGCGTTCCCCGGCGTTCGGTTTCCAGTCGTGCCCCTTCTTTTGCCGGGATTCAGAAACAGGTGCCGCCGGAGAACTTTTACCTGGGGCTGGAATGGAACAACAACCGGTGGGTTGTGGATATTGCTAAAGCAGAGAACATTCCTCTGGTGTGGGCGCAGCCGTGGAAGTGGGTTGAAAACCCGGAAAAGTACGCAGTGGTTTCCGCCGTGTTCAACCACCACCCGGTGTCGGACATACTGATGGGTCCAAAGGCAGCAGAGCTGCCTTTATACGGTCCGTTAAGTGGTTCTGCCATTGTCAAACGGTGGGGAGAAGCCGGGAAAGCCGCAATGAAAAATACCTTTGAAATTGCTTCCCGGCTTGATTTTGATTTTTCCGAGATTTCTGCCCCTGGTTCTGGTTTTTCTCACTTTTCTCAACAGCAGAGGAATTCCCAGGAATCGGAAACGCAAAAGCATCATCTTCCTTCGTTTGTTTTTAGTTCTGTTCCCTCTTATGCTCGCAGCGGCAGCCCGGATATCATCCTTGAAGAAGTGATTAACCGGGAGATGCGAAAACGGAGCCTCAGCATTGCCGAACGGGAACGGACCTTTAGAGAACTCGATATAATCAAGAAGTTGGGCTATTCTCCTTATTTTCTTATTGCAGCGGAAATCGCTGCTTACTGTGGGAAGAACAGAATCTACTTTAACCTGCGTGGGTCCGGGGTATCTTCCTTTATCTTGTACTTACTGGGGCTTTCAAGGGTCAACCCGCTGCATTACGATCTCCTGTTTGAGCGGTTTGTCAACAGTCTCCGGGATGATTTGCCGGATATTGACATTGATATTGATTCATCCCGCCGGCCCCAGGTGATCAAGTGGGTATTTGACACCTACAAGGACAACGTGGTGTTTGTCTCCACCCACAAATTCTTCAAGGCTCGTTCTGCTCTTTACGAAGTGGCCCGGTGCTATGGGATAAGTGTGGATGATGCCCACAAGCTCAGCAAAGAGCTCCCCATGTTTGCTTCCCCTGCAGAACTAAGAAAGAGAGCCGGGGAGAACGGCAAAATGGGAGAGATATACCGGATGGCAGCTTTGCTGGATGGGGTGTATAAGGAACTTTCCCTTCACCTGGGAGGGGTGCTTTTTTCAGAAGAGGAAATACGAAAGGCGTTTCCCCTGGAGCGTTCTCCCCATGGATTTGACCAGGTGGTCTGGGACAAAGACACAGTGGAGCGTTTGCGGATTTTTAAGCTGGACCTGCTGGGGGTTCGAGGGTTTGATGTCATTGCCCCGGTGGTGATGAATGGTTCTGTGGATTTCATTGACCCCAATGTGTGGGAGACGATTCAAAAAGCCCGCACCATTGGTTGTTTTCAACTGGAAAGCCCACTAATACGAAAACACCTATTAAAGGTAAAACCCCGGAATCTACAGGAGATTGCCATTGCCATTGCTATTATCCGGCCCGGTCCGTCAAAATCCGGGATGAGAGACGCCTACATTGAGAAACAAGAACCTCTCCATCCAATTTTGACAAAAATCTTTCCTTACACCAAGGGCACGGTTATCTTTGAAGAGCAGATATCCGTACTGCTGCACAGTATCACCGGGTGGAACCTGGAGTTTTCGGAGAAGATTCGGCGGGCACTGAAGAAGAAAAAAGGGGAACCCCACCGGGCAGAGTTCTTTAAAAGAGGCCGTGCCAATGGCTGGGCCTGGGCAGACCTGGAAAAAATCTGGAAACTGGCGGATGATTTTTCGCAATACGCGTTTAATCATGGCCACAGTATTTCTTATGCCTATTCGGCTTACGTATCCGCATGGTTTAAAACCAAATACCCGGTGGCTTTTTTTACCCGTCTATTGAATTCCGGGGGTGGGTATTATCCCCTGCCTTTTTACATTGAGGAGGCCAAGAAATGGGGAATTCCATTTCTGCCGCCGGATGTGAATCACAGTTCTATCGCGTTTTCCCAGGAAAAAGACGCCATCCGCATCGGTTTGATTTTCATTAAAGGTGTGGGCAGGAAGCTGGCAGAGAAAATTGTCGAAGAGAAGGGACTGGGGTATACGTCCCTGGAGGATTTCATCGCTCGTACCCGGGTAGGAGAAAAGGACCTCTCCACTTTAATGGCGGTTTCTGCGTTTCATTCCCTGGGGCACGACGGCTTTACCAAAGAAGAAAAGGAAAAAAATTGGAAAAACTACCTGGGCTTTTTACCGGACAGTGAAGAGCCAGGAGATCAGTAGGCAGTAGGCAGTAGGCAGTAGGCAGTTGGCAAGAAGNNCTGCTACGCAGCCACCCCTCTCAAGAGGGGATTTATTGGGCTGAATGTGGCACAATTTGGGGAGCAAAGTACGATGTTTGACCGTGTATGAAAAGTTTTTGCGGGGGGTCCAGGGGGGCAGTTTTTTCAAAAAGCGCCCCCCTGGTCGCCGAAGGCTAAACTAAGAAATCCTGCGGGATGTTTTTGATTCGGGTGATGTCCAGGATTTTATCTTGTATGTTAAATCCCATGGTGCATTGAATACCGCAGGTATTGCAATTTTTACAGGGCAGCGCGGATAAATCCAGGGAATCGATGGTCTCCCTGGCCAGGGCCGGGTTCTTATAGCCATAGGCATACATGTAACTTCTCATCAGGGTTGGGATATCCAGGTTCTTGCCGCATTGGGCCAGGCACTTGCCGCACTGCTGGCAATAAAGGCTATTGAAGCTGAGTTGTTTTCCCAGTTTCAGGTCTTGGTTTTCTTTGGGAGTCAGGGTTAAATCCTCCATCACTGAAAGGCCCAGGGTCATTTGATCAAAGGTAGTAAAGCCGGGGATAGCAGTATGGATGTTTTTGTTTTGCAGTGCCCATTTTAGTGCGGCCTTCATATTAATTTGATTTTGGCGCTCCCTATCCCAGTAGACGCCTGCCTGGGTTTTCATAGCAACGATGCCCAAACCTGCTTTGACTGCATAATCAAGGGCTTTATGCATGTCTTCCAGGTGGGGCTGGAGGAAGTTGTAGGCGGTTAACACCACATCGTAGACTTTACTATCAGCGGCTGCCCGAAGCACTTCGGGTTCATTGCGGTGAGTAGAAACGCCGATGAACCGGGTTTTACCTTGTTTCTTCAGTTTTATCATGGCATTCATCAGGGGTTCGAAAAGCACGGCCTCCCGTTTCACCACGCTGTGAAGATGAAGAATATCCACGTACTCAAAACCAAGACGTTTTAAGCTGATCTCAAATTTCTCGATAAAGGTTTCCGCTTTTGTGGCTTCCGTGAATAAACCGGTCTTGCGGTCTAAGTGATCGCCCGGAACTTTTGTAGCAAGCACAAAGGAATCCCTGGGCCGGTCTTTAACCACCTTGCCGATCATTTCTTCGTTGCGTCCCCGTTGATAGCCGTGGGCTGTGTCCAGGAGAACAATCCCGGCCTCAAGGGCGGCGCGAACCAGGTCCGGGTTGTCTGAATTCATCACTCCCATACTGACAATGGGTAACTTAAAACCGGTCTTTCCCAGGGTCCGGTAAATGAACGTTCCTTTTTTCTCCGGTTTTTCAGCCTTAACCTCTTCACTGCCTTTTAAAACAGAAGGCAAAACCGAAATACCGGCAAGACCGGCAAACCCTTTTTTTATAAAACTTCTTCGTCCATTACTGTCATGTTGATTGTTCGTCTTCATTTAAACCTCCATTTTGATTTCTTATCCCAACAACCTTCTCAATTCCGGTATGGTAAATTTTTCTTTTTTGGTAAAGCCCTGGGGAACCGAATAAATACCGGGCGGCGGTTCTTTTTGGGATATCTCCGTCACTTCCGTGGTTGTCTTGACACTAAAGCCTTTGGGATAATAAAGACTTTCGGCAGCAATCCTGAAACCGTCGATTTTTTTCATTTCTTCGAGTAACTCATCGCTGTAATTCCTCAATCTGTAAATATTGAAAAGCAGGTCCCTGTATTTGTTCATGTCAAAGGGAAGGTCTGAAGAGGCCCAGAGTGTCGTATCCAATTCATTGTCACGATTGCCCTGGTACACCCCGTACGTATTAATCGCATACTCTTTGCATTTCTGTTTACCGATGGTTTTGGTCTTACCGGTTTCTTTGACTCTCCCCCTGTATCGAATTGCTTTAATGACCGGTGCCACTCGTTCCGGTCCTAATTTTGACAGGTCGATGGGGAGGGTGGTTTCCACATAGGTCTTGGCGCTCTTGTTGATGATCAAGGCGTGGTTTTTCTCTTTGTCGATTATGGTAATACTGGTTTCTGTAATGAGAACTATTTTCCCGTCACCAAGCCACAACTCATTGGTGGAATCCACTGCCGGACGATTGATGCCGCCGTAATAGTAACCATCGGTATGGGACTTTTGCTTGATGTAAACATCAGCATGGATAAACGATGCTGCTGTTATGGTTATCCCCAGGATCATAAAAAATACCAAACATTTTTTCATACAAACCTCCTTTTATTTTTTTGTTTTTTTAACCACAACGTTAGACAACGTGACACGAAGAAAGAGCTTAACTTTGCTTTTTGCTTCATGTTACCTTATACGTTTATTCTCTTGAAAAAGTTTTAGAAATTTCAAAATTTTAAGGCTTCCGCCTCAATTATCGCGTTGTAAGCGCCTAAAACAAATTTTAGCATAAAAAAAGATTCAGCACAGCAGAAATGATGTGGACAGTATTGAAATTGATGCAGACGGTCAAAAAATGAATATTAAATTTTAGGCTCAGGCATGCCGTATTGGGTCCATTCTTCTTTGGATGGGCCGTAAATGCCCGGAACTTTCAAACCGGCTTGCCGCATCAACACAGTCATCTGGCCGCGGTGGTGGATTTCATGTTTGATTAATATATATAGGGTGGCCCCTCGTTTCCACGTTTCTCCGTACATATCATCTTCTACCTCGAGGGTCTCGTCATTCCAATTGGCGTTTATCTGCTGGGCCAATGTACGAGCAGCGTTGTCATAAGCCTGTTTGATTTCATCCGCTGATGCAGGAACCGGGGTATCCTCAGCCGGACCTTCCACTTGAAGTCCGACCCTGGCTGCCATATCCGGTATAGTTTGCACAATGTGCCAGGCCATTCGGCCCAATGTCCGGTGGTCATCGGCTACCGACTGGCCCAGTGACTCATCTGTGAGCGCTGAGAAAATCTTTCGGGTCTCATCCGACACCACTTGCCACTCGTTTTCAAATTGTTCGATCGATGTAAACATTGTTTTATCTCCTAATATGGTATAGAAGTATTCTATGTTATATGGATTTTTATTTCAATAGGATATTCATCAGGAATTTTGATCACTCCAAATTTTCCACATTCATGTCCGAAAATGGCTTGACTCCATCCATGGCAGTGGTTTACAATACCTGTGAATAAGCGATTTAGAGGACAAAAACAAATGATTGGAGCAAAAGACCAGGATATATATTACCAGGCCATGCTCAGCCGGGACGCTCGATTTGACGGCCGTTTTTTTGCCGGTGTAACCACTACCGGGATTTATTGCCGTCCTATCTGTCCGGCACCCAAACCCAAATTGGAAAATGTCGTGTTCTATTTGAGTTCAGCAGGTGCAGAGAGTCACGGTTTTCGGCCCTGTAAACGCTGCCGGCCAGATGCATCACCAGGTACACCAGACTGGATTGGCCCCTCTGCCATCGTTTCCAAAGCACTGACATTAATAAACAGTGGATACCTGGATTCCCATTCCGTCCAACAACTAGGAGAAACACTGGGCCTGGGAGAACGCCAGTTACGACGCTTGTTCAAAAAACATTTAGGGGCATCTCCACTGGCTGTAGCTATTACCCGGCGGTTGGATTTTGCCAGGAAATTAATCGATGAAACCAATATATCCATGACCGATGTGGCATTTACTTCCGGTTTTGAATCTATTCGCAGGTTTAATGACGCTTTAAAAAAACGGTTCGGTGAAACACCGACGGAATTAAGAAAAACAGCCCGAAACAACCAAACCGGTAATGGCCATAAGAACCGGATAACCCTTCATTTGCCCTATCGCCCTCCACTGGATTGGTCAGCCTTGTTAAGTTATTTAAAAGCAAGACAAATCCCCGGCGTTGAAAAAATCGAAAAGGATCGCTACTGCCGTTCCATCCGGCCTGGCAAAACCAGTGGAGTTATTATGGTGACGCCTTCTTCCAGGGACTGTCACCTGGCACTCACAATACAAATCCACTCTCCCACGGAATTGATGACTAT
>WVZO01000343.1:27792-66230 GCA_011772425.1 Candidatus Aminicenantota bacterium
TATCCGGGACTGCGGGTCCCTGGCGGTTGGGACAATTTTGAAATCGCCGTGCGAACCATCATCGGGCAGCAGGTATCGATCCAGGCGGCCAATACTATAACCGGTCGATTGGTCCGGGAATATGGAACACCTATAGAAAATTCTTTTATCCCCGGTATCGCTTATTTGTTTCCAACACCAGAGGCCCTTGCTGCTGCCGATCTGAGTGCAATCGGTATGCCGGCAAAACGTGCCCGGACCCTAAATACATTGGCCTCAAAAGTGGCAGAAGGAGAAATTACCCTTGAAGGCATCGCGGATATAGAATCAGTAAAAAGGGATTTGCTGCAGTTACCGGGAATCGGTAAATGGACAACCGAATACATCGCCATGCGGGCATTGCGCGAACCGGATGCTTTTCCTGCCGGGGATTTGGCATTGAAAAGAGAATTACAGGGAATGTCTAGCCAGGTGCCGGATGATTACCAGGAAATAAACCGTCCCCAGGTATGGCGGCCCTGGAGAGCGTATGCAGCCATGTATTTATGGAAAAAACATGCAACTAAAAACGTTAAAAACCAGGAGGTTAGAATATGACACAATATATATTAAATCGATCAGTTTTAGATACGCCGTACGGTAAAATGGCAGCTTTGGCAACAGAAAAAGGACTAAGTTTCCTTGAATTTATAAAACCAAACCGGGATGAATTACTGACAAAGCGGTTAAATAAGTGGTTCAGGAATTATGAAATCGTTGATACCTCTAATTCCCTGATTGCCAGGACAGCGGAATGGCTGGAGAATTATTTTTCCGGTAAGTTTGACCGGTTAACCGCGCCGCCCCTGGACGTGAGAGGAACCGATTTTGAACTCAAGGTATGGCAGGCGCTGCAACGAATCCCCCTGGGCCAGACAACTTCATACAAAGCCCTGGCAATTGAATTGGGCATCCCGGAAGGTTCACGCGCAGTCGGAGGAGCCAACCGGAGAAACCCGGTATCTCTTATTATTCCCTGTCATCGTGTAATCGGTCAGAATGGTTTATTGGTAGGATACGGCGGAGGTCTGGAGGTAAAACAAGCGTTAATTAGCCATGAAGGAAAATTCTGTTAAGGGAATCCTTTCGTTTTTCAATACTTTTATTTTTGCCTCCGGCGGCCAGGGGCTCTTTTTATAAAAACCGCCCCTGGACCCCGCAAAAATTTTTGTTTAGAAAAGAAAAAAAGTCTAGCGCCGTCAGGCCTTTTATAATTGCCTGAAGGGCACCTATTGATTTTCTTTAAGTTAGCGCTTATAAGGTGGGAGGGGCATAATATTATATATTACACCCCTACCAGATTATACAGATTACTTACCCGTGACCACGAAGCTGCATCAGCATCCGCATTCGGTGTCACACCAGGTGGCCGGGCATGAGTGGACACAGGTCCCGCATTGGGTGACGTAGCAGGAAAAATTGACGGTATCGCAAATTTTGAGGCAGGTAACGCCGGTCTTCACACCACCCTGAACAACACCCATATGCCGGGTGTCCAAATCCGTAACGGTTCTTTTGTTCAGAACCAATTTTTTTGTGAATCTTTTGGATTTCACGATAATCCTCCTTGTGTTTTTTGTACATTTGCATGCCGGTTATATTGTAATAAAAACCTCTCTATATGTCCAGTATTTTTCCTGAATCCCGGACAAAAAGAAATTTGGGGTCAGGTAATTTGTGCAAAGACGTATTATAGCACTTATAAGGTGGTAGGGGCATAATAGTATATATTACGCCCCCACCGGCTTTTACAGATTTCTTACCCGTGACCACGAAGCTGCATCAGCAGCCGCATTCGGTATCGCACCAGGTGGCCGGGCATGAGTGGACACAGGTCCCGCATTGGGTGACGTAGCAGGAAAAATGGACGGTATCGCAAATTTTGAGGCAGGTAACGCCGGTCTTCACACCGCCCTGAACAACACCCATACGGCGGGTGTCCAAATCCGTAACGGTTCTTTTGTTCAGAACCAATTTTTTTGTGAGTTTTTTGGATTTCACGATAATCCTCCTTGTATCTTTTGTACATTTGCATGCCAGTTATATTGTAATAAAAACCTCTCTATATGTCCAGCATTTTTCCTGAATCCCGGGCAGAAAAAGAGACAATTTTTCAGGAAGCAAACTTGAAATACACTTCTCTTTCAGGTAAAATACCTGGTAATGGCAAAAAAGAAAAAAAAAGCGAAAAAAAGAAAGACAGAAAACATTCAAAAACCGCTGAGACCAAAAACTCAAGAGGAACAAGAACCTCAAGAACCTCCGAAACCCCAGGTTTCACGATTTCGTGAAATTCTTGAGCGGATAACTTCATCTAAGCTTACACCCATTATTTTATGTCTTTTGTTTTTAATCAACGGGTTGTATGTCTCCCTACAGAACTCAGGAACCTGCGATGAATTGGGGGCCCATATTACTTCCGGTTATCTTTATTGGGACACCGGGAAATTCAGCGGCGGCATTAATAATCCTCCATTAGGGCAATTAATCATCTCTTCCTTAGTCAAACTCTTCGGCCTAGAATATACCCTTTTTTCAGAACAACACCTGTTCCTTTTTCGGTTACCGGTCTTGATCATTGGCCTGCTGCTGGCCATTTTTATTTACAGGTTTGCCGTTTTACTGTATGATAAAAAAATAGCCATTATTGCTTTATTTTTCTATTGTTTCTCACCCAATATCCTGGCCCATACATCACTGGCATCACTGGATGTACCCATTGCATTTTTTATTTTCCTGGCCTTTTATTTTTGCTTTTCCTTCATAAAAAATCCACGTCTTCTTTCCTTTATCGGTTTATGTGTATCACTTTCCTTTGCGTTGTCCACCAAAGTGCAGGCTGTTTTACTGGTGCCTTTGTTGATCATTATTTTTGCAGCCTATTACAAAGAACTGAAACAAAACGAAAAAATAAACATAAAAACCGTAACCCTTTATTTGCTTCTTTTTATCCTTATCCCATTAATTATTATTAACGTGGTTTACCTTAGTTTTCCCTTTGCCAAAGGGAATAGTATACTGCCGGGGGATTATATTGGGTCCATATCGCAAAAATTCCAGCACAGCGAGAAGGGGCATTTTGCCTATCTTTTGGGAAACTATTCAAAAGAAGGATGGTGGTATTATTTTCCCCTGGTTATTCTTTTCAAAACCCCCCTGGCCGTACTTCTTTTTCTTTTTCCCGGGGTATTACGGAAACCGGACAAAAAAACATTATTATTTATCCTGCTGCCGATATTGGTATTTCTGGCAGCAGCCATGAGAAGTCATGTTAATATCGGCATCAGGCATATACTGATCATTTATCCCTTTATATTTCTCCTGGCCGCTTTAGGTGTTGAACGAATTATAAATATAAATCAGCCCTCTGGGCGTCGGAGACAACTTTACATTGGTATTGCCGGGTTATTGATGTTTTCTTATTTGGTGCAGGCTATCTTTATAACTCCGCATCAGTTGTCTTATTTTAACTTACTGGCGGGTGGGAGTAAGAATGGGCATAAGATTCTCATTGACTCCAATTATGATTGGGGTCAGAATGATTATTATCTTTACAACTATATCAAGGAAAAGGGCATCGATTATAAAATCAATCCTTATGCTGTTGAGCCTACTAGCGGTTATATTCTTGTTAATGTTAATGCCTTGTATGGTGTTTTGAACAAGGGGGCTGAAGCTTATAAATGGTTAAAGCAATATAAACCCATCAATCAGATTGCTTATACCTGGTTTGAGTACTATATCCCGGAGAGCGATCTTTGGAAATTGGAAAAATTCAGCTCAAAAGAAAAGTTGGCTGATCCTGAAATCAACAGAGCACGATTGGAATATCTCCAGGAGAGACATGCCAATGATACCAATCCTAAGCCTCATTTGCAATTGGCGGTTATGTTTATCGATAATGGGGATTATAGAAATGCCTTTAAAGAAATCCGCTATGTACTTAAGCATGATTCCACGAATAAGTTTGCATTATCTTTGGGAGGGGAGTTAATTGTACGATTCAAATTGGGTGCGCTTATTTTTAGGGATGATGATTATATAGAGTTTTTTAAGTCAAATATATAATCGAAAGGTACAGGCAAATTTTAACTCTGACCGTCTGTCTTTCTAAGCTAATAAATATATGTCTCTTCTTTTCCTTTCAAATACTTATCGAGGAATTTCAAAATGGCTTTGTAAGCCTGGATTTCATTTTTCTTCTTGCGGAAACCGTGACCTTCATCATCAAATACCACATACTCAACCGGGATGCCTTTCTTTTTAACTGCTTCCACAATTTCATCGGATTCCACTTTTAAAACCCTGGGGTCATTGGCCCCTTGCAGCACGATCATGGGTTTATTAATCTTATCGGCATGAAAAAGCGGGGAAATTTTCTTTAAATATTCCTCATCCGTCTCAGGATTACCTAATTCGGTATACAGGGCTTTTCGGTACGATTCCCACCAGGGGGGAATACTTTTTAACGTCCGCAGCCAGTTGGCCACACCAAAAACATCCACCCCAACAGCAAATTCCTCCGGTCTGAAAGCTAAAGCAGCCAAAACCATATATCCACCGTAACTTCCACCCATGATCCCGATCTTGTTCTCATCCACAAAACCGGTGGCTTTTAAGAATTTTTTGGATTCCACACAATCGTCCAGGTCACCCTGGCCATGATTTCGGTCATCCAGCTTATAAAAGGTTTTTCCATACCCGGAGCTTCCCCTGTTATTAACACCCAGGATCGCATACCCATGGTTGACAAGATATTGAAGTACAGCCACGTAACTCAAACGCGACTGACCCCCGGGCCCACCGTGTACCCACACCAACGCCGGTATTTTTTCACCCTTACCGATGACCTTGGGCACATAAAATATCGAGGGAATCTCCAAACCATCAAAAGACTTATAGCGAATGACTTTGGCTTTAACCAGGTCATTGGGATCGATTTCAGAATTCATGGATTCGGTTAATTTCCGGTATTTCCCGGATTTTAAATCGTATACATAGAGGTTACTGGGAGACTTTGAACTACTCAGGTAAAAAGCCATCAACGTTTCGCTTCGGGAAAATCGAACCGATGTAATATTGGCTCCCGGGAACTCAGGAAGTTCCACATTTTTTTGCTGACGGGTATTAAAGATCTCGATCTGAGTCCGTGCATCGTTATTAACGCTAATCACCCGGTACGTACCATTCCAGGAAAACCGGACGGATCGGATGGGCCAATTCTTTTGCATCACGGTTTCGGATTTGCCCGCTGCCAGGTCATAACTTTTAATATACATAAATTCGCTGTCCTCATTGGTAGAGTAATAGAGCTTTTTGGAATCTACATCAAAACTCTGGACAGTATTTCTCACTTCCCCTTCATGGGCGGTTATGTTTCTGTACTCTGATTTCTCCCGGTCAAACAGGTAAATATCCGTATTGTGATCGGTATCCACTTTCACCATGGCGATATGCTTCTTATCATTGGATATTCTAAAGCTGGCAAAACCCTTTTCGTTTTTAAAAAACATTTTAGGAGTAAACGTCTCAATATCCATTTCATAGATATCCATGACTTTGGGGTCTCTTATATTAGAGGAGTAAAAAAAGCTTTTCAAGTCACGGTTCCATCCCATGAAACTAGCCCTGGCCCTGGGTTCCGGGGTCAAATCCTTGATGGAACCATCTTCTTCCCGTAAAAAGATGTGATTGATTTCATTACCCCCGGAATCAGCCGAAAACAAAACCCGGTTATCATTGGGAAAGGTGGACGCCAGGTAATAGGATTCCTTTTTCGAGTCTGTCAACAGTTCAGGTTCACCGCCTTTAACCGGAACCGCATAAATATTGTAAATGCCTGTTTTGTTACTGGTAAACAAAATCTTACTCTCATCATGGGAAAAGGAACGGCCGCGGATAGAGACCGTATTCATGAACTGCTCGATAGAGTAGTGTTTTACCTGCTTTTGTTTTGTCTCAGCTTTGGCTTTGACTTTTTCCCCGGTTTCGGATTTACCGCAGCCGATAGACAAAATCAAAAAAACCATAATCGTTATAGCAAAAATCCTTTTCATGATACCTCCTTATCTATTTATTTAAAAGGGCTCGCCCCTACAGACTAAATGCCCCTGAAAATCACTTCTTCCCGTTTAAACCACCAGGTGCAGAAAAATAATCCCAGGACAGCCAGGACAATCAGAGAAATATATACTTCTGCCAGGAGCCCGGTTTTGATGGTACCGGAGATAATATCCTTGGTGGCCAAAGAGACATTCATCACCGGCACTAAAGCTGTGGTGGCATTTAATTTGACGCCCGGGAAGATAGCAATCAAAACAGGAACAATGACCAGAATATTCAGGGGAGCAATGATACTCTGGGCCTCTTTAAAGGACCGGGCAAATAAAGAAACCGACAGCAGTGCAGCAGCAAAAAATATGCATAAAGGAATCAGGAGGGAGAGCATAAGCGCGATAGATTGAGGTTCAATAATGCGGATCAGCGCCTCCAATGCCCCTTTGGGCAACCCTCTGGTCTGTCTTAAGGACAGGTATAGTGCCAGGATAGAAATAATGGCGCTAAAAATGCCTGCCAGGGTCACCACCAGGAATTTCCCGATAACGATCTGCATGCGGCTGGCTGGTGAAGTTAACAAGGTTTCCATGGTGGCTCGTTCTTTTTCTCCTGCTGCCAGGTCAATGGCGGGGTACATGGCCCCGATAAAACAAAAGAGAATAAAAAAGTAGGGCACCAGACCACCCATGCCTTCTCCAAATTTCTCTTTCATGGTTGCCAGGTCCTTTTCATCGATCTTCAGGGGTTCCACAAAGGCCTCTCCCAGTTCCTGTTCTTTCAATCGCCCATCCAGCAGGTCTTTCTTGTATTCCCTTAATGCCTTGATTATGCGTTGTTTCGCAATCTCCATTTCACTGGAGGCCTTGAAATAGACGTCAACGTCACCGCTCTGCTTTTCGTTTACCTTTTTATCAAAGTCTTTTTCGAAAACCACGGCAAAATCCAGCTCGTTGTTTTTGATCAGGCCCTCGATTTTATCCTGTTGGATGTTTTCCTTTATTACCATATCTTTACGTTCCATCAACTTCGTGCGGAAGGCGTCGGCATTTCCTTTGGTAATCAGTGCCACATTGAGTACTTTTTCCCGGGCTTTCTGTTCATGCTGCACTCTCATGGAAACGGTCAGGTGCATCAACAGATAGATCATCATTACCGGCAGCAGCACCATCATCATAATGGTTCGGCGGTCCCGGAGGGTATCCTTCAATTCCTTTCTAAAAATCACCAATATTTTTTTCATGCCTCACCTCCCACGATGCGAATAAATTCATCTTCAATGGATTTTGATTCCATCTTCCGGAGGAAGTTATCAAAGGTATCGTTGAACAATAATTTCCCTTTATGGATGATGGCCAGATCATCGCTCAACAGGCTGACTTCTCCCATAATGTGGGTAGAAAAAATAACGGTTTTTCCCTGTTTCTTGCAATCGCGGATCAACTGGATAATGTTTCGTGCGGTGATCACATCGAGCCCCACGGTAGGCTCGTCAAAAATCACCACTTCCGGGTCATGGATCATGGTCCGGGCGATGGAAACCTTTTGTTTCATACCGGATGAGAGTTTGGCGATCCTGAGATTGGCAAACTGATGGATTCCCAGCAGATCAAAAAGCTGTTTTTTTCGTTCCTCGAATTTCGCCTTATCCATTCCGTGCAGGTCTGCGTAGTATTTGATAATCTCACTAGGGGTCAGGCGGTCGTAGAGGGCTGTGGACCCTGTGAGGAAACCGATTTTACTGCGAACCTTTTCCGGTTGTTTAACCGTATCGAAACCCGCGATTTTAGCGGTTCCTGAGGTAGGTTTCAACATGGTAGCCAGTATTCGCAGCGTGGTGGTTTTACCTGCGCCGTTAGGCCCCAGGAGCGTAAACACTCTCCCCGGTTGGCAGGTAAAACTCACATCCGCAACAGCCATAATCGTATCGCCGCTGCTGCTGTCCCCCATCTCCTGTTTTTGTTTGCGTGTGAGTTTAAAACGCTTACATAATTTCTCTACAGTTATCATTTAACTTCTCCCAAATTAGTGTTTAAATTCTTTAGATATATTATACGATTTCGCCATAAAAAAAGTTTACTCACTCCAGTCAACTTCATTATCCGGCTGTTCCATTACGGAGGTCACGTATCTTCGCCGACTGTAACGGGCCATTTTGAGCTTAGGGAGTTGAAACAGTATATTAAATAGATCATCAAAAGCATATCCTACATTCTCCGGCTGATGGGCATCTGACGCCAATACAATAGGAATATCCCTGTTTACCGCCAGCTCAATAATATCCAACGATGGATACGTCTCCTTCACTTCTTTACGAAGGCCTGAGGTGTTCAATTCAATACTCATGTTTGCCTTGCGGATCGATTCCAGGACCCGGAAAACTTCTGCTGCATTGGTGTCTAACACCGAGTGACCCGGCCGTTTAATCACATCAAAATGCCCCACTACATCAAAAAGTCCGGTTTTTATCCCTTTGACCAAGACATTGAAATAGTCACGGCATTGTTTTCTCAATGTCTGCCTCGTATATTCGTATTCAAATACCCACTGACCCTTGGGCCATTTGGGCATGAAATGAACGGACATGACCGCCAGGTCAAAGGGATAGCTGTCAAGTAATTTCTCAATAAAATTCTCATACCCTTCCACATAATCCACTTCAATACCGATTAGAACGGAAACCTCCCGGTATTTTCGCTTCATCAGGTTGATTTTTTCTACATAGTTTTCAATATCTTGCATTGACATCCGATGCTCGGCATCAAATTCATTGGGGAAGGGCATATGATCCGTAAAACAAACCTCACTAATCCCTTTTTGCAAGGCGACCTCGATGTATTCTTCCATCGTGCCTTTGGCATGTTTACAAAATGGTGTATGTAAATGATAATCGCGCATGGTGATACAAGATACCATATTGTGAAGATGGTGTCAAATAGTAAACACCTAGAATCGTAAAATATTGTAATAATGGATTAAAGAAATGATGGCTAGAAGATTATTTTGAGGTATTTTGCCTACTATTTACATATTTTTTATTACTAAATAATTTACATATTGAAAAAGAGGTTAAATGAGAACACTACAAGGCTCGGACTGTGTCGGCAATAACGCGGATGTGATCCGGTGTTGTACCGCAGCAGCCGCCAATAATAGATACCCCGGCAGCCGCCAATTCTTTACTCTTCTCTGCCATAAATTCCGGGGTTTCAGGATAAACCACCACATCATCCCTTATCTCCGGGATCCCGGCATTGGCCTGGATAATAATAGGCAATGACGTGTATTTCTTGTATTCTTTTGCAATCTTAATCATGTTCTCAATACCGTTCCCGCAGTTGGAGCCGATAATATCCGCACCTGCGGCTTCCAATTCTTTGGCTGCCGTTTCAATGGTCACTCCCATCATGGTAAAAAATCCCCGTGGTTTTAAATCAAACGTCATGGTGGCCATAACCGGTATAGACGCCGAAATCGCTTTAGCTGCTTTGACAGCCAATTCAGCCTCTTTGATATCTGTCATGGTTTCAACGCAGACAATATCCACACCCGCTTCTATCACCACCTTTAACTGTCGAAAAAAATTGTCGTACATCGCTTCCGGCTCCACATCACCATAAGGCTTCAACATTTTTCCACTGGGTCCGCAAGATGCAGATACATAAGCTTTACCACCTTTTTTATCCACCACTTTTCTCACCGCCTCAACCGCAGCCCTGTTGATCTCTTCGGTTTTATCCTCCAGCGCATAGTCAGTCAGTTTTAACGGCGACCCGCCAAAGGTATTGGTTTGAATAATATCCGCCCCTGCTTCCAGGTAAAGGGCTGCTACTTCTTCCAGGATATCGGGACGGGATAGATTGATTACTTCCGGGCACTTGCCTTTGATCAGGTCTTTGGCCCGCGCCATCAACAATGATCCCATGGCCCCGTCGGCAATCAATATTTCACCTCTTTTAATTCGCTCTAAAATCGTTTCCATTTTAAATCTCCTCTTCCTCTGTGGCTAATTATTTACCAGTAATTCCTTTATCTTCCGGACACCGTCGGTGGCATCCGCCGCATAGGCATCCGCACCAATCCGTTTGGCCCATCGTTCCGTCACCGGTGCGCCGCCCACAATGGTTTTGTATTTTCCCTTTAAACCTTTCTCCTTTAGCTGCTCTTCAAGCTCCTTCTGAACAGTCATCGTTGTAGTCAACAGGGCACTGGTGCCAATCACATTGGCTCCAAAGGCCTCCGCTTCTTCAATAAACCGGTCCACCGGTACATCCCGGCCCAGGTCCTTTACCTCAAACCCATTGGCTTTCAATAAAGAAACCACAATAGTCTTACCAATATCGTGCAAATCTCCTTCAACCGTACCGATAACCACTTTGCCCCGTTTTTGCTTCTTGCCTTTCTTTTCCAGGGAAGCATTAATGATCTCAATCACCCCTTGCATGGCATTGGCAGATAAAATCAATTCCGGCAGAAACAACTGCCCGTCACCGAACAAATCACCTACCTTATTAATACCCGGGATGAAACCTTTATTCAGCAACTCAATGCCGTCAATATCCGCTTCCAGGCCCTGCTTTGCCAATTGCACCGCTGTCTCGGTATCACCTTTTTCAATCGCTTCCTGCGCTTTTTCAAACATTTCATTCTCCGTCATTCGTTCTATCCTCCTCTTTCTATTTAGCCACAGAGGACACAGAGAAAAAAATCTTCGTGTTTCTTCGTGCCCTTCGTGCCTTCGTGGTTCACAAATTATACCTGGGATTTAAACAAAATCACCGAATTGATGGGGATTTCCAGCAATTCAGCGATCTTAATCTTTGCCCGTATTCCCTTGGGACTGCCTGCCACAGAGGTGATGATGCCTATCCCCAGGTCCTCCCTGAGGGGGCGCATCACATCTTCGTTGGTCAGGTCAATCACCTCGATTCCCAACTTATTTGCCACATATTTTTTCGCCTCAAGCAGTTTCATTTTACGGGAAATCTGCATCCAGGCCACCAGGTCTCCGGTGGTCCGAATACCCCCCATGCCCGAAGCCATAATATGCGACAGGTGCATCCCCAGGGGGTCGCCCACGCCAATCTACAAACCGTCGATCTTGCCGATCTGCACCAGTGCTTTAGACACCCGCGTCACACTATCCGGCGGCGGACTCTCCATCATGGGCACGCCGCCCACCCCCATACCCACATTCACATGCACCGGGATTCTAGCCACCTTCACCGTCTCCTTCACAAACGTTAATGTCCGCGCCAGGTTCCAGGCCGTGGACTCACTGGTATTGGTGTTCACTGCCAAACCGTAAATATCGCCACCCGCTTCCTCCACCACCTTAACCTGTTTATGGGGATACATCCCGGCCAACCGCTGCCCATTAAACGTCACTGCCCCGTGCATACCCAGGATAAATTCATTCGCACTCCCCACGATGACAGGCATGTGAGGAAGTTGCTTCTTCAATTCCTTTACCGCCTGCAGCGTTGCCATAAAATCCGCATCACCGGCAGAACCGGACGTGTCGAAGTTTAGCCCCTCACAACCCACCGACGCCATTTTTTTACCCACAAACACCAGGTCTTTTTTCAAGTATTCGGCCGCCTGTTCCTGGGCTTCTCGTGCCTCTTCGATCTTTCCCGCCGGCATTAAATCCGCCGGGTTGGGACACGGCCCATCCGGCCGAAAATAAAGCCCCATATTGGGTTGAGCACAATAAAAGAAAGGAGCCGTAGTCATTAACGAGGTCGTGTAATAGTCATTCATCTCAAAATTAATAATGGGCTTTACTGGTTTGAAACTGCAATCGCTGTGACCCATAGAGGTGGTATCCGCACCGCAAGCCCGCTCATAAACCAAAATGGCCTGCATCCGGCTCAGAGGCACCCCTACCCCACCCCCATCCTGGCAGGTATAAAAACTCATAGTAGCAGCGTCATCCGTAACAATCACCTCTTCACCAGGTAACACACTCACCACCCGCGACGGGTCTACCATGATCGCAAAAAGATGCTCCTGCTCCTCTTGCGTCAATGGGGGAATTTTGGCCTTGCGGGCCGCATCCTCAGTTCCGGCTGCAATCTCCTCCTTAATTTCGGCAGCAGACATCCGCACCCGCTCACCATCACCCATCCGAATAAAAATTTCATCACTCATTGTTATTCACCTCTTTTTTTGCCTTCGGCGACCAGGGGCTCTTTTGAAAAACCGCCCCTGGACCCCGCAAAACTTTTTATTATTGAAGGTCCGATTGTATAACAATGGCCCGGATTTTGTCCAGGACATCCTGGGGAAGGGGCTCCGGTTTGTGGGTTTTTAAGATATATCTCACTTTTTCCATTGCTTTTTGGTGAACATCTTTGGAACCCTTTTTTTCCCAGGTTTCCCGCATGGTACGGTCGATGAACTCCGGCTGCGATTGCGAGCGCATCCGCTGCAGCGTGTGTTGATGGCAGAGGAAATCACCGAAAGGTCCTACCTCCCGGATCACATCCACTGCCAATGTTTCATCGTCCACAGGAATTCCTTTGACCACATGCTTAATCATACGGGCAAACTCCGCATCCAAAACCAACTGCCCAAAGTCAAACGTGATACCGCTCTCAAGCATTCCCAGACCGTATATCATATTGGCACCTGCCAATGCCGGTATCAGTCCCGTGAGAGTCTTCTCATGTCCCACCTGGGCATCAGGGACTTTCCCGTCCCCCTACGTGCCACCCACATAACTGGGAATCTTATAATACTTAGCCAGGCAAGCCACCGCGCCGCTCACCAATGCCGCTTCCGGTGTCCCCACAGAAGCCGTCGCTGTCCTTAAATCCATGGCAGTCGTAGAACTGCCATAAATCACCGGGGCACCTTTGCGAGCCAATTGACTAAGGGTTATACCTCCCAGGATTTCCGCGTTATGCACCACCAGGGCGCCAGCCAATGTAACCGGGGCCGTCGCCCCTGCCATAGCCATCGATAATATGTTGCACACTGTCCCGGTCCGCGCAGACTCGATAATAATCTCACAGCAATCATTAATCAATTTCAACGGGCTGAGCGGACAGGTAGTAAACGAAATCATCGGCCGTTCGTTGAATTTTTCCCCACTGCCGGCAATGGCTGCACCCATCTGTACGATCTTTCTTAGAAGCTTCCCGTTCCCGGGACCAAACGCACAATGTTTGGTGGTATTGGATAGAAATGCTTCGGCATTGTGCAGTGGTACGGTTTTTTGGTCGACATCATGGGCCCCCAGGGCCTTTTCGCAAAAATCCACATCATCCAGGTAATCGATCACCCGGGCCGCATCTTCCAGGTCTTTTTTCACCGGTTCCCTCAGCTCACCCGTATAAGGGTCCACGATCTGCACACCTTCGCTGAAATTCGTAAAATGAACCCGCGACCCATCCAGCACCAGGTCATGTTTCGCATCGCGGCCATACAACACCACTCGCGAAGGTGCAGAACCGATACACTCCTCTACCAGGTAGGGCGGGATTTTTACCATTTTGGACTGTCGGTTGACCGCTGCTCCTCCACTCTCAAACAGATCGAGGGCCTCGTTATTCTCAACGAAAATACCTGTCTTTTCCAGCAGTTCCAGTGTTCCCAGGTGAATGTCCGTTAGTTCATCCCCTGAGAGAATATTGAGACTTAACCCCCAGGTACGGTTCTTTCCTGCAAACAGGCCGGGTCTCATGGGAATCCCTCTCTCAATAATAACTTCATTACTTCACCTCCTTTTTAGTATTTAGCCACAAAGGCACGAAGGTTTTTTATGAAATGAAGGGGAAAAAATTATAAACCGTTGAAACGGTTCACATAGGCAGTGAACAGTGCATCGTTCAGGCATATTCGGCCTAAATTACACAAATATCCGTTAACATCGTTGGATTTCATACCCACATTCTAAAGAAAAAACCAAAATATGTCAAGAAAAATCTGAATTTCCCGGGGATTCCAATTTTAGCCACAAAGGTGCACAAAGAGACACAAAGATAAAAATAACCCTCTCTAATAAAAATTTTTGCGGGGTCCAGGGTGCACTTACAGTGCGGTATTAATGAATTTTCATGGAGACGATACGTCGTTTGAAGCGTCGTACGCCATCCTTGCACTGCAAATGCTCCCCCACGCAGTGGGGTTTTTATAAAAAGAGCCCCTGGCCGCCGGAGGCATAGTAGTTTCAGGATGGACATACAAAAAATACTCTGGCTATTTCAGATCATAAACCCGGATTTCCCAGGTCTCGGTCTCTTCATTGTCTTTTAAATGATACAGCATCCCATCGGCAATATCATAAGCAATGACGATCATGGTTTCGTCGAAAGAAGAAATAGGGAGAAAAAGCGTTTTTAATAACCGGCCTTTCATGTCCAGGACAAGGAATTCATTCTTCCCTTCTTTTTCCTTATTGGTCATCACATAGATTTTGTTATCCGACACATGAAACATGCGGACCGGAGGAAAATAGTCGGGAAATTTCAACAGGTGTTTAACCTCTTCATAATAGTTTCGGGTCTCGGCACTGCTTTTGAGACCGTCGATGAAGCGCTGTTTATGTTGGGAGGTAAAAGGAACCCGTTTAATGGGCAGCCGGATGGCATCGATTTTTTTGCCGGTTTTATCAAAAACGTATATCACACCGTCTATCCCGTCCAGGTATATTTTTTCATCTACAATGTGAAAAAAAGGCGGCCGCTCTTCGATGAGGTTCAAATAGCTATTCCGCTGGTAAAAGTACTTCCGTTGATAAAGCTCTATGGTTCTTTTTACCCCGGAATCGAATAGATAGACGTATTCGTACATGATGCCTGCTTTGCGGGCCTTATGGTATCCCACAAACCCCGACCCTATAGGTTTAAATCGACCGAAAATGTTCCTTACACGTCTCTCTTTAATAAAATTTCCATCCAGGGTATAGTATGATATTTTATTGGGACTGGTGATAAAAATATAATCCGGCTGGACATACGCGATAATGTAGCCTTTAAATTCGCCAGGCCCTTCACCCTTTCTGCCAAAGGTTTTAACAGGTTTGAAATCTTTGCTGGAAAAAATCTTAATTTCCCATCCATCGGTGATATAAAGCTGGTTTTTGTCTGCTTGCAAGGCATCCGGTTTCAGCAATCCTTTCATTGGCACGACCTTTACACCCCAACACCATTGAACAGCCAACACCAGCAAAAGACCAAAGAAAAATTTTTTCATATCCTTATTCCTTTGAAAATAGATTAATAACATACATTAAAGAAAATTTCAATATCTCTGGCAAGCTGGGAAATTAAAACAATGATGAAAAGTGAAGGAAAGGTGACAGTAAAAAAAACAAAAAAAAGAAAGGGACAGGCAAAAAATAGATGAAAGTGGGAAAAGCCTCATGGGAAAGTGATTCTATGGCTGTGGGAAGATGGTTCCAGGGCTGTAGGAAAGGGTATCTAGGCCGTAGGAAGATACTTCCTAGGCCGTAGGAAGGGGTACCTGGGTCGTAGGAAGATGGTTCCTAGGCTGTAGGAACGGGTATCTAGGTCGTAGGAAGACACTTCCTAGGCCGTAGGAAGATGGTCCTTAACCCGTGGGAAAGGCAGGTTTATGTCCAACTCGGGACTTCTAAATCCTTGAGTTTCAATTCCTGTTCAGTTTTGGAGGAGGAAGGAAGAGGAAGAGGAAGGGGACAGGCAAAAATGGCAAGAATGACACTAAGAAAAGACTGAGTTGGCAATAAGCAGTAGGCAAAGAGCTAAAGGCGCTTCGCGCCGTCAGACGCGGTCTTTTGCCAACTGTCAACTGCCAACTACCAACTTGGTTTTATTATTATTTAGCCTTAACTTAACGGCATTCGGGCTGGATCTACAAAAATTTTAAAAACAGGACTTCTTTGGTTGCATTGAAGTCTAATTACTGGTAAAATACTCCGAACCAAAAACAGGAAACAATTAGGAGGAAATATGTTAAAGAAAATATATATAATAGCTGTTGTTATGTTAATCCTGGCAGCAGGAGTGATAGGGTCAAACTCCCTGGAGGCTGCCTCTGTGGAAAGCAAAAATCCTTACGATTTCACCTTAAAGGATGTGAATGGAAAGAGTCACTCCCTTGCGGATTTCAAGGATGCCAAAGCTGTAGTGGTAGTCTATGTCGCCACCCGGTGCCCCATATCAAATGCCCACAATAAACGCATGGCCGAGCTGTACAAAGAATTCAAGGCAAAAAATATTGCCTTTATCGGCATCAATTCCAACAAGATGGAAGGAGTTGACGAAATCAAAGAACATGCCCAAAAACATGGACTGTCATTTCCCATCCTCAAGGATGTCAACAATGTGGTGGCTGACCGGTACAAAGCATCGGTGACCCCTGAAGCCTATGTGCTGGGGAAAAATTGGGAACTCCTTTATCACGGCCGTATCGATGATTCACGCCGGGAAAACCAGGTAAAATCGCAAGATTTAAACCAGGCGCTGATGGAAATTATCAAAGACAAAGAAGTAACTGTCAAGAAAACCAAAGCCTTTGGCTGTACCATTAAACGGGTTAAAAAGGAAGAAAAATGAAATCACTAAAACCCTTCCTGTTGATTGGCCTCCTGGTTCTTTGCTTCGTGGGATCAGGATCATTGGAAGCTGTTGCTGCAAATACAAATGAGAAAACAAAAGTAGAGAAAATCGGGAAAGCTGAGCTGGAGAGTATTTTTGCATCCCAAAAGGGCCGGGTGTTATTGGTAAATGTTTGGGCTACCTGGTGCAAACCCTGCCGGGAAGAGTTTCCCGACCTGGTACGCCTGGCCCGGTTCTTTAAAAACAAAGATGTTAGAATCATTACGATTAGTGCCGATTACCCGGATGAGATTGAAACCAAAATCCTTCCATTCCTGAACAAATTCAAAATCAACTTCCCGGTTTATGTGCAGGATTTTCCCAGGCAGGAGGATTTTATCAACCGGATGAATAAGAAATGGAACGGAGCGCTGCCGGCGACGTTTGTCTATGATAAAACGGGCCGACAGCAGGCCTTTTTATTGGGAAAAAAAGACTTCGAAACACTCAAAAAGGAAATCGAAAAAATCGGGCGCTCCTCTCTACCTTGACCCGGAAAGCAAGATAGGGTAAACTACTCATTGCCATTCATTTTACTATAAGGAGCGACGGCAATGAACTCAATTTCAACGGACACAGCCGATAAAGAGGTCCAACAGGTTCACCTGTGGAATCACTGTCACAATTGCGATGCCAGGCCCATTGCCGGGCGAAGATTTCACTGCGAAACATGCCCGGAGAGCCCGGATAACGATCTATGTGAACCCTGTTATGAACTGCTGCAAAAGGGAAAGATCAAACATCCTGCGGACGATAGTTATGCTGCTTCCAATGCTCATGAAAATGAAGTAGTAGAGCATCGGTTCACTGTCCATGAAGGAAAACCTATCACCCTGTATGAAAAATGGCTGGAAATCTGTCATCCCAACGTGCCAGACCCGGTGCTGCCTTATCCCTTTGTGGTGAGACCGTTATTTAGTGCCGGCATGGATTCAGTGATAGCAGGGTATGCGTTTGTGGTAAATATAGAA
This sequence comes from Candidatus Aminicenantota bacterium, assembly GCA_011772425.1. Taxonomy (GTDB): domain Bacteria; phylum Acidobacteriota; class Aminicenantia; order UBA2199; family UBA2199; genus JAKAGC01. The sequence goes on from WVZO01000343.1 coordinate 45,422, forward strand.
GGATACCATCAACCCGTACTGTTAACAGCACTGCATGTGATAGATGCGCTGATTAAACAAAAAGGAATTGACTGCACGGACAAAAATAAAAATTATACCGGCAGCGAGTTACCCACAGTAATTACCGAGGTGAGTCTTTTTGATGTATGTGCTGATAATTGGATGATGGCGCCCCTGGGAACAGCAGGCTCCATGTGGGTACTGCCGGGAGCCAGGACCGGGGATGAGGAGCCCTATTCTGACCGGGACATTGCAGCGTTCTGGGTCCCATCTGCAGATGCCAAAAACATAAAACCCGCTCCACTGGCATTTCAATCTCCGGCAAAAGGGGAACCAGTCTGGGTTGCGGCACGGTTGACTGAAAAACCAGGCCAGGAACTGTTTAAAGCCGTTGTGGTGGAGGTCAACCAACGCTCCCTGGTGTTTAAATATGAAGACCCGGCGGAGAAACCCAAATATCTCAGCGGTTCACCCCTGGTGAATCAAAAGGGAGAAGTCGTGGCCATTATTGTTGGCGGGGGAGACCTTAACGGGCAAAAACTGGGACATGGCAACCACGTCGATAATATCCGCCAGCATCTTGCCGGCAGTAGGTAGTAGGTAGGGGGTTGAAATCTATTCCCTATTCTTATAAAATAATAGTAATGATTTAATATAAAAAAGGATATTAAAATGAAAGTATCGATACCCAAAGAAGAGATAGAAGAAATTAAAAAGCGATATGAATGCGATGAGCCGAAAGCAATCAAAGCCTACCTGGATGCCAAAAAGGTGTCTGAAGAGGCTTTTGATGATGAATTGAGCCGCCAGTTGGGGCCCAAAGCCCAGGAAGAAAAATGGCAGACCCCTATTTATACCCCCCGCCAGATCAAGGAGCATTTGGACAAGTATGTCATTGGACAGGAGAAATACAAAAAGCGATTATCCATTGCCTCGGCGTTTCACTTTGCCATTCTCCGTCACCTGTATGAGAATCCTGAGGAGAGCAAAGTTAAACGGTTTCGCAAAAAAAACACCATTATCTCCGGTCCTTCCGGCAGTGGAAAAACCTACAGCGTGGAAGTCCTGGGTGATTTGCTGGAAGTTCCCACCCTGATTGTGGATGCCACGGATTACACGGAAGCCGGTTACGTGGGGAAAAGCTCCGACGATATGATCCGGGAGTTGATCGACATGGCACCCGGTGGTTCACGACAGGAAAAAGCAGATTTTGTGAATCGCTACGGCGGCATTATCTTTATCGATGAGATCGATAAAAAAGCCAAAGATCGAAACCTGGTGGGACATGACATTTCACGGGAAGGATTCCAGAGGGCCGTGCTGAAATTGATCGAACGAAAATACGTCTCCATTGAAAATCCCTATTCCCCGGTTTCCCAGTTCAAAGAAGCCATCCGGCAAACACAAAAAGGTAAAAGACAGGACATGATCAGTACGGAAAAAATCTTGTTTATCGTGGGGGGGTCTTTCCAACGGCCCCACAGCGACCTGGAAAACATCGTCAAAGAAAGAATCAAACATAAAGCCGGCAGATTCCGGGAAGACGGCAGTATTATGGTTATGGGATTCGGAAACCCGGAAACGGAAGATAAAAAAACCATCATGAATTATTACAAAGAAGCCAATGCCGATGACTATATTCGCTTCGGACTGCTGCCGGAACTGGTGGGCCGTATTCCTATCCGCAGTTATGTGAATTTACTGTCAAAAAATGACCTGGTCCGTATCATGAGGGATACTGAAGATTCCATCATCCATCAATATGAGATGGAATTTAAAGCCTTTAATATCGATCTCAATGTCCAAGAGCAAGCCATCGAATATATAGCGGGATTAGCGGAAAATAAGAAAACCGGCGCACGGGCGTTGGTTAGTGTTTGGGAAACTATCCTGACCGATTTTCAATTTGAACTGCCCGGCTCCAATTTCAAAGAACTGGCGGTAAGCGAGGAGTTGTGCCGCGCACCCCACGATGCCTTGCTGAAAATGTTGAAACGCTCTCCTTTCCTGGACTACATCGAGGGTTTTAAACGGGAATACGGCATCGAACTGGTAATGGATAATAAAGTAGAAGAATACGTGGAAAACTTCGCCAAAGAAAATGAAGTCCAAGTGTCTGACGCCCTCAAACAACTCCTTAAAGGCGCATCTTCAATTAATTATATGAATCACAAAGGAAAATTCAAAATCACTACACGAATGCTGGAAGAACCCAAATATTTTGATGGTCTCTTCACACGCTGGTACCAAAAAACACACAAGAAATGCGCAGAAGAAGAAAAGAAATAAAAAATAACAAATTCTAAAGATTAAGCTAACAATAAGTAATTTAGAAATAAGTTAAAAATAGAGGTTAAAAATGATAAAATCAATAAGCCCACATGCAAATGAAAAAAACATATTCACCAAAGAGTGGCATAAAGCTCTTTTGGCTTTGATGGCGTTTTCTTTCCTTTCTACCACCTTATCCGCTGCTCGCATCGAGGGCATTGTCACTGACCTCAATAAAAACAAATTGCCCAACATAATGGTTGTTGTCAAGGAAACAGGAGCTGCCACCGTCACCAACCCGGAAGGTAAATTTGCCATCCGGGTCCCGGATCGCTTGAAAAGCGTCCTGTTAATATTCAGACGCCACGGTTACTTCCCCAATGAGGCACGTGTCCAGGTGGACAATCAACTGAAAACCTTTGAAATCCTGTTTATTCCCCAGGAGTTTTTGCTGCAAAAAATTACCATAACCGCCACGGCCTGGGAAAAAGAGTCTTTATCCGTTCCCATGGCGGAACATACGCTATCGGAGCTGGAGATACAGGAAAAAATGCCGGAAAATATAATAGATACGCTGTCGGAGTCACCCGGGGTTCATTTCATCGGCAGCGGTGGCTTTTCCGTGACTCCCACCATTCGGGGGCTTGCCCGCCGGCGGGTACTGATGCTGGTGGACGGTGCACGCATAACCAGTGATCGGCGTGCCGGCGTATCGGCTGAGCTTATCCCCCCTGAACTGGCCGAACGTATCGAAGTCGTGCGCTCCTCCTCCTCGGTGCTCTACGGCTCCGATGCCATCGGCGGCGTCATCAATATCCTGACACGACCCGGCAGGGAAACCAATAAACCAGAACTGGGGAAAAACGGACTGAACCTCAATCTAAATTCTGTCAGTAAACGAATTAATACAGGAATCACCTTTCAACAAGACCTGGGAAAATGGCACCTCTATTCCGGGTTCCAGTTTACCAGCGCCGGCGATTATTCGGCTCCCGACGAACAAATCGTTCACTCCGGGTATAAATCTTATTCCGGTCTCCTGGATATCTCCTATAAAAATGAAAAAAGAGAATTTTACCTGGGCTATATCGGCGGTGTGGGCGAAGACGTGGGAAAACCTGTTCGCGAAAATGACCCGGATAAATACACGATCGTACCCTCGGAAACCGATCATTTCATCCGCCTCGGACTCAGTGAAAAAAAACTGGTGAAAAATGGAACCCTTGATTTTTCCCTATTTGTAAATCCTACCATCTACCGCCTCGAAAAAATAGACCTCAGCGAAGAGAAACTGGAGCATGCGGATACAGAAGGGGTGAACCTGGGGCTGAAATCCACGTTAAAAAAATCTTTTAGCGACGTTTTATCCTGTCAGTTCGGGGTGGAATGGTTCTCCAGGCAAAATGTGCGCATGAAAAACATACAACAAATCGGTGACGGTATCGCTACTTCTACCCCCATGGACAACGGAATCCGCAATGATTACAGCTTATTTCTTGCCTTTGATTATTCAGGTCTTCGCTCCCTGCAGATCGACGGCGGTATCCGCTATACGTTTTTTTCAATCAAAGCCGATGTAGAAGAAAAAAATATGGAGAAGAATACCGGTTCATATTCCTTTTTCCTCGGCGCCACCAAAAAACTCGGTTCTTCTCTCTCCCTGTTTTGTTCCATTGGGCGTGCATTCCGGTTTCCTTCCCTGGGGGAATCGCTCTATACCGGCTTGACCGGCCGCAGATATGTGGTGGGAAACCCTTTTCTTAAACCGGAAAGCAGTTTAAATATCGATGCCGGTTTGAAAATGGCTGCCAAACGGTTATCCCTGGGGCTTTATCTATTTGCCTACCATATCGATCATATGATTGAAAGATACAGGAACGAAGAAAATATTTATACCTATGACAATATCAACCGGGGCCGGATACTGGGAGGAGAAATCGAAGTATGGTACAGCCCGGCCGCAGCCATCGACTTTTTCGGGCATTATTTTTACTACCATGGACGAAGCGACACCAACGATGAGCCTTTGAACGACGTCCCTGCCCCCCGCCTGATGCTGGGAGGGAAATTTTTCTGGGACCGCCTCTGGCTGGAGGTCAGCTACATCCACTCCTTCAAAAAAACAGACCCCGGCCCCGCGGAAGTCGAAAATAATCCCTACAATGTCCTCACCATCAAAGGCGGTTATTATTTTACCTCTACCTTTTATATCTACCTGAAACTGGCCAATATCTTGAACGAAAGTTACTATCCCAATCCTGATCCCGATATCCCCTACGCCCAGGGATTCAATGTATCCGCCGGGGTGCATCTCTATTTCTAGTAATTAACCACGAAGACACGAAGAGGAGAAGAAGTTGAGAAGGTCAGAGAGTCAGAGGGCAGACGGTCAGTGAATCAGTGAGTCAGTGAATCAGTAAATCAGGAAAGTGATAAGAACGGGTGGAGATGATACTAATGGGGTACGATGATTGAAGCGTAGTAACACAGGCTGACCGTGTATGAAAAGTTTTTTGCCCCGCTTTTTTACAAAAAAGCGGGCCGCCGGAGGTTTTATACCAAACTCATGCCCAATTCGATGGCTTCTTCATTAAGGGGGATTAGGTGATGGTGCCGTTCAGGTAGGGTTTCTTTTAACGCCTGCATCAGCGTATCTCTTTTAACAATCCCTTTCAACTTCACCAATGCCCCCAGCACCAGCATGTTCATGACCTTCACGTTTTTCAATTCGTTAGTGGCTTTATCGATGGCCGGCAGGGCATAAATTTTGATATCATCCCTGGTAGGGCCTTCTTTAATCGTACTGCTTTCCCAGATCAAAATGCCGCCTTTTTTGACCCGGGGTTCAAATTTTTTCAAGGAAGGTTGGTTCAGTACCACCACCACATCGTATTCCGTAACTACCGGGGAAGAGATCGGTTCATCGCTGATATTTACGATGCAGTTGGCAGTGCCGCCCCTCATCTCAGGTCCGTAGGAAGGCATCCAGCTTATTTCTTTTCCCTCTTTCATGGCAGCATAGGCCAGCAGCTTACCCATGGATAAAACACCCTGCCCGCCGAAACCGGAAAATATCGTTTCAATCAACATGTTTTGCCTCCTATTCCTTTTCTTGCTCTTGTTCTTTGGGTGGTTCCTTGAAAACACCCAGGGGATAGTAGGGATAAACTCTATCTTTCAACCAATCCAGCGATTGAACCGGTGTGCATTTCCACCCTGAAGGGCAATTGGAAGCCACTTCCACAAAGGTGGTGCCCAGGCCTTTGCCCTGGATTTCAAAGGCCCGGCGCAGGGCCCGTTTGGCTTTCCTGGCATTGGCCGGGGTGTTGCAGCTCACCCGTTCCACATATGCTACCTTTTCCAGTTGGGATACCATCTCGGCCATCTTCAAGGGCATACCTGCCGTGGCTACATTTCTTCCATAAGGGGTAGTGGTGGTTTTCTGGCCTTCCAGTGTGGTAGGGGCCATTTGACCGCCGGTCATACCGTAAATACCATTATTGATAAAAATAAAGGTAAAATTTTCACCGCGGTTACAGGCATGGATGGTTTCTGCGGTACCGATGGCAGCCAAGTCGCCGTCTCCCTGGTAAGAGAACACGTAGCGGTCCGGCAGCATCCGTTTGATAGCAGTGGCCACCGCTGCAGCACGTCCATGGGCAGCCTCCTGCATATCCACATCCAGATAATCGTACGCAAATACCGAACATCCCACCGGGCAAACACCCACGGTCCTGTCCTGGATGTCCATCTCTTCCACTATTTCCATTAATAACTTGTGGATAGTGGAATGAAAACAACCGGGACAATAGTGCATGCGCTTAGTGGTGAGGGTTTTGGGTCGTTTATATATCAATTCATATCCTTCTTTCATCCTATTCTCCTCTAGTTGATATGTTCTCTGGCAGCGTTTACTATTTCCTCCGGGGTGGGGATGATTCCACCCTGGCGTCCATAGAAATAAACCGGTTTTTGCCCGCTGACGCCCAGACGGACATCTTCTACCATCTGACCGGTATTCATTTCCACGGAGAGGAAAAATTTCACCCACTCCCGGCCTGCCAATTCTGCAACCCTCTTTTCAGGATAGGGCCATAAGGTGATGGGACGAAACAGTCCCATCTTGATTCCTGCTTCCCGGGCCAGGTCCACGGCTTTCTTGGACACCCTGGAAGTCAAACCGAAGGCAGTAATAATGAACTCTGCATCCTCTACCTGGTATTCTTCGAAGCGCACTTCATTTTCTTTTATTTTTTTGTATTTTTCCTGGAGGACCCGGTTCTTTGCCTCCATGGTTTCCGATTGGATGTAGAGAGACGTGATGATGTTTCGTTCCCTGTCCGGGGTTTTACCGGTAGTTGCCCAGGGTTTATCGGGTTTGTATGGTATGGGTTTGGGCAGTACCACTTTTTCCATCATCTGGCCGATGGCCCCGTCGGACAAAAGCATGGCCGGTGTCCGGTATTTATCCGCCAGTTCAAAAGCGAGAATACAGTGGTCCACCATTTCCTGCACCGAATTGGGTGCAAAGACAATGATATGATAATCACCGTGACCACCGCCTTTGGTGGCCTGGAAATAGTCTCCCTGGCTGGGTTGAATGGTTCCCAGCCCGGGTCCGCCCCGTTCCACGTTGACAAACACGCAGGGCAGTTCCGCGCAGGCAATATAAGAAATACCTTCCTGCATTAATGAAAATCCCGGCGAAGATGTGGTAGTCATCACCCGTGCGCCAGCAGCAGATGCTCCATACAACATGTTGGCAGACGCAACCTCACTCTCCGCCTGTATCAGGACGTAACGATGTTTTGGTTCCTCCATGGCCAGATATTCCACCACCTCTGACTGTGGGGTAATGGGATATCCGAAATACCCCTGCAGACCCGCTCGAATAGCTGCTTCTGCCAGGGCCTCATTACCTTTCATGAATTTTATTTCAGCCAATTTAACCTCCGTATATCTCAAATTAATATCAAAGGAAAAGAATTATTCCTTTTCTTTTATCTTCCTATAAACGGTTATGGCCGCATCCGGGCAAATCACCGAGCAATTCTGGCAGGCAATACACTTTTCCTCATCCTCAAGGTATGCATAGTGCAGACCATAGCTGTTGGTATCTGCTTTGTTCATGGCCAGGCACTTAGTGGGGCAAGAATTGACGCATAACTCACACCCTTTGCATCCTTCAACCGAAATCTCAACGTAACCTTTTGCTTTCGGCGGCATACTTTCCTCCTTTAAATACTGTGTGTAATGAGTCTTCCTCATTTTCAAGAACGTTAAGTTGCTTTCCCGATGTTTTACATATGAATGGAATTTTAATTTTCATACATCATTATACCAAAAACTTTCTTAAGATTGCAAATATTAAATCAGCAATTTTAAACACTGGAGCAATGGAGTAAGATGAATTTGATCGTAGGGGTTTGATTCATCAAACCCTTGGGTCAATTGTTCAGGGAGAGGGCTTGATAAATCAAGCCCCTACTCTGTGTCATCTGTGCTCTCTGTGGCTAAAAATAGAATTGCTGATTTTAAATCTTGAAAATCCCCAAAAATTGTTATAAAATGTATTTTGGTTCTTTTACTTATTCTTTTTATCAGAGAGCCTTTAAACACCAGCGTCTTTTGTGCCGGGACAAGGTGGCGGTTGGCGACTGGTCCTGGAGCGGGAGTGCGCGGTGTGACAATAAAAATTACAGAAAAGGAGGACTTATCATGAGTGCAGACAAGAAACTGATCTTGAAAGCATTGACCGATGTAAACTTCAGAAAGCTTTTAAAGGAAAACCCGGAAGAAGCCCTGAATCTTGCAGAGATCAAAGGTGGTAATGTAGCTGTTAATGAAATCCTGGACACGTTGGCATCAATCGACGACCAAATTGACTCGATTAGCGACAAGCTTCTTTGCGTAGACCCTCCCGGTTCCTGTGGAATCTGCTGAACCCAAACATTATCGGGCCGAGGTGCTCATCGCTCCCACCTGGGAGTGCAACCTGGGGTGCACGTACTGTTTCGTCCGAGAAAACGAAATTTCCAATGATGCGATGTACATGTCCACGGAAGTGGCTTCCAGGATTGTGGATGCATTAGACGAGGGCCTCGAGGATGTCAGGATTATCACCATCCATCTATACGGAGGGGAACCCTTTATCAATCTTCCCGCATCAAAAGCAATGGTAGAGCGGGCGCTCCGGAAAAAACCCGGACGTTTTACCTTTTCAGTGACCACCAACGGTACAGTATTAACAGATGAGACTCTTGACGTACTTGAACAGGGAAAATTCTATATTATCCTCAGTATAGATGGTCCGGCTGAAATCCACGATGAGTGCCGAAAGAAAAGGGACGGCTCACCGACCCACGCCAATGTCATACGTTTCCTGGAAACTGTCCGGTCGCGAACGTCATGTATTGTATGTGGTTCCTCGGTGGTTCGTTCGGGATGGGGTCTTCGAGAGGCCACCGATTACCTGCGAACCCTGCCGATCCATTCTATTAAGGCACAGGCGGTGCGGGTACCTGAGGGTACCCGCTATTCCCTGTCCCCGGAAGAGAGGGCAGCCTATATGGAAGACCTTGAGTACATCGGCCGCTGCGTCATTGAAGAACTGGAAACAGAAAAGGTTCCCATTGACAAACGATTCGCCAGCCGCGTATTGCAACTGCTAAAAGGGGTCGAACGTCAGTCCTACTGCGGTGCCGGCACCACGACCTTCGGCGTCACCCCCGGGGGAAATGTTCTCCCCTGCCTGCTGCTGGGCGAAAAAGAGGGCAAAATCATCCTGGGTCATGTTAATGATGACCCTAAAACCTGGAGAGAGGCCGGCCGTGCCTGGAAGGCAAAACCACTGCGTCCTAAATGTAAATCATGCTCGTACCTTTACCTCTGCGGCGGCGGCTGCCCGGCCATGATCTCAGTGTGCGCCCAGGACGAATGCGAACTGGTCCACAAAAACTGCGAAGTCTCCTTATCCATATACAAACACTTCAAAGACGATAAACCCGAAGCCCTGCTGGGCCTGGCTGGAATTACCTGAACCCACGATTCCAGGTCTGATCCCGATTTATAGTCGTTTGTTTTTTAGCGGTTATTTGATAATTGTTATTCAATATGATAGATACAAAGAAAGAAAATATATCATCATCGTCATTATTATCTTCGTCGGCCCCTCCCGGGTTTGATGCCGAAGGGCTCACCCCGCCGCCGGTAAAGAATGGGGTGTATCGCACCACGTCGTTGGCCCTGGACCTGGCCGGTCATTGTAACCTGGCGTGCCGCTATTGTGCCGAGTCGGCGACGCAGCCCCGGCGGGACCTCATGTCACCCGGAACCCTCGAAACTGCCTGGAAGTTCCTCCTCCCCGACGGGGTTCCCGCCAAAGGAATGTCCATCCGCCTGGGCAGCGGTGAACCCCTGATCGGTTTTTCCCTGATGAAAAAACTGGTGGAGCTGCAGCAAAAGGTAAAAGAGCCCATTCCCGTATTTCTTACCACCAACGGCACCCTTATCGATGACGAAATCGCCGAATGGTTGATCGCGTCCGGCTGGAACGTCAAGATCAGCCTGGATGGACCCGCATCCGTCCAGGATAAATGGCGGGTTCTACCCGGGGGTATCGGTACCTACGAACGGGTGGCAAAAGCGGTTACCTTAATGGCCCAACAAATCCCGGAACGCTTCAGCGTTACCGCCGTACTTTGCCGCGGAACCGATCCGGCCGAAGTGTTCGACGGCATTGCCGGCCTGGGAGTCCGCCGCATCGAACTGGTCCCGGTGGCCCATAAAAGTGAATCCGTTTCCCCGGGACCGGAAGATGTTAGGCGATACAAAACCTTTGTCATGAACTATGCCCTTCGTTACCTGGAAAGCGATGAAAAACAACTCCCCCCCGAACTTACCCGGTTTAAACAGCGGGTACTGCGGTTGATGGGCTATACCCTGGCGCGGATATCCTGCGGCGCGGGCCGGCAATTTCTCGGGGTGGGACCGGGGGGTGATCTTTACCCCTGTTTCAGGTTCATCGGTGTGGACAATTACCGGTTGGGGCATATCGAGACGGGCATCGACAGGGAAGCGGTGACGGCTTTCCAGGAAGGGGCCGGTCGTCCTTACGAACAACGAACCCCCTGTGGTACGTGCTGGGCTGCTCCCCTCTGCGGCGGCCCTTGTTTCGCCTGTGCTGAGATGTTCGGACCCGGGGACGGGCAACCTATTTCCCTGCACTGCCAATATGTCCTGGCAGACTCGGAAGCCGCCGTAACCCTTGTTAACCGGCTCAGGGAACACAACCCCGAACGTTTGCTTACTTTTTTGCCCAACCTCGGGGACATCCTGGGGGAGTAACCCGATGGCAAAGGGGAAATTCAAAAAAATCGCACTGGTCAAGCCGCCGGAGCGTTCAACGTTAAATTTCGGCACGTTCAGCCTGGCGGTCATTGCCGCGGCTGCCCGGGATATCGTTGATATTTCCATCGTGGACACCACGAATTTGTCCGTGGACAGGGCAGTAAAAGAAGTCATGGAACCGGAACCCGATCTCATCGGGATCACGTTGATGGGTGCCGAATCCGTACCTTTTGCCGTTTCCCTGGTCCGGGCCTTAAAAGAGGCAAAGAATACCTCGACTATCATTGCCGGTGGACATGGAGCCGTGCTGCTGTCCCGGGACCTTCTTAACGCCGGTGTTGATTGCTGCGTCCTGGGGGAAGGCGAATCCACCTTCCGGGATATCGTGGAAAGGGGAATCGTTACCGGGATGCCGGGAACCGTTACCCTGGAGGAGAACCGGGTGGTAAAAGGTCCGCCCCGTTCTCTTATATTTCCCCTGGACCGTCTCGAGCTGCCGGCACGCGACCTGATGCCGCCGCCCCCTGAAGGTGTGTATCTCATGGAAACCAGCCGCGGCTGTCCACACCAGTGCAAATTCTGCGAGACCACACGGTTTTACGGCAGGCGGTGGCGGCCCTATTCACCGGAACGGGTGGTCCGGGAAGCCAAACTCCTCATAGACAAATACAATGCCTGGATCATCCATTTCGCTGACGATAACTTTTCAGCAAGTATCAAAAGGGTAAAAAAAATCTGTGAAAAAATAATAAAAGAGGAAGTATTCCCGGCTTTTTATATGCTTTCGGCCAGGGCCGACGACCTTGTTTCGGACCCCGACTTATTACCTCTAATGGCAAAAGCACGAATGTTGCGAATCAGTGTCGGTGTTGAAACGCTGGCGGCCGATGTCGCCAGGGAAATCGACAAACCCATACCTTTTGACGTTTATAAACAGGCATTTACACGAATGCGGGAGCTGGGAATCTTTTCTGTGGCTTCATTAATCCTGGGCCTGCCCGGGGAAACGCCGCAGGATAGGGCCAGGACTGTAGAGCTTGCGGTCGAGGCCGGACCGGACTCCGCTCATTTCCTCCCGTTCCAGCCGCAGGCCGGTCTCCCGCTAAAAGGAAAACACGGCGGATATGATCTTGATCCCGATGACCTGCGGGATGCGGTAGCGTTTGAATCTGCGTTTTTTAACCATCCCACCGTACAAACGCGTCTCAAAACCCTGGCGGAATTAGATGGAATACAGGCCATGTTGGCCCGCTCCACCCTTAACAACCCCGTTCATAAGAAAGGATCGCCAGGTAAATAATCCATACCATTGACTTAAGAAGAACACACTCTAATAAAAAGTTTTGCGGGGTCCAGGGGCGGTTTTTCAAAAGAGCCCCTGGCCGCCGGAGGCACAGAAAAGTTCTGATAGAGTTTTATAGGAATTCAGGATGGGCAGGCAGGAAGCTTTATATTTTTTCCCGTGTAAATGTGTTATAATGGTATTAGATATGAGGTAAAAAATGAGACGAATCATCATCAGCATCTTATTGTTATTTTGTTTATCGAGTTTTCAATTGGGAGCACAAGTGGTGCCATTACCAGGGCTAATCAACCCGGATTCAATTATGGTAGACAACCACCATATTTACATCACCGACAGGGAGGCCATTTATATTTTTTCCGTGGTTGATTTTAAATTGAAAACAAAATTTGGCAAGAAAGGAGAGGGACCGAAAGAATTTAAAATTAATCCGACAACAGTTACCAAACTCCTGGTAGATATCCAACCCCATACCGATACTATTATGGTAAATAGTAATAACAAGGTTTCCTTCCTTACAAAAGATGGAAAATATCTAAAAGAAGTTCAAATAAGCTCCGCTGGCAACCTTAAACAAATTGGCGACCATTATGTTGGTTATTCCATTTCCAGGAAAACTAAAATCTGGTATTTAGCAATTAACCTTTATGACTCAACATTTCACAAATTAAAAGAAATCTTTCGAACAGAATATTACATTCAACCTAACAAGAAATTTAACCTGGTCAAATTGGGCTGCGGCAATGCCAGACTGGCGGTTTACACGGTTTATAATGAAAAAATCTTCGTGGAAGGTGTTGAGAATGTTATTCATGTATTTAATAAAGAAGGAAATGACCAATATGTCATAAAATTGAATTATGATCGGCTTAAAGTATCTGAAAAACATAAAGAGGAAATCAGGAAAGACTTAGATATATTATATAAAGGCCCGATCATGCAGGCATTGATTAAGAAAAAAGGATACTTCCCGGAGTACTTTACGGCAAGAGCTTTTAAAATCGCCGACAACAAAATATTTATTCCAACATATAAGAAACAAAATGGTAAAAACGAATTTATTATTTTGGACTTAAAAGGAAATATAAAAAAGAAAATTTATCTTCCCTTCAAAGACCGGACATTACTTCTTGCGTATCCTTATGCCATAGGAGGCAATAGACTTTACCAGTTATTTGAGAACGATGAAACAGGGGAGTGGGAGCTTCATATTACCGGGTTCCCCGGAGAACCCGGCAATAAATAGGTTCCTGGCAATTAATCTGAAAAAAAATATTTCACGGAGTTTTCAACTTTTCAAACACCGAGTCAAGTTTGACAAGATTCATCTGACTTTACAGATTTGTGGATATGCCGTAACGACGCTCAGAATTATGTTATTATTGGTGACCCTGCTGTGCGCTTTAGATTTGAGTAATTTTTGCTAATTTGGGAAGTGAGACCTTGGTATCAATTTTAAATCGTCGAAGTCAGCTGCGGCACAACCAAAAATCCCGAAACGTTTACCTGATTTTGCTTTCCGGCTCCTGATGCGGGTTTCCAAAAACGACTGGAAAGAGAGAACCCTGTTCTCATCAAACAAGGGGCGACTTTAACTTCCCGGTTTCCAGCCACCTCTCATCTTCGCTGCAAGCAATCCCTTTCTCTTCGCAATACGCTTCGGCTTCCGCGGTAAACCCGGCGCGGGAAAAAATAAAACCTACCACCCGCTCCAGGTTTTCAAGCTTTTTGATCTCCGCGAATTTGAGCTCGAAATCCTTCAGTTCATCCAGGGAAAACTTTTTAACTTCACGGTTCTTTACTTCCCCGATAATGGAATAATCATCCGAATTCAAGGAACGGGCAAAAATGTCCACGGTGAAAACTTTCGCATACTCCGGTGAACTGTGGTATTTCCATACCCGCGAATAATCGCAAAATTCAAAGTAAGCCGGCAAATAACGGGTAATGGATTTTAATAATTCATTATTCTTACGAGCCCGCACTAATCGATCCAGGATCAAAAATTCGGCATGATAACCCTTAAGCCAATTATACTTGCCTAACAAGCTTTGATAACGTTTCTTTTCCTCTTTCAACTCAGAACTGTATTCTTCCCGGATTACCCCGGGCGAGAATTGGCGTATATCTTCTTCGTATACCCCCCGAAAGACTTTGTCGAAAATATTATCTTTGACTCCCCGGTAGCGATTGTTTGAAGCTCCCTGGTTGATAATATCGGTTTTCACCAGGGCTTTGAGCTTTTTTTCAAGGTCTTTCTCCGGCATCTCCAGGTTTAAGGCTTCACGCAGTTCAGCGCGGGTCCACTCCCGGTCCCGGTATTTACTGAGATGCAGCACGATATTTTTGGCATTTTTATCGTTGATTTCCGGGAAGGCTTTGGCCATGTATTCCATCCAGCTCAATTTGATGAGTCCCTGGTCATCCAGGGTCTCAAACTCCAGGGTATCGGTCAAACCATCGATGGAGGTGAGGTCTTTGCCCGGATGATCGGAGCGTATCACCGCACTGATATAAAAGGGATTGCCTTCAGTAATGCGAATCAGGGAAAAAGCGGTTTCCTCGGTCACCGGTACATCAAAGAAGCGGGAGTATTTGTACAACAACTCCTCGGCTTCATTTTCCGGCATATTTTTAATCAATTTATTCCTGAACCGTGCCGGCAGCATACTGCTCAGTTCCTTCATCAGCCAGCCCACCCAACTGCCCGAAATAAGCAGGGGTGCGATTTTACTTTCGGCCGTACTTAAATAACCGCCAGCCAGGTTTTTGGCCAGATTCCTCAGGGCTTTGTCCCGGTAGATTTTAGCATTGATGAACTGGAACTCCTCGATCATCTGGATGATGAATTCATTCTCACTGTGAGCGATGGTTTTCGGCGCCTCACGAACCGTATTCCACAGCATATCTACATGTTGATGCCGGCTCGAGTATGCCACATTTTCGATTACCACGTTCAAATAGTCCAGTCCTTCATTTACCGCGTCTTTTTTGGCTTCTTCAAGACTATTCTTTTTGTCGCGGCCCAGGTAGTTGATTTTCCGGGATTTGAACGCGATGTACTGGTAAATAAATGTGAGGAAGAAATCCCAGCAAAAATCTACTATCCAGATGTCATTTTCTTTGATTTCATAGTAAAAGGGGATCACCCCATCATTTTTGAAAAAGGTGATATTGAATAACCGCTCCAACAAAGCGGTTTTCCCCATTTTACGCCGGGCCAGGATGGCGGTGCTCATGGATTTTTCGTCCTTGATATCGTTGATCCACTTAAGGAAATAAGCCAGTTCTTCTTTTCGGCCGGTGAATAGTTCGGGTTTGCCGATTCTTTCTTTTAATGCGTAGTCCATAAAATTTATATACCATAGATAAAAGAAAATTGCAAACCCCTGTTTATCGATTTTTAGAAGAAAAGGGACAGGCACGAATGTCACGTAGTAAGATTTGGTGCCTGGTAAGATTTGGTGCCTGGCACTTAATCTGAAAAAGAATATTTCACGGAGTTTTCAACTTTTCAAACACCGAGTCAGGTTTGAGTCAGGTTTCCGAAAACTTTTCCTGCCACCAAATCCCCAAATCCCCAAATCCTCAAATTGGAGGAAAAGTGAAAGGGGTTAAATGTTGCAGCGCAAGTCTTGATACCGTGACGGACACCGTGACGTGACCGACCCCGTGACCGTGGTTCCTTAGGCAATATGGTAATATATAGTAAACCTGTTTTGGTTTACAAAATATTACCATCCATTTTATGGTTCTAGAAGAGTTAGATCAGGGGAGACTTCATAATAAACATTCCGACCTCGTCGTTCAACCTGATATATAAAGTTAAACCTCATCAGTCGGTTCATATATTTGGTTACATTCTGTTTACTTTTTTGCGTAATCTTAACAAGAGATGAGTTGGTAAAACGATGCTGTTTAACAGCAGCATATAAAACAGATTGTTCCGCATCCGTGAGAACGTTTTTGACCCGTTGACGTGTCAATTCCTTTAGAAATTCCCGCGCTGCTTTGGTTGATATAGTGCCTGTGACTCCTTCCGGTAATATCTTGCCTGTCCCCTTAAATCCTTAAACCCCTTAAACCCTTAAAATACCCCATCACCCCAATCAATTGTGAGCGCAGCGAACTATGGCCTCACTTTAATTTTATACGAACCTTCAAATGGTGTACTCTCCACTTTTCCTGTTAACTTTAATTCAACGTATCCTGATTCCCCTTCAAGAAGTTCCTGGACTGCATTTCTATTAAATTTAATCATTAAATCGAGAATCCCATTACCGTTATTGTCATCAATTTTAACAGGCTTCTTTTCCGCCTGGACTGTATTATTCAGTAATACAGTAGAAGTATCAATATTTGCGATATCAAAGCCATCAGGCAATTCTATATATACGGTAATCCACTTTCCTTTGCTTTTAAGGTTAAGTGTATCCGGGGCAATATTAATAGTTGCCTTGATAAAATGCCAAAGAGGATTCATTAGAGGGTAATTGTCTTTAGCGAATTCAGTTACCCAGTAAGGCGTATCACCAATTCCATCGTTATCTAAATCCACTCCATCGTAATCAGACCAGTAGTTTCCACCTGATGGATATCCATCATCCCAGAATACCGGTGGTGAATTAAGTTGGGGATAAATAACCTGCCGAAAGTTATCGATAATATCGTTGTCAATGAAGATAGGGGGCAGGTATTTTATGCATATTCCATATCCGTGAACGTGGATGAGGAGATTGTGGGGGTGGTTAAGGGTTGTCGATTACCAGAAGGGGGAAGGGGGATACTGCAACCAATCCGGTATAAGGTATGAAAGGCAACTGAGGCTTGATAAAACTTTAAAAATATACCTGGTCACTGGACACTGGTCACTGTTAGGATATGGTGCCAGCCCCTCATGATGCCGCTGGCCTCGCCCGGAGACGTTATGAAAATTCAGCCACAAAGGCACGAAGGCACAAAGGATTTATTTATAATAAAACCTTTTGCGTTACTTTGCTATCTGAAATTTGGGGAAAGAAGGGGCCGGGCGAAAAATCTCCTGATATTCCAATCCAACTCAAAATATGGTATACTTTGCGTTGAAATTGTTAAAAAAAGAAGTAAATAAGATGACGGGAAAAAAACTGAAGATGAAAACAAAAATCGCAGCAGTCATAAAAGGATTTTTAGAAAAACACTTTAAAATCGTTCTTTTACTGCTCAGCACCATTATTACTATTCTTATCGGTGCATTAATCGGCATTATCCTGGTCTATCAAAAAGGTTTTCCCCAGATTGAACGCCTGGAAGACATCCAGCCCAAAATCACCACCATTATCCATGACGACCGGGGGAATCCCATCAAAGAATTTGCCATTGAAAAGCGCACCATTATCCGGCGCCAGGATATTCCCGACGTGCTGGAGAGAGCCCTGATCGCCTCAGAAGACAACCAGTTCTACTCGCATTGGGGGATCAACTTCAGGGGGACGATTCGCGCTGTCCTGGGAGTCATTCTCGGCAAAAACCTGGGGGGCGGAAGCTCTATCACTCAGCAACTGGCCTTAAATCTCTTTCTCAGCCGCGAAAGAACCCTTACCCAAAAGTTTAAACGAAAACTTAAAGAAATCTTAATGGCGATCCAGATTGAGAAACGATATACAAAAGACCAAATCCTGACCTTTTACTGTAACAAAATCTACCTGGGGGCCAGTGTATACGGCGTTGCTGAAGCAGCCAGGTACTATTTCGGCAAAGACATCAAAGATATTAACCTTGCCGAAGCCGCCCTCATTCCCACCATCATGCCCAGCCCTAACGGCAGATACCATGTGTTCAACAACCCGGAAAATTGCATTAAAAAACGGAATTATATCCTGAAACGCATGCTGGAATTAAAATTTATCACCCAGGACCAGTACAAAAAAGCCATTGCTTTCCCCCTACCTAAAAAACCCTTTGAGCTGGAAAGGGAAGAAATCGGCAATTACTTCGTAGAAGAGGTTCGCAAACGCATCGAAGCAAAATTCGGCGATACCCAATTGTATACCGGGGGATTACGGGTTTACACCACCCTCAACAGCGACATGCAAATATGGGCGGAGCATGCTTTAAAAGAAGGATTGCACAGACTGGATAAACGCATTGGCTGGCGAACCAAACCCGGATTATTTAACCTCTTAGATTCCAACCTGGATATTCAAACCCACCCACTGCCTTCCTGGAAAAAACTAAAAATCCAAAAAGGAGATATTGTCGAAGGTGTTGTCTTAACGGCGAATAACCGGCATGTATTGGTAAGGATTGACAAATACACGGGCATTCTGGACGCCGAGGATGCCAAATGGACCCGCCGCAGGATGCGCCGAATACTAAAAAAAGGGGATGTGGCACTGGTCAAGATTTTGGACATTCCCGAACCCCTGGCCCAATATCTCCAGACTCAACAACAGGATCAAAAGGAAAATAATTACTATAACCAAGAAACCACTGACAACAGCGAAAAAACCAAAAAAAATACCCCTGAGAATATCAACGTATTGGATAAGAAATACCAGTTGAAATTGGGACTTGAACAAGAACCGGAAGTCCAGGGTGCCATCCTGGTGGTGGACAATAAAACCGGTGAAATTAAAGCCATGGTGGGTGGTTATTCCTTTGATAAGAGCAAGTGGAATAACGCCACCCAGGCTTTACGTCAAAGCGGCTCTACCATCAAACCCCTCGTCTACACTGCAGCCCTGGAAAATGGGTTTACCCCAGCCACACTCATCGAAGATGAATATTTTTCTTATTTTGACAAGTGGACCGGTGAGTTGTGGGAACCCCGTAATCACGGGGGAATTGATGATTTCCTGGGGCCATTAACACTGCGGCGTGCCTTTGAGAAATCCAGGAACGTGGTCACCGCCCGGATTGCCGAATATATAACTCCCCAAAAAATCGTCCAATATGCCCGGAAATTCGGGATCTCTTCGACATTAAAACCCTATATGTCCATTTCCCTGGGAGCCTTTGAAGTGAAACTCAGTGAAATGGTGGCCGCCTTCACCGTGTTTCCAAATCTCGGTATTCGCGTCAAACCCTTTATGATTAAAAAAATCATGGATTACCACGGGGATGTCATTGAAGAAAACTACCCGGATCGAAAACAGGTCATCGACGAAGAAACCGCGTTTGTCATGAACTACCTGATGCAAGGAGTCGTCAAGTGGGGCACCGGCTGGCGGGCCCGGAACCTGGATACTCCCCTGGGCGGTAAAACCGGGACTACCAATGAATTCACCAATGCCTGGTTTATTGGCTTTACTCCTTCCATAACCGTGGGCGTTTGGGTAGGTTTCGATGAACCCAGGACCCTGGGCCCGGAAGAAACCGGCTCCCGCGCCGCGCAGCCCATTTTTCTTACATTCATGGAAAAATACCTGGAAAAATATACCGAACCACAGGGATTCAGGAAACCCCCGGGGGTGGTGTGGGTATTAATCGACAAATACACCGGCAAATTAGTTACTCCCGACTGCCTTCATCGATTTAAAGAAGCATTTATTACCGGTACAGAACCCCTGGAATACTGCACCGAAGAGGATCACCTCATGATTACCGATTACTATGGCGAAGACACCGGCGAAGGAGAGGATGACGAAGACGACGTAGGAGACGGACGGGGACGCGGGCGTAGATAACCGCTGCTATTGTTTTTCTTGCTCTTTGTCTACTTGTTTCTCTTTCTCCTTTTTAACCAGGAAAAAGGCGAAGATGTTAGCCTCCGGTTTCATAACCTTAAGCTTGAAGTATTCGTAACCTTTTAAGAATCCTTTCCTGACCCGGTAATTAAATTTATACTTTGACTTCGTGGGCTTTACCACAGCCAACTCTTCAAAGAGCAATTCCTTCTTTTGATTGTGAACATTAAAATATGGAACCCCCTCTTTTGCCGTCAAGGTAACATAGTAAATTCCTTTATCGTAGTCCTTCTTGGCATGGATAAAGGGCCTGGGAATAGTGATATAACCAACCTTTATGTCAAGTGTTGAAAAATCAATTTCACTGGCAAAGACGGCAGCACTTAAAAATAAAATAGAAATAAAAATAATTATCTTCTTCATCGCACACCTCACAGCACCTAGTATTTATATATCGTCATTTTCGGGAGAATTATAAATGAACAGGTAAACAAATGCAAGTTTTTATCGATAATTTTTGTAAAAGATAGTATTTAAAACTATAAGACGCCGATGGAGAAAAAAACCAAAAAGACTATTTTTCTCTATTGATTTGATGTGTCTGTTGGTGTTTGGTCTGCCTGATCACCCTGGGCCTGGTCAGTAGTGCTCTTGCGGGTCCTGGACCTGATAGGGGGAACATTCAATATTCTTAGGTACTCCTCGTTATCCTTAAATACAAAACGGCAAACCGTTATGAATTTCGACCAGGCGGCTTTTAACTCATAATATAGATCATCCCTTAATTTTCTCACCACCATGGCCGAACCTTTGGCCTTTTCCTGGTCCTCGTTCAATTGCCTCAACTGTTCAAGCCCATTCAACCTCTCTTGAAAGGTCTCATTGGTTAGGGCAAACTCCGAAAAGCCCTGAAGGGTGGGGTATGGGGTCAGGTATTTTATGCATATAACATATACGTGAACGTGGATGAGGATATTAGGGGATTGGGGATTGGGGGGAGGTTAAGGGTTGCCGGTTACCGGGAGGGGGAAGGGGGATACTGCAACCAGTCCGGTATAAGGTATGACAAGCAACTGAGGCCTGATAAGAGTTTGAAAATATACCCGGTCACAGGACAAGGGTCACCAGTAAAGGTCGCCTTCCCGGAATCCATCGATGAAAAAAATCAGTAGGTAGGAAGCTGGAAGCCAGCTACCGCGATACCGGGGACTGGGGGCAA
>WVZO01000072.1 GCA_011772425.1 Candidatus Aminicenantota bacterium
GCATTGTAACCGTATTGGTCTAACAGTTTTGCAGCAATCAACACCGCTTCCCTTGCCAGTTTTTCATCATCCACGATAACCGCAGTTAAACTCATCTTTTAACCTTTTTTGGGGGATATTGGAAAAACAATCACTGCAACCACACCTGAGGGAGTATTGTTTTCAATATTAAAGGAGAAATCATCATTGAAGATGCATCTCAAGCGTTCGCGAATATTTCTCAGTCCCAGACCTTGATTTACAGTTACATTCAAATTTTTATCCGGGGGGCTGAGTTTGCCGCCGCTGTCGGTCACCTGGTATTTGAGATTTCCTTTCTCCGCTTTTATGTCGATTCTTACCCAGCCGCCCCTGGTTTGTTTTGCCACCCCGTGTTTAATGGCATTTTCCACCAGGGGTTGTAGGATTATCGGGGGGACCGGAACTTCCATCAGGTTTTTATCCACATTAACATACAATTGAAGTTTTTCTCCCAACCTGGTTTTTTCAATGGCCAGGTAATCCTCTACAAATTCTATTTCCTGACGCAGGGGAACAAAGTCGCTTTCCGAAACATCCAGTACATAGCGTAACATGTTTCCCAGGCGGGTGATCATTTCCCTGGTTTTTTTCGGGTTTTTTATCACCAGTGCGTTTATGGAATTAAGGGTATTAAAAAGAAAGTGGGGATTAACCTGGGCTTTGAGTGCTTTTAGCTCGGCTTCCCTGGACAATTTTTGCAAATTGGCTTCCCTGACGGCCTGTTCCCTGGAGTGTTTTTGATACTGCAGGAAATAAAACCATCCGGCCGCGGCAATGTAGCCGGTGATCCAAATTTGAAAAAATTGATGGCGCATTGTACGGAAATATTCTACGACCACCGGGTCGGCAAAAATATAAAAGTCCAGGAACACCATCCCAACGGAAAGTCCTGAAACCATGATTGCAGCCAATAGATGAATAGTAAAAAAAACAGGTTTTGAAAAACGGCCCAACGGGACCTTTAACGTTATCCAGAATATCACGATGGCCAGGAGGGTAGAATTCAGGCTCAACAGGGCTGCTGTTTTGCCAACCCTGATAAAATAGGCCCAACGCATCTGCGAATAAATCATAGTTGCCAACAGCGTTGAGGCAAACCAGTAAAGCAATGCATACCCGGCGCGTCTCTTGAATGTTTTACTCAACCGTATAATAGGACAATCTCCTTCTAACAAAACATACAACCGTTTTATTTAAAACGATTAAGGAAAAATTCTACATGAAATCAGGATATATTTCAAGGTAAGGTGGAAGGGGACATGGAAGGGGACATGCAAGTAAAATATTACGTTAAGGGAATTGGATTTTTTTTAAACCTTGACTTTAAGAGCCAGGTATTGTAAAAATAATCTTAACATTGGAGGTAATTTTATGAAAGAGAAAAATATTTTTACAATAGATCGCCGCCGGTTTATAAAAAACACGGCCATCGGGGTGGCATTGTTACCGACGTTTGGTTTGGGACCCCTGCTGGGAAAAAAAGGTAAGAAAAACGCAAAAATCGCGTTGATAAAAACAAACAGCCGGGCAGAAGGAATACGGGAAGCACTGCGAATTTTAAACTTCGCTCCGGTAAAAAATAAACGCGTATTTATCAAACCAAACTTTAATACAGCAGACCCGGCACCTGGTTCGACCCACAATGATACCCTGAGCCAGTTGATCCGTGAAATCAGGGATAGGGGAGCCTCAGAAATTACAATAGGAGAAAGGAGTGGTCCGGCCCCCACAAAAAAAGTCCTGGAAGATAAAGGGATCGTTGAGTTGGCGCAAAAACTAAATTTTAAGATAATTAATTTCGATGAGTTACCGGAAAAAGATTGGGTTCATTTTAATCCCCCAGGCAACCACTGGAAGAATGGGTTTTACCTGGCCCGCCCGGCAATTGAAGCTGAATATCTTATTTCTACCTATTGTCTTAAAACTCATCAATATGGCGGTGTGTTTACCTTATCTTTAAAATTATCCGTAGGCTTAACCCCGAAGAAATTGATGCGGGAGCTTCATCGTTCCCCGGATATGAGGA
>WVZO01000434.1 GCA_011772425.1 Candidatus Aminicenantota bacterium
TGTTCCTTTTTTCGGACTCAGGATAGGCATTCGCGCGACTTTAGCGATCATCATTGCTGCCGCGGTGTTCCTATTTTTGAAACCAATCAAAACGCTATATATAAACGAAAAAGGCTTTTGGGAAGCGAATTATGGCGATGGCATTATCATGGTCTATATCCCGGGAGGTGAGTTTACCATGGGTTCAAATGATTTTGATGATGAAAAACCAATACATACCGTATACCTGGATGGGTACTGGATGGGAAAGTATGAAATAACAATAAAGCAGT
This sequence comes from Candidatus Aminicenantota bacterium, assembly GCA_011772425.1. Classification (GTDB taxonomy): domain Bacteria; phylum Acidobacteriota; class Aminicenantia; order UBA2199; family UBA2199; genus JAKAGC01. The sequence continues at coordinate 273 of WVZO01000434.1, forward strand.
ATATGAAATTTGTCAATGCCACAAAAACACATTATCCTGAGTGGCTGGAACAAGGAAATAAATATAATATAAATACCGGAGCTGATGATTATTACAAAGAATTCTTATCAAATGAAAATAATCCAATCGTTGGGATATCCTGGAATGATGCAAACGCTTATTGCGATTGGCTTTCCACAGAGAAAAATTTGATATTCAAACTTCCCACGGAATCGCAGTGGGAAAAGGCCGCCCGGGGAACCGACAGCCGCACGTATCCCTGGGGCAATAGTCCACCCTCAGGAGAAAAGGTCAATTTTGCCGACATAAAATTATTAGAAAAAGAGAAAATTTTTAGTTGGGTAGATAAAAATATCGATGATGGTTATGCATATACGGCTCCTGTCGGTTCATATCACAATGGTGCGTCACCCTACGGGCTGCTGGATATGGCGGGAAACGTCTGGGAGTGGTGTTATGATTGGTATGATATATATAGCGCTGAACCTCAGAAAAATCCAACAGGTCCGGAAAGCGGTTCCAATCGCGTGGTGCGGGGCGGCGGTTGGCTCGGCGGCGCCGGGTACCTTCGTTGTGCCAATCGCTCATACCACAGGCCCTCCAATCGCGTCAACTCCCTTGGCTTCCGCCTTTGCCAGGATAATAGGTAACCCTTTATCCTTTTACCCTTTTACCCTTTGCCGCGCCGCGTACTGCGCCTGTTGAATCTTAACCCACCCGGGCGAAGCCCGAAAAAAGCTCTCCGAAGCGCAGCCGGAGAGCTTTTTCACACTTTTTCCCTTTAATATCTTTTTTATTCCCTAAAAAACCTATATATAGGCCGAGATTACGTATATATAGGAAAAAATCGACGAAAAAACAGGCACAAAAATGCGACTTCAAAATCCTTTTATAATAGGCTTTTTGAGGGGAAAATTTTTCTTAGTCCCTTTTTTTGCAATTATTTTTTGCTTTTTCAACAAAAAATCTAAAAGTGTTTACATATATATAGGAATGGTGTATACTATATATACCGTATATATAGGAAAAATCATGATAAAAATATTCACAATACCCTTTTCAAAACAAAACGAAACATTCTTCGAAGACGACCTCAACCGATTCCTCTTGAACAAACGAGCTAGAACCGTAAAAGCCGAATTTTTCAAGTCAAGGGAAAATTTTTACTGGACCGTATTCATCGACTATGATACGGTAATCCATGAAAAAGGAGGAAAAAGCAAAGAGATTACAAAAGTAAAACTCGACGAGAAAGATGAACTGCTGCTCAGACGGTTAAAAGAATGGCGCAAAGATAGGGCCGAAAAAGAAGGAATCCCCGTTTATATCATCGCTAACAATGCCCAACTCATGGAGATCATCCAATCGAAACCGAAATCCAAAGAAGCCTTAAAGCAAATAAAAGGCTTCGGCAAGAAAAAAATCGAAACATACGGAGACGATGTCTTAAAAATCATCGGCGTTTTTAAATGAAAAATGAAGCCCCGGTATTCAGCCTGTGGATCGATATCACCCAATGGATACTGGACCGCATCGACGATTTTCCCAAAAAAGTAAGATTCAGTATATCGAACCGGGTGGCCAACCTGTCGGTGGATATCCTCGAACTCATTATCGAAGCACTTTATAAACGAAAAAAGATATTACTACTACGAGAAATCAATATAAAAATTGAAAAATTAAGGGTCCTTTTGCGCATATGTTTTAACAAAAAATACCTATCGGTCAAACAGTATGAATTCATCCAGGAAAAACTCTTCGAATCCGGGAAAATGATCGGCGGCTGGATCAAGCAGAGAAGCAAAGATGAGCGAACTGTATAATAATATTACCGGTTTTCAGAACCTTTACGCATCATTTAAAAAAGCCTTTAAAGGAAAGAAAAATAACCCGGAAGCAGCCGCTTTTCACCTGGACCTGGAAAAGAATCTTTTTAAGCTGCGTGAAGACCTATCCACTCATCGTTATAAACCCGGGAAATATCGCTATTTCAAAATAAAAGACCCCAAAGCACGAATCATCTCTGTGGCCCCTTTCAGGGATAAAGTTGTTCATCATGCCCTGGTAAACATTATCGAACCCCTGTTTGAATCTGTTTTTCTAGAAAATTCCTTTGCCTGCCGGAAAGGAAAAGGCACCCATAAAGCCGTTCAATTGGCCCACGTACAGAGTATAATGGGATATTTCCGTTTTGCCGGTTCGCGGCATCTATTGAGGCATATTTTTACCGATAATCGATGGCAAATATAGGATTTTTAAAGGGAAGGGACAGCGGCGGTTCCAATCGCGTGATGCGGGGCGGCAGTTGGAACAACGACGCCGGGAACCTTCGTTGTGCCAATCGCAACAACGACAGGCCCTCCAACCGCAACAACA
>WVZO01000204.1 GCA_011772425.1 Candidatus Aminicenantota bacterium
CTGACCGTGTATGAAAAGTTTTTTGCCCCGCTTTTTTACAAAAAAGCGGGCCGCCGGAGGCAGAAAGTTCTGATAGAGTTTTATAGGAGTTCAGGATGGACAGACTAAAGTTTTTTTGAGTTTTATATTTTTCTGTCCATCCTGTAGATAAAAATAGCGGTTAGTAGATCCGCACGGAGGGCAAAAGTTTTTTTTTAGAGTGCCCGTGCGGTAGGAGAGTTCTATGAATCCTGCCTTACCCCACTGCTTAACCCGGCTAAAGGGTTATTCATCAGGCTGCAAATATCATTTCTTGCGCTTCGCGTGGAAGCTCGATGATAAGAAAGTATGATTCCGGGTACAGGTAATCTTCGCCGGACTCATCCAGGACCCTGAGGTAGCCCTCTTGTGAGGCGTTTTTATCCGGGAGAATTTGATAAATTTTTCGTAATTCAAGGTCCTCGCAATCGTCATTTTTCACGCACAGCGCAAATTTTCGTTCACTGTTTTCCATGATTATCTCTTTTAGCTCAAGAAACGTTTAATTTTCATTTTCTTCTTGCCGATCCCATGGGCTTCGTACCAATGGACCTCAGCCCTGCGGATGCGACCGTTTGTGAGGCGAACACTGGCAACCCCCTTGAGTTTTCGCCATCTTCCATGGCCGTACTGCTTACGCAACCTCATAATGTCCCGAATTCGACCACCTACAGCGATTATCTCAACTTCCTCAATATTACTGATGATTTCGAAATTCATGCTTACTCAGGATAATTATCTTTCTCAGCCACGAGGCTGCCAATTTGCCCCGTAAAGTGATAACTTACCACAAATGAGTGGAAAAATCAACGACCTGAGCATGAACAAAATAAAAAGAAAAAACAAAGAGGAGGAGATGGACAAGAAAGAATAAACCTNNTTGGATCAATGACGATGTAACGCTGCATCGTCGTTCCGCCGGTCGGATTATTGACGATGTAAGCCTACATCGTCGATTTTTCAGTTGGTTTATTGACGATGTAAGCCTGCATTGTCAATTTTTCGATTGGATTATCAACGATGTAAGCCTGCATCGTCGATTTTTTTGTAGGGGTTTGATTCATCAAACCCAACGGGTGAACCGCCTGGGCTAGGGCTTGATAAATCAAGTCCCTACAATAT
>WVZO01000071.1:0-1510 GCA_011772425.1 Candidatus Aminicenantota bacterium
CCAGGAACTGGAAATAGTGAAACTTAGCGATTATAATAAGTGCGTCATCTACGGGAAATTAGGCAATCTTTATAGATATTGTAGTGAATATAAAAAGGCTATAAAGTATTACAATATATCAAAGAAAGTTGCTGAAAAAATCGGTGATACAAGGAGTGTTGCTCTAGGTTTGCATGGAATCGGGTTGGTTCATGAGAATCAAAGCCGTTATGATAAGGCATTTAACCATTATAAGAGGGCTCAAAAAATATTTGAAAAAATAGAAGCTCAAAAAGATTTATCTACTATCTTTCATCAGATTGGAAGGATCTATCAAACGAAAGGTGATTATGATGTAGCATTAATCAATTATCAAAAGTCCCTTGAAATTAAGAAAAATGTTGGTGACATCAAAGGTTGGGCTTCGAGTTTGCATCAGATTGGAATAATTTATCAAGAGAAAGGCGATTATGATGAGGCATTAAAACAGTTTGAAAATGTAAAAAGAATTTTTAAGAAAATCGATGATATTAGAGGTATAGCAGAAGTTATGCATAGTATTGGAATTGCTTATCAATGTAAAGGCGATTATGATGAGGCATTAAAACAATGTAAAAATGCAAAGGAAATTTTTGAGAAAATCAATGATATTAGAGGCGTAGCAGAAAGTTTGCATGCTTTTGGAATTGTTTATCAATGTAAAGGCGATTATAGCAGAGCCTTACAGAATTATCAACAGGCTTTGGAAATATCAAATAAAACTGGTGACAAAGACAACGCGGCAAAAAGTATGGCACAGATGGGGCAACTGTATTTTGAACAAAATCAATTTGAAAATTCCTTTAAATTCTTTATCCAGGCATTCATAGTTTTTACTAAAGTCGGCTCTCCCAATGCCTATCATACAAGACAATATATTGCCAGGGTTCGTGAAAAGCTGCCTGAAGAGCAGTTCAATGCCATATTAAAAGAATTTAACTTAACACNNTGAAGGAGAAAAAGTGAGTTAACGCGAAAGAAAAAACTCCCTCGGAGTTATACGGGATGTTTGAAACGGTGCAGGAGAAATTGAGAAGTGAGTAGGAAATAGGAAGGATAAATTGACAATTTATTGTTTTCTATTTTCAATAATACCCAGATGAAAGAAAAAGAAGAAATAGACGCTTAGATGTACAAAAGAATTTACGGAGGATTATTTTAAAAGAATTAAGGAGTTTTACCAATGGCTGAAATTAAAGATGCAATTAGAAGAATAATAAAAACGTACATTGGAGTTATCGCAAAAAATAATATAAATATCGAAAAAATGTATCTTTTTGGCTCTTATGCCCGTGGTACAGCAGTCGATGACAGCGATATCAATATTGCAATCATATCAGACGATTTTTCCGGGGACCGCTTTGCCGATAGACGTCGGGTTGTTCCCTTAAGAAGAAGCATAGACAGGAGACTTGAACCCATTCCTTACAGACCGGAAAATTTTAAAGAAAACGATCCGCTTGTGGTCGAGATTCTTAAAAATGGAATAGAA
>WVZO01000071.1:1699-3293 GCA_011772425.1 Candidatus Aminicenantota bacterium
TTCTTTTCTTCTCTTCTTCGCTTCCTCGCTTCTTCTTTTGCCAACTGCCAACTGTCAACTGCCTACTTTATATCACCTTATACTTGCCGTCCTTTAATACGATGGATGAGACGATGTCTGCATCCAACCAGGCATTGGCCGTGGATATCATATCCATTACCAATACACCATCCGCTTTTAACCGCTCTCCCCGCTCTGATAAACCTTCCCTCAATAACACGGGGATGCCCAATATAAAATCATTAAACAAAAACACCCGGACCTTGCCTTTTGCCATTTCCGCCAGCGTCAGCAGCAGCCTGGCCCTGTCAACCGGTTCAACGGCTGACAGACGCTTATTTAAAACCTCTTTTCCCAATTCTTCCCTGGCTTTTTCAATTTCTTCTCTGGAGAGCTTTAATAAACGTTTAAATAGGCATAGTAAATGTCCGGCTTTGAGGTCTCCGGGCAGGGTATCACCATTGGGTAGATACAAAAAATCTCCCTTTTTCATTTTTTGGGTTAAGATATTTTGATCATCGAGGGCTATTTTCCAGTTGAGGCGCTTACCGCCGCTGAAAAAGGCATTGATTAACTGGTGAATCGCTTCCGGGTAATAAACATTATAGGTGTACTGGTTCCCGGTTTCCAGGTCGAGTTCCAGGTCATCATAGGCGTTTGCCTTTTCCGGTAAAGGGAATAAGGCATTTTCGCAGCGAAACAGGGAAATCATAAAGAGGAGAATGATGAACAAAAAGTTAATAAGCAGACCTCTGGCAAAATTCGGGGGGAGTTGAGAGCTGGCCCGGTAAATGTTCTCGTCCTTTTTGATAAAGGAGACCATTACTTTGGGATCGTTATAGAACACACGCTGGATAAAAAACCAGACAAACTCCCGTTTCAGGTCAATGGCATATTTATAAAAATCCAGGAAGCTTGCGTAACCGCGGCTGCTGACTTCATTGCCGGTACACTGGTAAAAGGTTACCGGCGTCCAGGCGGAAAGCGTATAATAAGTATGGATGGCCGCGGCGATTTCATCCCGTAAAGCCTTTTCCAGGTTCTCCATCTCCTTATAATCGACCTTCTTGAATTCCTCGATGTTTTGTCGTTCAGCTTCGATATTGCCCCGGTTGAATTTCCCCATCTTCTTTTCCGTTTTATTTTCGAAATCAACCAGTTTTGCGTATTTTGAAAGTTCTGTTTGATAATCTTTGGTGATATCCGGGATTTTTTTTTCGACTGCGGCGTTTATGAGACCGGGGATGATAAAGACCAGGAAGAACCAGGCGGTAAACATGGATATGGCGGAGAATAATACTGAACGGAACGTACCGAAAAAAACGCCCACCATGAAAAAGAACAGCAGCATTCCCAGTTTTGAAACCAGGAATCCCGTCAATGTCGCATAATTGGCGGTAAAAAAACCAATCCCGCTGACCGCCAGGAAAAGCAATACACAGAGGAATAAAAAGAGAAATGCGGCGATAAACAGGATAGACCGTGAAATGACAATGGCTGCGAATGTTTTTCTATGGGAACGAAGGCTGGATAGAAATTTCAGGTATTCCTTATGATACATGGACTCGTACCCGTAAAACAGGGCAAAGATGCT
>WVZO01000071.1:3408-3660 GCA_011772425.1 Candidatus Aminicenantota bacterium
AACAATACCTTTATGCCATCCCTTCCATATACTTCATAGTCTCGGGTTTTTTCAAAATAGTTAGACTGGATGGTTTTGAATTTTTCTTCTTTTTCCGGTACCTTTTTATAATCATTTACACCTGTATTGACGAAAACCAGTACAATGATCAGGAAGACCAACCATACCACCAGGTTCCTGGGACCGGTGAATCGTTTTAATTCCTTTAAAAAGAATGCGGTGAAATCGGACATGATAACCTCGCTGTGTTTT
>WVZO01000148.1:0-619 GCA_011772425.1 Candidatus Aminicenantota bacterium
TCACTGGGGGTAATTCGACCGATATAACACCGCTTACCCCCATTGGCAAAGAAACCTTCCACCGCATAGGGTAAATACGGTGTCTTCCCATTGGTAGTAAAATAGGAACCATAAACCCGTTGAAAATGAAGCCAACTGGTGATAAGCCGGGGTTGCGTGGGACCTCTTTCGGTTTCCCCAAGAAATCCGGCAGTACTGGTGCTGACGCCTTCTATGGGTTTGGCACCTATCTCTACCTCCTCAACATATACACCTGGTGATAAATATTCAGGCATTTTTTACCTCCTTTTCTTTTATCTTATATTCATTTCTTTTAGCTTTTAACCAATTCCCTGGCTGCCTTTTGTATACGGGCTGCCTTAGCCATATAATAATTCAGCGAACCCTTCCCACTCTTTTTTAGAATCACAGCCAACTCTGTGATGGAAAGTGCCAAAAGTTTTCCAATGGTATCAATTCCCTCTTCCTTTAATCTGGCGGCAAACTTGTCAGTAAGTCCGGGAATATTTTCTATGGGGATTTCACTGCTGCTTTTCTCTCTTTTTAACCGGATGATATAATCACTAATGTTTGCTGAAGGCACTGCCAGGCTAATTTGTTCACTTCGATAACCGTATGC
>WVZO01000148.1:668-1520 GCA_011772425.1 Candidatus Aminicenantota bacterium
AATTCCCTGATTTTTACCCATGCGTTATGGATTCCCTTTACCGGGTCTGATGCATCCAGCACCCTGCCGCCAACCTGGATCACTTTCTCCGGGGTCCCGGGTTTACCCTTGTGCATATACTCGGTGATTTTTGAAACCACCATAGGCCCTGTGGTCTGTTGATCCAGGTCCAGGGAAAAGGTAACCACACAGTTGATAGCAGGCTTAAGCGGGCTGCCCAGGGCATTCCAGAACTCCACCGGGTCGGGCAATCCGTCTTTTTGAGCGGTAATCATTGGTAAGGCGGGTTCCTGGCCTTTTAATGAACCATGCAAATATTCCGGCGGTATCCTGGGATTTCGGAACAACACCTGCAGCACCTGGTTCAGCAGCCGATGCTCNNGCAGCCGATGCTCTTGAAGCTCTCTATCTTCATCATGGGATACAGCTATTTTGTTCCATGCTGTGATCAAAAACGCACAGTCCATCCTGGGCAATGGTTTTTCTTGAGTGACCGTACCATCAGGATTCCGCTGCAAATGCGGTTCATTGGAGCGCAGTTCCCGGTTCTCACGAATATCGTAGAGATAGATATCGAGATCAAGTTCCTTGCCTTTACTCCGCCATTCCTCGTCCGGGGCGGAGAAACTGATGTTGGCTTGTGCCAATTCACTGCCGGGCTCGGCTTCCCCGGAAAGTAATGCTTTTAATGTTAAATCAAGGTCTTTTATCATGGTATCTCCCTTTTAACAGGATTTGCTTAATCAAAGGCCTAAACCTCCTTAACCAAATCATAATACTTATCAAAATCGGCTTTGACACATAATTTGCCTATCTTCTGGAACTCCCGTTTGCTTGCCCGGACCAGGTGTC
>WVZO01000277.1 GCA_011772425.1 Candidatus Aminicenantota bacterium
TGCGAATTTCGCCCTATTTAGTCATCGGTTTAGAGTGATGAAAAGAAAACGAACGTTTAGCCCTGCCCATTTGCTGTTGATTTTAACTTTCTTCTATTTTATTTTTTTACAGCCGTCATTTGTTTTAATGGCCCTGGACCCGAACAAGTCAATCACTCAATACAGTTTACACATATGGAATATAGAAGGAGGTCTTCCGGCGAATTCTGTTTATGCTGTCCGGCAGACCCATGATGGATATATTTGGATTGGCACCCCGGATGGATTGGTTCGTTTTGATGGAATTCATTTTGAGGTTTATAATAAAGAAAAAATCCCCCAATTAACGTGCAATATTATTCGTGCCCTTTACGAAGATGGAAAAGGCACCTTATGGATCGGTACTTCCGACGGCGGACTAACCCGGTATAAAGAGGGACAATTTACAACGTATCCTTTTACAAAATATAGAGTTCTTCATCAAATACGCGCCATTAATGAAGATCGATGGGGCAATTTATGGATTGGAAGCTTCACGGAAGGATTGACTTGTTTGAGTAATGAAGAATTCACCACCTATACCACAAAAAACGGATTACCGGATAATTCGGTGAGTTTCATATATAAAGATAGAAATAGAGACCTGTGGGTGACCACCGCTGCCGGGATTGTAAAGTTGGTTGAACCCGGTGTTTTTCGTATCTATGCTTCTCAAAAAGATTTGCCTCATTTAAAGACGGTTTGTCTTTATGAAGAGGACACAAGAGACTTGTGGATAGGAACAGGTGAAAGGGGTCTTTTCCGGCTGAACCAGGGAAAGTTATTCACCTACGGTACTGAGATGGGCGTGCAAAACCGTACGATTAATTACATTTATAAGGATGGAAGCAAAGACCTGTGGATCGGAACGGATGGGGGCGGCCTGACCCGGATGAGAAATGGGGTGTTTCATACGCTTGCAAAGAATGATGGGCTGGCAAGCGGTTGTGTTTACTCCATATATGAAGACAGGGAAGGCAGCCTGTGGATTGGAACCGTTGACGGCGGATTACACCAGTTAAAAGACAGTCAATTCACCAATTACACCACCAGGGAGGGTTTGGCTCATGATTACGTCTATTGTATCCATAAAGGCCGGAGCGATCAACTCTGGATCGGTACAGAAGGGGGATTGAACGTATTAACGCTGAAAAAAGGGGAATTGACTACCTTATTGACCACCCGGGAAGGACTCTTAGACAACTCTATTGGCTGCATCCTGGAGGATTCGTCAGGATATCTCTGGATCGGCACCCTGGAAGGTCTTCACCGCTACAAGAATGGAAAATTTACTTACCTGACAAAAAAACACGGATTGTCCGACAGCAGGGTCAATCGCATATTTGAAGATAAACAGGGAAAAATTTGGATTGGAACAGAGAATGGCCTGAACGTCCTGGAGCGGTTCAATAATCGCGGCCGCCATATTAAAATATTCACCAAAGATGAGGGGCTTTTAAGTAACATCATTGAAGTCATATATGAAGACAGCCATGGGAATCTCTGGATTGGTACCAATGCCGGTCTCAACCGGTTCGACAATGGAATTATCACCATTTATGACCTGGGAGGCAGGCTGGAAAACATCCCGGTAAAATGTATTTACGAGGACAAAGAAGGTGTTCTCTGGTTTGGTACTGACAATGGCCTGGCCCGGTTGGCGCAAAAACAAGACGCTTTGGATACAGATACGTTTATGTT
>WVZO01000466.1:0-1149 GCA_011772425.1 Candidatus Aminicenantota bacterium
TATAACAATCTCAATACCGCCAACGGTTTCAACAATTTTTGGTACCGGTAGTTTATAGTCGGTCAATTCTTTAACCGCTCTTTTTATCCCGCTCCCGTACCTCTCGATTAAAAAAGCTTCTTTAAAGATTTCCGCTACTTTTATATTCCTGGGAATGGATTTTTCCGTGCCTTTGTACAAATCTTCAATGGTTAATTCTTCCGGTAATTTACCAATATTCCAGAAGACAATTTTATCCCTGAAAACTTTAAACTGGGAGTGAATCCCTTTACGATAATCCCGGTGAATAATGGCATTGATTAAAAATTCTCGCACCGCGGATAAAGGATACTGCCAACGTTCATCCCGCTCCGGCGCCCCGGTAATAACATACTCTTTAGTAATATAAGTCATGATGAAATCCATGACCCGTTCAACTTCATCAAATAGATTGTCTTTAAGGGTGATGGATTTCTTGATAACCGTGTCGGTTTCAAAGAGACCGATTTGAAGCTCGGTAATGTCCAGTTTATTCCTGGAAAAAAGCAGCAACGCGGCATTGGTAATATTGATATCCTGGATCAATCCATACTTTTTCAAAAAAAGCAGTGGATCTTCTTCTATTTTATTTTCTCTTTTACTGTTGATTTTTTGGATCAATTTTGAGACAGCTTCCAGGTCTAGATCTTCCAGGGTGTAATTTTCCGCAATGAACATATCCCAACTTCGGTTTCTTACCCGGAGATATTCATTCACAATTTCATCGGTAGTCATGATGTGATTGCTGTTGCCTAATCGTTTGACATATTTGCCTTTATAAGAAATGGGTTTGGAAGGGTACTCGGTGATTCTCAATTCTACCACTTGTTTTTTGTTTATTTCCAGGATATTCACATCGGGCATGATTTTGTACCCGGTTTTTTGTTTTATTTCGTTTAGCCATTTGGGAATCGTTTCTTTGCCTATCATGATTCCCGGGATATTCCCACGATCATCAACCCCCACCAATACCTTGCCGCCGGAGGTATTGGCAAAAGCCACCAGGGCTTCGATAACCGCATCGCCAAAAGCGGACTTAAACTCCACCCGGTCGCTTTCGCCTCCTGCTATCAGAAGGAAAAGGGGCCAGGCGAAAAAAATATAAAAATTACAAGCACCGAGCGCGTTTCT
>WVZO01000466.1:1210-1414 GCA_011772425.1 Candidatus Aminicenantota bacterium
CTGTTAGAGCGAAACGACCACTTCGACAACCTCTATGAAAAGGCCAAACTCCACAAAGAAACTTTTGTAGAAATCGTATTCGATCATGTCGAGTACGGTCCCGACGATGAGGACCATACCTGGTTGGAACAATACGGACTGGTAAAAAATGAAAACGGATATGCCGTTGTCGCCAATAACATATATAAGGCCAGATATGTTAAG
>WVZO01000721.1 GCA_011772425.1 Candidatus Aminicenantota bacterium
CCGGCAGGTTCATATCCTCGAGGAGAATCTCCCTATGGAATCCTGGATATGGCCGGCAATGTCTGGGATTGGTGTAACGATTGGTATGCCGACGATTATTATAAAAATTTACCCTACAAAAATCCACAAGGGCCGGAAAGCGGTACCACTCGCGTCATACGGGGCGGTAGCTGGTTCACTGATGCAGCCGGCATATGCTGCGCCTATCGCAACGGTGTAGACCCCTCCAGACGCATCCACGATGTTGGTTTCCGCCTTTGCCAGGAGAATAGGTAGGTCATTAGTCATTAGTCAATGGTCTTTGGGAAAAACGCAGGGAACGTGGCAAAAAAGGGCAGCGCGGAAAGCCCTAATAAATGATTGTTTCTCTATATAGCCATTTTCAAGAATTTTTTATATTCTTCCTTGCTTAGCCTAAATCCTTTTGCAATCAATTCATCTAACGCTAACTTAAAATCATCTTTTTTTCCTCTGTAATAGCGAAGCAATAAACCCACTGTTCCTGTAACAGGTATGCCCAAAGATTTAGCAGCTTTTCGTCCATCTTTGTCATCTATAAGAAGTAAATCTGCTTTAATCTCTTTGGCGAGGGTAATTGCTTCTGCTTCTCCCACATCAAGATTGACCAATAAGATATCAACAGCTAGATTATTCGACACTTTCTGGGTCTGGACCCATTTTGCTTTTAAAACCTCTTCTTTTCCTTCTCTTTCTTTTTTATCAGTTGCAACTTCAATAAAAACAGCATCGGGAATGATAATTGAGTCGAAGAACTCTTTGATTATGTTGAGTTTGTCAATTTTGGAAAGAGCGATAAGGGGTGTTGAATTCGAGACAACTTTAATATTCACGATAATACTTTTTCTAATGTTTCCAGGTCACGCTTGGCATCATCAGCCGAATAATCTAAAGAAACCCCCCTGGAACTAAGAAGCTGAATCATTTCCCATTTGTTCGACAGCCCTGCAAGTTCCCTGGCCTTGCCAAGAGAGAGCTTCCCTTCCCGATATAGTTCTACTGCCAGCGTATGACGGATATAGTCCTCCAGTTTATCTTTACTTATGTCGATTGTATTAACCAAAAAGTCCGGAACCTCCAGTTTTACTTCCAACTGATTCATCGCTGACCTCCGTTTGTTATCATAATGCTTTTTTAGTATTTTGTCAACATTTTATCTCAACCTAAATTCACCACCAATCTATGCCTCTGGCAGCCAAGAACCCTTTTGAAAAAGGGTTCCTGGACCTCCCAAAACTTTTTATTAAAGGGAGTTTTCATTATATTGTTTTCTTCGTGTCCTTCGTGGCTCCGTGGTTTCCTAATACTGCCAACCGTTTCTCTTTTACTTTTTCGTTGATTTTTCATATAATAGCCTTATGAAGATAAAGCGAGAAATTTTTATTGGAAACGTCGGTATAGGTGGCCATCACCCGGTCTCCATTCAATCCATGACCTCCACGGATACCCATGATGCCCGGGCAACCTTAACACAGATCATTGAGTTGAAAAATGCAGGATGCGAAATCGTTCGGGCGGCTGTACCGGACAGGGAGGCATTGGCACCGTTGGCAAAGATTATAAAAGAATCACCCCTGCCGGTAGTAGCAGATATTCATTTCGACGCTTTCCTGGCTTTGAAATCCATCGAGGTCGGTGCCCATGGCATCCGCATCAACCCCGGCAATATCGGCAGCAAAGAAAAGGTAAAAGAAATATTAAAAGCTGCCAATGCCAAAAATATTCCTATCCGCATCGGTGTCAATTCCGGCTCTATCGAGAAAAAATACTGGAATTCCCCGGCGTCCACTGCTGAAAAAATGGTGGCATCTGCAATGGATCATATAAAATTTTTCGAAGATAATGGATTTTTTAATATTAAAATTTCACTGAAATCTTCGCATGTCAAAGAAACGGTAAACGCTTATCGGTTAATCCATCAGGAATGCGATTACCCTTTACACC
>WVZO01000426.1 GCA_011772425.1 Candidatus Aminicenantota bacterium
CCAACAATTCAGGCGTCAGTTTTCCTTTGGGAGCATGAATTTTTAATTGACCACCAACCAGGCGGACAACTATTTCCAATTCCTGAAGCCTGAATAACAGAGGGACGACACTCATAAAACGATCTCCCTAATCATATTATCAATTCCTTCTAAGTTTTCGCCTTTTTGCCGGTCCCTGATATTCTTTTAGCTGTTTCTCCGGGCTTACCGCTATTCGTTTCAACAGGTGAATATACATCTGCATCATCTTTTCAATGGTTTCCGGCATAAATAATTGAGAATAATAACAGCACACGAGGTTTATCCCGTCTTTATATTCCGTCAGGTAAAGGGCAATATCAAATTTCGCATCCTGGACGGTCTCCAGGTGATAGGCTTCCGTATTATCCAACACCGGGAGGTTGGGATTAATGGTATTGACCATATTAAAAAAGAAAGAAAGTTGAGGATATTTGATTTTCAATTGTTCACAGATCAGCTCCAGTGGATAACTCTGGTATTCAAGCATTTTCAAGGTATCGGCTTGAATACGTTTTAAGAAATTTGCGAAGGCCTCTTCTTTATCTATCCGGGTTCTCAGTATCAGTGTATTGACAAATAAGCCGATGGTGTTCTTTAAGTCTTCATGCTGTCGTGCTGCACCCGGCATGCATATAAGAATGTCCTCCTGACCCCTTAACCGGGACAACAGCATATTAATCCCTGCCAACAAAACCATAAAAAGGCTGGCATTGTACTGCCTGCCCAGGTTTCTCAACTTTTCCGTGGTTTCACTGTCTACCACGGTACGGTAACCGGAACTCTTTTTACCGCTTAATTCATTGGGTGAAAAATCATAGGGCAAATTCAACAGGGGTATCGTGCCTGCCAATTGCTTTTTCCAGAACTCCACAGGTCCCCGCATTCTCTCTTCATCTTCCAGCAAGCGATTGTGCCAATAGGTATAATCTTTGTACTGGATCCCCACAGACTCCAGTTCATATTCATACCCTTCAACAAGGGACCTATAAAGCAGTGAAAATTCCGTCTTCAACACCTCCAGGGACCAACCATCGGATACCAGGTGATGCATGTTAAATATTAAGTCATATTCATCCCTTTTACCAGGGCTTTTATTTCAATAGGGTCTCCCAGGGTGGTTCCTGT
>WVZO01000605.1 GCA_011772425.1 Candidatus Aminicenantota bacterium
ATATACAGGGAACTTAACGTGAAATTCCCCCTGGCCATGATATTCAAAAATCCTACTATCAGGGGGCTGGGTGCAGTCATTTCTAAGACTTGTGCAGCGGTTTTCCACGAAATCCCGCCGGTAGAAGCCCGCGAGTATTACCCTCTCTCTTACAACCAGTCGCGGTTGTTTCTTCTTCACCAGATGGAACCCGAAAGTCCGGCGTTTCATATGCCCGGTTATGTGGATTTGAAACATGAGGTGGATCAAAATGTGATAAAACAGGTGTTGGACTGGCTCATCCGGCATCATGAAAGTTTCCGTACCACCTTTATCGTGGTGGAGGACCACCCCTTCCAGGTGGTATTGAAGAACATCAAAATGTCCTTTGAATTCATCGATCTTTCGGCAAAGAACCTGGAATTCGCAGAAGCAGAGCAGGCATGTAACCAGGTGTACCGGCAAATTGCCCTCAAACTTTTCCATCTTCCCACTGCTCCTCTTTTCCGCGCTGCCCTGGTGAAACTGGCACCCTCCTATTACCGGTTCATGTTTAACATGCATCATATCGTATCCGACGGGTGGTCCATGGAGATACTGAAAAAAGAATTTTACCAATTATACGAAATATACCGCTCGGGCCGGGAAATGGAACTACCCGCCCTTTCGATACAATATAAAGATTTTGCCCTATGGCAGAACCGGCAAATGCAGGGCCTGGAGGGAAAAAAATCCCTTCAATTCTGGCGAAAAAAGATAGAACAAGGCTTACCAGAACTTCAATTACGCAAAGACAGAGTGGAAGCCGATGACAGCCTGGACAGTGCCGGGTACAGGTTTGCCCTGGAAAACGAAGTTAAAGATAAACTAAAGCAGATCGCTTTGCATAACAATACCAGCATTTTTGTGGTGATATATGCTGTTCTCAATATCCTGCTTTCGCGGTTGTCTAACCAGGAAGATGTAGTAACCGGTATATTGGGGACAGGAAGAAACCACGATACACTGCAAAATATCCTGGGTTTCTTTGTGAATACCCTGGTAATGAAAAATCATGTAGAGGAACACGAATCCTTCCCGGTTTTTTTAAGCCGGGTCCACCGTGACATGCTGGAAATCCTGCAGCACCAGGATTATCCCTTAGAGTCGGTGTTTGAAGATCTAAACATGAGATTCCCGGATATCCCTTTGTTGTTTAATATGTTTAACCTCAATGAGCGGGCCACAGAGCAAG
>WVZO01000252.1:0-162 GCA_011772425.1 Candidatus Aminicenantota bacterium
GACCTCTCCTACCGCACGGGCACTCTGAAAAAACTATTGCCCTCCGTGCGGATCTACTGACCCATATTTTTATCTTTAGGATGAGCATAAAAACTAAAAAAACTTAAAAACGTTAAGTTTGCCCATCCTATACTCCTATAAAACTCTATCAGAACTTTTTTG
>WVZO01000252.1:251-1302 GCA_011772425.1 Candidatus Aminicenantota bacterium
CGTGTCCTCTGTGTCCTCTGTGGCTAAAATACTCTTTGTGCCAGACTCAGAGGTCTGGTAAGTAGAAGGCAATTGGTGAAACTTTTCCCTAAAACACCTGGCAAAATAGGCTGGATTTTCAAACCCAACCGCTGATGACACCTGGGAGACCGTACCGAATTTTTCTCTTAATAACTGCGCAGCCCGCTTAAGACGATACGAACGAATAAACTCCGTTGGCGTCTCACCAGTTAAAGCCATGATCTTCCTGTAAAGAGTCGCACGATTCATATACAATTTCTTACTCAATTCCTCAACGTGAAAACCAGGGTCTGATAAATTCTTTTCAATTATATCCTGCAATTCCTTGATAAACTCCTGATCGACAGATGAAACCAAAATTTCAACCGGCNNATGAAACCAAAATTTCAACCGGCTGCAGCAGCATCTGCTTCTGAATTTTCTCCTGTAACTGACGGCGCAAATCAATCAAATTCTTGATTCGGGTCATTAATATTTTCGTATTAAAAGGCTTGGTAATATAATCGTCGGCCCCGGTTTCCAAACCCTGGATAATACTCTCCTCCGACGCTTTGGCAGTCAAAAGAATGGTGGGAATATGACTGGTTCTTACATCCTTTTTTAACTCCCGGCACAATTCATAACCATCAACTCCAGGCATCATAATATCACTGACAATCAAATCCGGTATGATCTCTTTCGCTTTATCGATACCCTCCCTCCCGTCACCGGCCTCTACCACGGTATAAAATTGTTCCAGGGGTTCGCGAATGTACTTCCTTACATCCACATGATCCTCTACCACCAAGATCACATGCTTTTCTTGCTCTTCGGTATTATTTTCAGATACCGTATCCCTGTCAATTTCATCTCCTTCTTCCCCGGCTTCCTGGTCAACTCCCTCCTCTATCATATAAAACGTTTCAACATCTTCGGCTCTTTTTTGACCGGGTGCGGTTTCAGAGGAAGCGGCGATTTCGTCCGGTTTTAGATGTTCATGCCCCAGGGGAAGCAGGATAACAAATTCCGATCCTTTTCCCTCCTGGCTGTG
>WVZO01000745.1 GCA_011772425.1 Candidatus Aminicenantota bacterium
GATGCTGCGAATTTACGGGGGTTTAGTTGGGCGATTTTTTTTAACACCAGCTCTGCCTCTTTTATGTAGTCAAAAAAACCCAATGCCAGGACAACATCAAAGGATTCATTGAAGGGATGGGTCAAAAAATCGCCGTAGATGAATTCACAGGTATCGCTGACCCCCATTTGGGCGGCGATATTTTTTGAGAATTCAATCATATGCAGTGCGAAGTCTATACCTACAACACGTTTAGCACCTCTTTTCGCGCATTCGATACTGTACCGACCGGTGCCGCAGCCAATATCCAGTACTATGGCCCCGGTAAGGTCACCGGTATGTTGGAAAGTTAATTGATATCGCTGGTAAAGCCCTTTACGGAGAAGCTTATTTACCAGGTACATCAGCCGGTTCTCGTGGGAGTAGAAAGCGTCCCATTGTTTAGGGACACGGTCAAAATACTGTTTTGCACCTTTTGCATCCTTTACATCATCGTTATCAGGCTTCATATCAACGTCTCCTCGCTGCTTGCGTTATTATCATTCAGGCAGGCTTCCGCCCCTGGTTTCTTAACCACTGTTTTCCCGGTTGTGGTTATCATCGTCATCTATTACGGGCAAAAGTCCCAATAAAAAAGAATACTAATTAACATAAATACCAGTAAATTGCAAGTTTAATGCCTCTTTTTCAGCAATTCTCCTTTTGATTTTTTATTTAGTTTATATGGTAGGAGACAAAATTTTTGACCACAAAAAAGACTCAATTCAACTATAAAGTGAAAAAAGCATGGTGGGAGTGACTTTTAGGAGGTTGAAAAAAGGAGACAATAACGCTAACGCCCTATGCGTACCAGTTTGTAGGATGAAACAATATCGTTAAAGCCGTAGCTGTCAAGGTTATAAACCGATCCTTTTCTGCCTTTGCCTATTAGCACCAGCCGTTTCCCTTTAAATTTGTCATGCTCATACAGGGTGACCTGGTACCCCCGCCGAATCCAGAGGGAACTGATTTTATCGTTCCACCGTCTTTTAATCGACCGGTGGTGCCCCGGTTCGC
>WVZO01000640.1 GCA_011772425.1 Candidatus Aminicenantota bacterium
CGGATGGGCAATACTTCCTGGTAAAACTCCAGGGCTTTTTGATTTTGGCCAAGGGCTGAATACACTGCCCCGATGTTGTTGAGTGTCTTTGCCTCGCCGGCGCGGTCACCCACCTCTTTCTGGATGGGCAATGCTTCCTGGTAAAACTCCAGGGCTTTTTGATTTTGGCCAAGGGCATAATACACTCCCCCGATGTTGTTGAGTGTCTTTGCCTCGCCAGCGCGGTTACCCACTGCATGAACGATGGGCAATGCTTCCTGGAGAAACTCCAGGGCTTTTTGATTTTGGCCAAGGGCATAATAAACGAGCCCGATGTTGTTGAGAGTCGTTGCCTCGCCAGCGCGGTTACCCACCTCTTTCTGGATGGGCAATGCTTCCTGGTAAAACTCCAGGGCTTTTTGCTTTTGGCCAAGGTCTGAATACACTCTACCGATGTTGTTGAGAGTTGTTGCTTCCTCAACTCGGTCCCCAACTACCTGAAAGATGGATAATGCTTTTTCATAATACTCCAGGGCTTTTCGCTTTTGACCAAGGGCTGAATACAGAAAGCCGATGTAGCCTAGAGTTATTGCTGCTTTTTTTGGGCGATAATTTCTATCGATGGCATAAACCATTTCAAAATGCTTGATGGCATTGGGATAATCGTACTTTTTATATAAGCTTAAAGCCCATTCACGATGAAGATCGGCACGTTCGACCTGAAGCCTTTCCCGGTACTCTTTTTGGGGGAATTTTTCCAAAGCTATTTTTAACAGCTTAAGAGCTTCCTCGAAGTTCCCGGCTTTACGATATTCCTTGACTTGATTGATAATAGATTCAACTTTACTATCATCCTCCCGGTCCCCGGTTTGAACTCCGGGAAAGACCGGAGTCTCAGCCACTGCCGGAATCACCAAAAACACCTGCAATACAATTAAACAACTAAAAACCTTTAAACGTTTCATTGTCTCACTCCTTATTTAAACCACAGATTACACAGATTTCACAGATTTTAAAAAAAAGATGGTTCCTTCATCCTTGTGGCCCATTTTTTTGGTTGTGTGAATGATTTCTATTGCTGTGGGAACCATTTCCATGGGTGTGTGAATGATTTCTTCCGTTGTTGAATTATTCTTGACTGTCCCCTTAAGAACTTAAATCCGGGCTACATGATTTGCCGTTATGGATACCGGCATTTTTCAATTCGTCAGTCAGTGACTGACGAATTGCTTTTGGCAAGATTATATCTCCCTCTTGCAGCATAAAGTAACATAATTGATTATTGTCTGTTCCTTTTTTCCTGGTTATCTTTGCACTTTTCCATTATAATGACATTGTTGGTCCAACTAATTTCTCGCACTAATGGTGCGAGTTTTTCTACCCCCCGATAATTGATGTAAAGATTTCTCATTCTCAATAAATTAGATGAGGAGCAGTTAGATTTGTCTGTCCCATCTTTACGTACCCCGTCCCCGTGTCCTGTGTATTGTGCACTGTTTCTTTCGCTTCTCACTTTTTGTCATCTGTCGTCTGTCTTCTCTTCTTCGCGTCCCTTCGCGCTTACTACCGCATTGTAAATGCCTTCGCGGCTAAAAAAATGATAAAAATCTAATCTGTGAAATCTGTGAAATCTGTGGTTTCACTTTATCTCCAATTGCCGATCATGATGAAGGGGCATTGTTTTTCTCCTTATTTTAACCACAGATTTCACAGATTTTTTTTTACTTCGTCTGTCTCCCTTCTTTTCCCGGTTTACAGGCTTATTTACAGGCTTATTTTTATGATCACCGGCGGGCGCGGAACCTACGTCATCAAAGCGATTCCCATTGGTATTTACAGGCTCGCTT
>WVZO01000059.1 GCA_011772425.1 Candidatus Aminicenantota bacterium
TTGAAAAGTAACGTTCGGCATAGTTTAAATTTTTTCACCACGAAGGCACGAAGGACACGAAGGAAAAGAAGTTTTGTTAAAAGAGCTACTTAACCCGTTCTAGAAGTTCGAAATATCGTTCTCTCGACATACCGGCGGTTGCCATATTTGTTCGAATATGAGTTACCGGTACTTTCCGTGGACTGCTTTTTTTTACAAGCGGTCTATTTATGCCCGGTTTTGTCATGATAAAATGATCACTCCGTGTCCTTTTCACTTCGAAACCATCAAGTTCAAATAGCTTTATAAGTACCTGATAATGTACAGGAATTATTTTTTGGTCAGGCATTCGGGCCAGGTCTATACCGCAAGAGCAAGGTTCTCTTGAGCTATTGGCTCTCTTGATTTCCAGGTATCCTCTGTTCTTAAAAAGCCGGATTCCTCTAAAACTTCATCTAATGTTCCCATTTCATGGTATTCTTCAAGAAAGGCTTCAATGGCTTCCTTAATCGATTCTTTTGCTTCATCGATTGTATCCCCGAAACTGGAAACATTTAAATCAGGCGATAATGCTACGTATACATCATCCTCTTCAAATATCTCGACTCTAACGGATGAATTCATGCTGAAAAGAGGAAAACCCGCTGAGTTGCGCATTGTTAAGAGGCTCAGCGGGTATGTTGCCAACAGTATAGTATAATTTTTCTAAAACGTCAACTATTTTTTTCATTTGGAATTCGTCGCCAGTGTCGGATAGCTCCATTCAACCGCTTTAGGTATGCTTCCGCCATCGAGAGTATGAACCCTTAAGCCCTGCTGACTCAGCTTTTTCCAAACAACCATTGATTCTTTTACCTATACAGGCTTTATCAGCCAGGGGCAGAAATAATACCCATTATCTTGCTTAAAAATATTTAATAGCACAAATGGGGAGAAATATCAATAGATCGAAAAATTAAAGTCTTATACTGCAAAAACGAGATTCTCTTCAGTTATGGGTCTTCTTGATTGCCAGGTGTTTTCTTCTTTTAAAATTAATCTCTCGTACCGCACGGGCACTCTGAAAAAACTAATGCCCTCCGTGCGGATCTACTAAACCCTATTTTTATCTACAGGATGGACATAAAAACTAAAAAAAACAAAAACTTTTAAGATGTCCATCCTGAACTCCTATAAAACTCTATCAGAACTTTTTTTTGCCTCCGGCGGCCAGGGGGTTCTTTTGAAAAACCACCCCCTGGACCCCCGCAAAACTTTTCATAAAGGCCCTTCGAACCATCCAGAAGGTTTCGAGTCTTTTTGTTTGTGATTTTGGTCATTGTAATTTGTTTGTAATTTGTAATTTTCATCTCATCTGACCGTCTGCCCTCTGTCCTCTGTTCTTCTCCTTTTATTCGCGTTTCTTCGCGTGCCTTCGCGGCTCCCTAATTCAACCTTGCTTTAATAAAACTCTCTAAATCCGCAGCATCTTGCGGTCCCACATGGACTTTCCAACCAGGCATATTCTCTTCCAACTCACCGCTGATCTGGGAAACAAAACCCGGGATAACAATTTCACGGTTTGTTACCTGGTCATCCAATTTAATATCGTTTGCAAATTTTCCAATCGTAACACCGGAAAACTTCCCGGCTGCCCAGGCTGTCAATACACTCATACCTTCGCATTCCGGTACCAGGAGCCAGGCACTGATACCACTGTTTTCAATCTCACCGGATACGATAAAATAAGTCAATGAAAAATTAGTAGTCACAAATACCGGAGAATCCGGTTTGGGCTCGCCTACCGCATAAAGCTTCGGTTCCACCTGGATAGGCTTTTGCGGGTCTGTATAAATATTTAACCGCAAGGTAATCAATGCTGCCAATTGGGCAGGATCAAAAGAAGGCAAAACGCAAATTCCACCATACTTGCAAATCTCAGTAACTGCCCCTACAGTGTCTTCAAGAAGATCATGATCGTGCGCTTGCAAAAATGTTAAACTAGGGTAGCCCAACGGCTTATAATTATTTTTTATTGCAGCACGTCTGGCAATGGAATTGATCTGCAACTGTTCGGACAACGAATGGCTCTGAAAATTAAGCAAAAGATCGTTAAAACCATCTGTTTTTAATTTGGCGGTAAACAAGACCAATTCATTCAAATCAGGCGCTGTAATAGCCAGGGCATNNCCGGGGTTGCGGATGCTAAGACGCTGCCGGAACCCTTAACTGCTTCAGCAGCGGCGGCCAGCGCCCCGGGATTCGAGCTTCGCAGGATAAGCGGCCGTTTAACAGTTTCCCATGCTTTTTGGGCCAATTTGACAAAAGCTTCGGTATCGTCGCTTTCCTGGGTAACCGCCACCATATCAATGCCAATCTCTTCACCAACCCGTTCGATTATATAATTCTTGATATTTTCTAACGTTTGATCGATCACATCCGGCGCGTCAGTGTCATTAATATTTATTGCCAACGCTGTTTGATGCACAAAGGTTTTCTCGTGGCGATAAAGCACTGTTTCTTCGCCCAGTTTCAACGACTTATCCGGTCCCAATTGGATGGCTTTGACAGGAGGTTCGTAAGCCTCTCCTAGTACTCGTTTGGCTTCATCCGATGCATAAGGACATTGAGAGATATCCGCTTTCCTGGCTGCCAGTTTCATAGCAAAAGCCAGACAAGTATTAGAACCACATTCTTTACAGTTAGTCTTTGGTAATAATTTCTGAATTTGCAATCCAGTAAGAGCCATTATAGGTTGACCTCCATTTTTATGCCTTCGGCGACCAG
>WVZO01000058.1:0-1468 GCA_011772425.1 Candidatus Aminicenantota bacterium
TGAAATCCAGTCGATCTTCCCGGAAAAAATCACCACCACCTTTGTGGCCCGGGGAAGCGCTGTCAGCATAATTACCAGGGAAATACTCGATGCCAGGGTTAATATACCACCGATAAAGTTAGAGGGAGGGGTAGAAATCCCGCTTGGACTTACCCGTTTTAGCTTAACCAATTTTGCCCTCAACATCGGCAAAGAGCTTTCCTTATCGCTGGATTTTGGCCTGGGTTTGCCGGCCAGCCTCAACAAGAATTTCGGTACAAACGAGAAAGACGAGCCCTTTTTAAACATATTTAACACCTTTGACCCTGTTAATCCCGAAGAAACCACCATCCGGCTCAGGCTTGCCGTGGGAACCAAAGGAGTAAAACTGGTACTGGCTACCTCTCCTTTTGCGTTTATTACCTTCAAAGAAAAAGATGGGAAAGTATGGTGTTATGCGGACTTTGGTGAGTGCGGGGCGGTACGCTTCCAGGTGCCGGAATTTTCCCTGGACCTTAAAACCAGGAGCTTTGTGTTTAACGGTGGATTTGAAGTAGTCAGAGACCTGGCACTGCCCCTGCACCTGGTTAAAATGCTGCTTAAAGGAATGAAAGCGGAAGGAGTCGCCGATATTTTACCGGATAAAGTTCCCCTGCAAGAAATATCCATACTAAACAAACAAGATAAACTGGAGATAGATAAAATTATTAAACTGGTAGAAGATATTCTTCATATTGATATACCGGCTGAATTTGAAGCTGTTTTGGAAATAATGGCGGAAGGAGTGAACCGTTTGCCTGATGATTTACGCAAGTATCTTAAAATTACTCTTCCCAAAAGCTTTAATTTTGATATTTCCGTCACCCCGGAGAACCAGGGACTAAGTATTAAAGCCGGTGTAAAAAAAGGTGATCCGCCCATCAGGATGCTTATACCTTCCCTGGGTGCATTTTACCTGCCCGAACTAATAGGGCTGGAATTTTACAGTTTTTCCTTGGGAGAAATATTTGCCACCAATTTCTTATTACTGGAACTTAATTTACGCATCGATCACTTTGATTTGCTCACGCTGTCAGCCGCCCTGGCGCTGGGTACGGACCATGGACTGCCCCTGCCTTCTTCCAATGAAATACAAAGGCATTATATTATAGAAGACCTTTTTATGCTTATAATCACTGCCATAAAGGTTTATGGCATTCCCATACCCATTCCCATACCTCTTTTTTATAAAGAACTCGGTTTTGAATACTACGGATTTGAAGGCGTAAAGGCGCAAGGCCATATCGGTTTTCCCAAACCGGAGCTTAATATAGCGGGCCTGGTAAAAGCAGTTAAAGATTTTGTTCTATTTGTCATAAAACCTGAAGCGCGAATGGACCCTAAAGCGCTGGGGAAAATGGATTTAAAATTCCATATTGGAGCAAATTATATTCAACTCCCGAAATATCTCGGTAGGAAATCCATCGGCACGAAAAAAGGCATTCCTTTG
>WVZO01000058.1:1627-1803 GCA_011772425.1 Candidatus Aminicenantota bacterium
AGCTTACGCGAAACTTGACATTCCCGGGGAAAAAACCAGTGAATATATGAGCATCCTTCCCACGATCGCTGCCCCAACAGCAATACAAGAAACCAAAGCTTCCCAAGAGGAAGAAGGCATTGTATTGTTTTTGCGCGGAGCCTTCGGGCTAAAAAATGTTATTAACGGTGAAGCCG
>WVZO01000172.1 GCA_011772425.1 Candidatus Aminicenantota bacterium
GGCGTGGGTATCAAAGATGAAGATAAAGAAAAAGTCTTCGAACCTTTTTTTACCACTAAAAAGAACGGAAAAGGAGTGGGAATCGGGCTGTCCATTGTTAAAGAGATCGTTTCACAAATCGGAGGGACCATAAAATTAGATGACGAATCCGATTCCTTCATTGGTACCGCCTTTGTTATCGAGATACCGGTCAAAAAACAGGGGGCTTAAAATGGGGAAAAATAGGATTTTGATCGTGGAGGATGATATCGACATCTCGGGCGTAGAGCATTGAAAAGTAGGGCTGCGGGGTATATCGGATTCACTGACAGTTTTCATATCATACCCGATGCAGCAAATACCTTCGGGTATTGCTTTTTAAGCGGGCTCCAATCTATCATAATACAAAAATCCAGCTTAAAGGAAGCCATCGAAAAAATAGAAAATGAAATTCAAGGGATTATCAATAGGTTGAAAACTCATAAAGGAATTCACCCTATTACCAGGAGCACGATAATCACTTCCTTGAGGCATAACTTCAATTGCATGGTATGCCTGGGTGATACCAGTTGGCGGATAGAAGAAATTTAATGAATAAGGTGATATCTTATTCTCATTAGCCACGAAGTTACACAAAGAAAAGGACCTGGGTCACTTCCCCTTCGGGCATGTTTTTAACGCCTTCGGCGAAGCTGTTTGTAATTTCGGACATTGGTCATTTGTCATTAGTCATCGCTTCCTACTTCCTACTTCTTACTTCTTACTTCCTTCTTCCTACGAAAATATCCTGTTTCTTCGATCATTTCCTTTGCCACCTGGAAATGCTGCTCCGCCTCTTTCTCTTTCCCTTCTGCTGCGCACAGCCGGCCCGCTTCCAGGTGATAGTCGCATAAATGGAGTTTCATGTCGCCCATTTCGGCGATCTCAAAGGCTTCCTTCAGATCATCCCATGCTTTTGAATATTGCTTCATTAAACGAAAACATTCCGCCCGCGCGAATAGTCCGCGGGGTAAATCATCCTGGTTGCCGGATTCCCGCAAGCCGGTCACGGCCCGGTTGACGTATTCCAGGGCACGGGTAAAATCGCGGTTCTCTTCCCTTACTGTTTTCATCAGCCAGGCCCGGCCCAAGGAGAGGGTGTCTAACGCGATGGCTAAAAGCCATCTATTTCTTTTAGAAATCTCAATTGCAAATTCCGCCCGTTCCATCACGTCG
>WVZO01000331.1:0-2106 GCA_011772425.1 Candidatus Aminicenantota bacterium
GCGGCACTGGGTTGAGCCTGCTTTAATGAGGGATATCTTACATCTCTAAAAAATTGCCAGTAGTATGACGGGTCTTTTAAGAAATATTGAAAGTTTGCGTATTTTGCCGGGTCATATTTTGACCAAATCCCATCGGCTCCGCGATACGTAGGAATGCCGCTCTCAGCGGAGAGACCCGCACCTGTAAAAGCAACAAGCTGCTTCGAATTTGCAGCAATATCTTTTAGCCTGTCAATTTTAACTTTATCATCCATATCTAAAGTGAAATTTTTGTTGCCTGGTATGAAAATATGCCTCCGGCGGCCAGGGGGGTTCTTTTCGAGAAAACCCCACTGCGTGGGGGAGCATTTGTAGTGCAAGGACGGCGTACGACGCTTCAAACGACGTATCGTCTCCATGAGTATTCCTTAATACCGCACTGTAAGTGCCCCTGGACCCCCCGCAAAAGCTTTTGTTTAATTTCATTGGTATCCGGGTAAGGGCATTGCTCTCATGATTGACTGGCACTTTTTTTTCACCTGGCAATGCTTTGGTGCCCTGTTATAAGGCAATTAGTTTAACAGTGAAAAATCTCAATCCTTCGGATTTCTGTTTCTCAAAGTCTGCTTCTGCAACATCGAGGCCTTCTTGTTTGGCCAGGGGGTAAAATCTGCTGTATGACTTTTCATCAAAGGCATATGCTGCACCAAGCTGCAGCCCTTTTAGAATTTCACCAAAGCGGGTTTTTTTGATGGTATTTTTCTTTCTTCCCTCAGGGTCTATTTCGTCAATGTAATCTTGCATTGCACTTTCAGATCCTGAGATTACGCAGGCTTCGCCGGTACAAACAACTTCTGCCGGAGAAGCATAGGCAAAATAACCAATTACCTTTGTATGGCGATCAGACATGATATTCCTCTCTATTTTTTGTTTATATAACGATCATCGGTGTTTGAACTCCAGTAAGGTTCTCAATTTTTCCCTCGCGACCTGGCCTTTGAGGTATTACAAAAAGATTTTTTTGCCTGTCCTATTTTTCAATACCATAAATCGACAAGAATTTCAATAGGTTAGGCGAAAAAAAAAGAAAATAAAGACCTGTTGGAGTGTTGCCTGCCTGTGCGTGTTCGCACGCAGACAGGCCTGCCTGTGCGTGTCGCGTATCCTAAGGAGCACGCAGACAGGGAGTAATAGAGTAATGGATCAAAATCTACCTCATTCTTAAGAACTCCTGGCGTTTATCTCGTTGCACCCTGCAACCGGCGCATTCTTTCCCTTAAGAAGAAATGTTTTGTTTTTATGAGGATATTTTCTTGGGTTATGAGGTATTTTCCCGGATGATTGAAGATGCGTTCTGTGTGAACCAGGTGTATTTCCTGGTGGATCAAGACGATTTTTTCGTGATTCCAAAAGTGTTATAGATGATTCTAAACGATTTCATGGTGATTCCAAAAACGCTTTGAATGGTTCAAGAAAATTTCTTGATGACTCCAAAATCGTTTTGAATGATTCTAAAAAATTTTTGGATGAATCCAAAATCATTTTAAATGGTTCAAGAAAATTTCTTGATGACTCCAAAATCGTTTTGAATGATTCCAAAAAATTTCATGGTGATTCCAAAAACGTTTTGAGTGATTCTAAAAAATTTTTGGATGATTCCAAAAGCGTTTTGCGTGAATCCAAAAGATTTTTGATGATTCCAAAAACATTTTGGATGATTCTAAAAGATTTTTGGATTATT
This sequence comes from Candidatus Aminicenantota bacterium, assembly GCA_011772425.1. GTDB lineage: Bacteria > Acidobacteriota > Aminicenantia > UBA2199 > UBA2199 > JAKAGC01. Next base: position 1,721 of record WVZO01000331.1, read on the forward strand.
CCAAAAGCGTTTTGGATGATTCTAAACGATTTCATGGTGATTTCAAAAACGTTTTGGATGATTCCAAAAACGTTTTGCATGAATCCAAAAGATTTTTGGATGATTCCAAAGGATTTCCTCGCGAATCAAGAGGCTTTCCAGGTGATTCCCAAGGGATTTTTTCCCTGGGGAGAAATTTAATACGCAAAAGTTCCAACTTTTGCGTATTATAGATTATTAACTGCGCAAGAGTATCAAAAATCAAGCCGGGAGGTGAAAAAATTTTCAATCCTACTGTGGTTCTGGGTCAAAAAAGGAACCGGTGCCTTTTCCTTTATTCTTTCTTAACAGAAATCAAATACATTAAGAAAAGATTAATTGGCCTGGCCCCTTTGTTGTGGCCCCTT
>WVZO01000331.1:2202-2816 GCA_011772425.1 Candidatus Aminicenantota bacterium
GTATCGTCTTCAACTTCACCATAAAAGAAGATTTCACCTGGTGTAAAACCATTCGGTTGGTGGACAGCAGTCGGCAATTTCATTGGTTTCCCTCCTGTCGTCAGTTTTAATCAACGGTATAAGTGGCATAAATCATGAAGATATCATTTTTTAGTTTTCCGCTGCCAAAGGGATCGAGCAGGGGACAACCCGTAGAATCGGACTGGAAGCTTCCTCCTGAACAGAACCTTATTCTAATCCCCGGGTTAATATCATAGCACCAGGCCAACCAGATGGTTGTACCCCCCATGACAGGAACGGCGGGATCCAGTTTAATGGTCTGCCAACACGCATAGGTGGCGACAGGTGTTCCACCTTCGGATAACAGGTCCTGCGGGGCACTTGCACCACCATCGTACACACCCAACCTCATATTATTACCACTGCCGCCGGAGTTATGGTACATGGTGAGGCTTCTGATGGTCCCGTTCTCCGGCATGGTAACGTGCACGGCTTGAATATTGGAACTGAGGGAAGTCTGTCCAAATACCTTTGTGTAGCCGTAGCCTAAATATTTGTAGGTAGGCTCACCACCACCTGGAGTATAGTTGGCATAAATTGAGTAGATATAATCC
>WVZO01000702.1 GCA_011772425.1 Candidatus Aminicenantota bacterium
TCACGGTTCGATCCCTTTAACAGCGACAAATCAATGATCGTACTGCTGGATCCCTCCGGGGATTACAATGTATATAAAACCGATTCAATGCCCTACAACAGCCGGGAAAACTTTGTTGCCAGGACCAACAACATCGAAGACCCACGCTGGGATAATGACGACCCCAAACGACTCTGGGGCCTGAGTGATTTTCAGATCGTAAGGGATCATGTTACCACCGGTACCAGGGAAGTAATTAAAGATTTCTCAACCGAACCATTGATTAAACCAATCCTTGATAAAGAACCGGATATCTACAGGGTAACCATGCGCCAGGAAGGGGAAGCATCCCGGGACCGGCGTTATTGGGCCTTTATTCTCCAGGGAACTAAAGACGATTACCGGGCAAGGTATATCTTTTGCTGGGATAGGAAACAAGATAAAGTACTGGGACTCTACAAGGTCCCTGCAAAGGAAGCGGAAATCGACNNGACTTCGCACGCGGATGTAGGACTGGATATCAATGGCAACGAGGTTATTGTTATGCAGAATTCTCGCACCGACTATATCGATATGATTCCCCTGGATGTAAAAACCAGGCCGATTCTTGAAAGCGGTGGGAGCTATGAGGGGACCAACAGGATCCCGCTGATCAGGCTTTACTATAACAGTGACTCCCCGGTAGGATTTAATGCCGGGATTCATATCTCCTGCAATACGCCTGGATACTGTGTGGTTTCCACTTACCTTAATGCCGGCAATAAAGAGAAAAATTGGCTGGACAGGGCACAGGTTTTAGTCAAGCTGGACCCCAAAAAACCGCGCGTTTTTTATTTAGCAAACGTATACAGTACACACAAATCTTACTGGGAGGAAACCCACGGAACCATAACCGGGGATGGTTCAAGAATTGTTTGGTCCACCAACTGGAACCAGGATGTCGGCGGGGAAAAGGTGTTCTTGATGCAGTTAGATATGCCGCCCAATTGGAGAACGCTGTTAAAGGCAAAAAAAACTAAAAAAACTATTCTTCCTTAGTCTCGGGCGGAGGAGTAAGGGTGTAGCCAAGCTGTTTGCTTACAGTCCAGCTATCAAATGTTTGCCATCCTTCTACCATTTTTCCCTTTTCAAATCGAGCGATGAAAACACCGGTAAAAGACACCTCTTTGCCGCTTTTTTTATGTTTTCCTTTATAACTCCAACGTATCACCACTTTATCTTCTTTTGCGAGACTGTCCAGTATCTTGACTTTGAAATCATAAGACTCCCGGTTAGAAATAATGTTTTCCTTTAAAACATCCGGGCCCACTTTATCATTTAAAACTCCATTCCAATGGCTTTTGTAATTGGAAGCTGTGAATTCATCTACTACGTTTGTATTACCGTTGTTATACCCCTCATTAACGAAACGTTTAACAAATGTCAAATTTTTTTCTTCTTCTGCCGTATTTTTTGCCAGGACAGTTCCCTGGTATCCAATTGTAAAAACGAACACAAATACAAATAGAATAATGATTGATTTTTTCATTTAACACCTCCAAGCATCATCTTACTTATCTCCCCAAAAAAAGTCAAGCTTAATTCATAAAGTGCAGCAATTCTAATTTTGTCCATTAAAGTGT
>WVZO01000118.1 GCA_011772425.1 Candidatus Aminicenantota bacterium
AGTCAACCGGTTCTTACCTGGCAGTAAAATATTTAGGTGATATACACATTTATGAAGCTGCCGGTTTAATTGACACAGAAGACGGCGGCCTGGCTATTTTGGGCACTACCTATGTGACAGGCCTATTGGGCCGAATTTGCCTATTTAAACTTTCCAAAGCAGAGTTAGAAGCATTCGTCGGTCTACAATGAAACAAAGAATCCCTGGTCTACCATGGTTCAGGTGGTAGACGTTGGGTCACCCGGCATGCCCGGTAAAGGCAAACGAAAATAGAAGGAACTTCCTTTTCCCTGGAATCCCGGGCGGAACCCGATGTCTCCGCCGTGTGATTCAACGATCATTTTTGAGACTGTCAGTCCCAAACCAGTACCTTTTAATGTTGTTTTTAGCTGGGCATATTTATCAAAGAGATGTTCTTGTGTCTCAGCAGGAACCCCGGGGCCGTCATCGGTCACGGATAATTCCTGGAAATGGCTGCCATTATGGTCTACCCGGGAAAGTTTTATGATTATATTTCCTTTCTCAGGGGTAAATTTAACGGCATTGCTCAATATATTAGCGATCACCTGCCCGATCCGTTCCGGGTCAATGAATAAAGTTTCCTCTTTAACAGCCTTCTCCTGTTCACATACCAGGTTTATCGCTTTCCTCTCCACCAACGGGGACATGATCTCGACGATATCGGTTACGATGTCAAACAACGCTGTATTTTTCCTGTTCATGGTCATTTTTCCGGCTTCAAATTTTGATATATCCAACATATCATTGATCAATATCAACATCTTTTCACAGGTCCTGGAAATCATTTTGCCGGCTTTGGAGATATCCATCTTCTGGGGATATTCCCTCAGCATTTCGGCATACCCCATAACAGCAGTCAAGGGGCTTCGCATGTCATGGACCAACATGGTGGTAAAATCCGCCTTGAATTCTAATTCTTTTTTCAGCCGTTCTTTTTCCAATTTCTGTCTTAAACTGTTAGTGCGAAGTCGATATAAAAATGCCAATATCACAAAAAGTAACACAACCACCAGCAGTTTGAACCACCCGGTCGACCAAAAAGGAGGACGGATGGTAATGGCAATGGATGCCCCTTCTTCGTTCCAGACTCCATCATTATTGGAACCCTTTACCCTGAATAAATATTCCCCGGGCGATAACCCGGTAAACGTAATATCATGCTTGTAGTTCAATTGAATCCAATCATCGTTCAACCCTTCCAGTTTGTAAGCATACTTGTTTCTCTCCGGTGCCGTATATTCCAGGGCCGCGAATTTAAAAGAGAATAAGAAGTCTTTATGTGAGAGTTTTAATTCCTTTATCTCTGAGAGGGGTTTTTCCAGTTTCACTTCTTTATTAAGTTTTAAAAAAGAGGTAATGACCACCCGGGGAATATAGGGATTGTTCTTTACGTTTTCGGGATAAAAGGCATTAAATCCATTACTTCCGCCAAAAAACATCTCGCCGCGCTTACTTTTAAAATAGGCATGTGGTAAGAATTCATACCCTTGCAGCCCATCATCGATGGTATAGTTTCTAAACGACCCGGTTTTGGGATTAAATTTTGATATTCCTCGATTTGTACTGAGCCAGAGATTTCCCAGGTTATCTTCCAGGATACCAAAAATCACATTATTGGGTAATCCATCTTCCCTGGTATAATGCATAAATTTTCCTGTTTTTTTATCAAATCTATTGAGTCCCCCGCTGTTGGTACCAATCCAGAGTATCCCCGATTGATCCATATGGATGGGATAGATTATATTATTGCTTAAACTATGAGGATCATCCGGGTCATGCTGGTACCTGGTAAATTGATTCGCTGCACTATCAAATCTATTCAGCCCACCTCCATAGGTTCCGATCCAGAATACCCCCGGCTGCTCTTCATATATTGCCATGATAAGATTGTTGCTCAGACTGTTGGGGTTACCCGGTTCGCTTTTGTAAACAATAAACGATTCGCTTCTCTTATCAAATTTATTCAATCCGTTGTGGGTTCCAATCCAGAGTACACCTGAGCTGTTTTCACAAAGTGACGTAATAAATCCATTACTTAAGCTGTTGGGATCATTGGGGTCAGGCACATAACGAAAGAATTTTTTTGTGGGAAAATCAAATCTATTTAATCCATTGGCGGTTCCCACCCAGAATTCACCCGAACTGCTTTCGAGCATTGAGGAGACTGTATTATCGCTGATACTACCGGGATCATCGGGGTTGTTACTATAATTGCTAGATGTTCCATTTTTTCTATTAAACCTGGTGAGGCCTCCTTTAATCGTCCCCAGCCAAAGTGTCCCTAAACTATCTTCGTAAATTGAGTAAATATTATTATTTCCCTCTGAGTTATTACCAGGCAGCTTATAATGAGTAAACTTTTTTTTCTTGTTATCAAATTTATACAGGCCGCTGTACGTTCCAATCCACATAACACTGGATTGATCTTCATAAATTGACAGGACGTAAATGCCTCTCAAACTCTGATGATTATCAGGGTGGTGTTGAAACGATTCTAATTTATCCCTTTTGGGATTGAAGTTAAATAATCCATTGATGGTACCTATCCATAAAGAGCCTGAACGGTCTTTAAATATCGATTCGACTCGATCATGGAATACAGCTTTGGGATTTGCAGGCTTGTTTTCACTCAATATAAATTTTTTTTCTCCCGGATCAAATATATTTACTCCGCCAGACGTTCCTATCCAGAGCATCCCTGATCTGTCTTCACAAATTGAGGCGATCTTATTGTTATTTAAGTGATTGGGAGCATTGGGGGCGGTTTGATAACGTGTAAATTCTCCTTTTACAGGATCAAATCGATTTAATCCCCTGTGGGTTCCAATCCACAGTTGATCACGGCTGTCTTCGAAAATAGACATGACCCAATTGCCTAAAACCAGTTGGGAATCATTGCTGCCGGAGCTCTCGGGACGGTAATGGGTAAAGGTTTCTTTCTCCCGGTCAAACTTATTTAACCCGTCATAGGTCCCAATCCAGAAGTTGCCTGATCTGTCTTCATAAATGGATAAGACGGTATTGTCACTTAAAGAATCAGGATCATTTGGGTCTGCTGTGTAATGAATGAATTTTTCTTCTCCCGGGATAAATTTATTGAGACCGCCGCCCATTGTTCCAATCCAGAGAATACCGCGGCGGTCTTCATAAATTGATCTTATCCTGTTGTGATTCAAGCTGTATGGACTTTTCAGGTCTTGATAATAGGTCTTAAACGTATAGCCGTCATATTTGTTCAAACCGTCTTCTGTGCCGATCCACATAAATCCCTGGTTGTCTTGCCGGATGCAGTTGGTTATATTTTGGGACAGGCCCTGTTCAACGGTGATACGGTCAAATTTAATGGTTGTATTCACCGGGAAAAGGATTTTATGTAAACTGATTAAGATGAAAATTAAAAACCCAAAATTCTTCATTTTTTACACCACACTATTATACTTGAAATGGTTTGATATTTCAACAAAAACCTATCGGCAACAGCAATTCTAATTTTACCAATTGTCCGGGCGAACACGAGGTTCGCCCCTACGTCTGATGGACGTTTTCGTACGTTCGTAGGGGTAAACCTTGTGTTTACCCTTGCTTGAAACGGCAAAATTAGAATTGCTGCAAAGGGCACCTCTTCTTTGCTTTCATCTCTCCTTTGTGGTATGATTGGTTTTTATAATATCGGAGAGCATGATAATGGAGATGAAGGTTTTTATATCGTCGACTTCAGTGGATTTGAAAGAGTACAGGCAGGCGGCTGAGGATGTGCTGAAACGGTATAAGTGTATTCCGCT
>WVZO01000025.1:0-9935 GCA_011772425.1 Candidatus Aminicenantota bacterium
AAACTATTGATGACAAAGCAAAAATAATTAGAGCACAATTTTCTGACTATGTACAATTGGCTATCGGGGGATCGGCTTTGGGTGGAATTGCGTTGCACAATGCATTGGGTAATAAATTTGTACTCCACTCGGAAAACGGCCAATGCCGTGTCCATATGCCGGATAATATCGATCCTGACTGGATCGGTGATATTCTGAATTCCATTAAAATAGAAACCACATTTTTCAATATTATAAGTAAAAGTGGTGGAACAGTAGAAACCTTAGCCAATTTTTTTGTTTTTTACAACGCATTAAAACAAAAAGTTCCGACTGAAAAGCTGAGAGAAAATATTGTTATTATGACCAATCCTGAAAAAGGGCCTCTGGCAGAACTTAGTTGGGAGGCGGGATTTACCCTTATTCCTATACCTGAATCCGTTCACGGCCGATTTTCCGTACTCTCTCCGGGAGGACTTTTGACAGCCGCTGTATCCGGTATTGATATCAATGAATTACTGAAGGGGGCCTGGGTGATGAATCAATTGACTGATGAAATGGATTTTTGGAAGAATCCAGTCTCATTGTATGCCGCTATTCATTATCTTACGGACAAACAAAAAAATATCGATACATTGATACTTATGCCTTACTCTCAGAGTCTTCGCACTATCGGGGACTGGTATTCGCAACTGGTTGCCGAAAGCTTAGGGAAAAACGCTCAGGGGATTACTCCTGTTAAAGCACTTGGGGCTACAGACCAGCATTCTCAACTACAACTCTATAATGAAGGCCCCAAAAACAAACTAATTACTTTCTTTAGCGTTGACAAATTTAAACGGGAAATTAGAATACCGGAAGAATTTCCTGAATGCAAAGAATATCAATATTTATGGGGACATACGATCAATGAACTTATCGATGCGGAGAGGCGGGCTACTGCCATTTCTCTGTATAATAACGGTGTCCCTAATTGTACGTTCCACATACCCCAGCTGACTCCTTTTTATATGGGGCAGTTGTTTATGCTGCTGGAGAAGGTTATACCTATCTTAGGGAAATTATATGGCGTTAATGCGTTTAACCAGCCCGGTGTAGAAGAAAGTAAAAAATACGCCCGGGCAATGTTGGGGAAGAAAGGGAAAGAATATGATAAGATCAGACAGGAAGTAGAATTCCATTCCCGTGCGAATAATAGCAGAATCGTTTAAACCGAGGCCGCCCGTTTCGCCATAGCTTGTCCCATGTTCGGATGAACAATTTTTTGAGTCAATTCGGTGATAGTTCGCAGGGTATTCTTTTAATATAAGATTTTTGGGGTTTTTTCGGAAATAAGATTTGCTTTTTTTGCTAAAATTCATTATAATGGTCTACTAACGAAAATGAGGAACTTGAGGAACTTAAATGGCAGAAGAATTGTTGAAAAGCATAAAGCAGCTAAGCAAAGAGCGCGGTATTTCACCGGATATTTTCTATTCTGCCATCGAAGAAGCACTCATTACTGTCGCAGACAAGTATTTTGACCACGGCGCCGACATCCAGGTGGAAATAAATAAAGACAGAGGGGACATCCAGGTTTACTGCACCAAGCTGGTGGTAAAAGAAGTCGAAGACCCCTTGTTGGAAATCAGCTGGAAAGAAGCGTTAAGATACGATTCAAAAGCCAGGGAAGGAGATGAAATAAATATATACCTTCCGGGTGAGACCCTGGGACGGGTTGCTGCGCAAACTGCCAGGCAAATCATTATGCACAAGGTCTTTAAAGCAGAACAACAGAGAATCTATTCAAAATATTTGCCGCTGACAGGAACACTTCAATCCGGTGAAGTGAGCCGGGTTGAAAAAAATAATGTCATTATTTCTCTTGACGTCGGCGAAGCCATTTTGCCACCCAAAGAACTGTCTCCAAAAGATTTGTTTAAACGGGGAGACATGGTCAAGTTCTATATCAAGCGTGTGTTCCCGGAAGGCAAGGGGCCTTTAATCCTGGGTTCCAGGTACATGAATGATTTTGTGGCAGAACTCATCAAAATGGAAGTCCCGGAAGTGGCTGAAGGAATAGTAAAGATATACGGCATTTCAAGAGAGCCCGGTGTGAAAACAAAGGTGGCTGTTTATTCTATAGATAAAACAGTCGATCCGGTGGGCGCTATTGTGGGTATGAACGGGAACAGGGTTCTCTCCATCACCAAAGAACTTCGAGGTGAACGCATCGACGTCATCGCCTGGAATAACTCTCCTGAACGGTTCATCGCTTCCGCACTGACTCCCGGAGAAACCATACGGGTGAAAATCGTCGATCCTGGAGAAAATAGAGCGGAAGTCACAGTCACTGATGACAGCCTGTCTGCTGCTATTGGGAAGAAAGGGATCAACATAAAGTTAGCTTCCAAATTAACAAAGTGGAATATCCAATTAACCAATAGAATGGAAAATAAAAGCAATTATACTCAGAAGAAATTGTAGCGTGTAATATGTAATAGTAGGAGGACCATTTTATGCAAACGATTAAATTGCATGAGGCGACAAAGGAATTTGGAATCTCCAATAAGCTGGCCATGTTTTTCCTCGAAAGGAAGAATATCCCTGTTAAATCCCATTCGTCTGTTATATCCATGGATCAACTGGAATTACTGCGAGAATTCTCCAATAACCAGGGCAAGTTTTCAGATATATTAAAAGAATTTGATCGCAGGCAAAAGGAGAAGAAACAACGAAACAGGAAAGCAAAAGTTGAAAAAATTGAAGTTGAACCCAAAATAGAAAAAGAAAAGAAAAAAGAACCCATAACAATAGCAGTAACCAAAGAACCGGAAGCGAAAGCCAGGAGACCGGAAATTGAATATAAAAAACCTGAATATAAAGTCAGGGAACCCGAGGTTGAAGTCAGAAAGGAGGAATTTAAGTACAAACCCCCGAAACCCCCAAAAGTAGAAGAACGAATCGAAAAAGATAGAAGACCGAAACCCAGACCCAGACCATTTGAGAGAGCAAAAGAAAGAGAAAGAGAAATTGGCAAAAGAGAACGATTTGAGGCGCCTAAAAAAGAGGAACGAGTCGTCGATAAAATCGAAAAGCCAGGTAAAGAGATTAAAGCCGTGGATTTCGATCGAGAAAGGATGAGAAAGGAAAAGGAGAGGTTTAAACCGCGGCCCAACAGAAAAGAAAGGATAAAATTTAAACAAAAATTTAAAAAGGAAAAGCCCAAAATAAAAGCAGAGGAAGGAAAACCAACACCCAAAGCAGAAAAGGGGGGAAAAACAGAACGGATACGGATACCGATGCCGGAACCGGCAGCGGCAAAAAAAGAAATCCCGAAACCGAAAGAAAAAGTCTATGATCTCCCGGAATTGATTCAGACCTCTAATTTCATTAATATCAAAGAATTGGCTGAAAAATTGAATTTGAAGTTAAAAGACATTGAAGAGAAGATGCGATCTCTGAAAAATAAAGAATATTTAACCAATCAAATCCTGGACATTGAAGAAATTGAAGATATATGCGATGCATTTAATGTTCCAGTGGACATTGTTTCTTATGAGGAGGAGATATTTTCCACCCATGTTGAGAAATACAAGGCGGTGTTATCGTCTCGTGCGCCGGTGGTGACAGTGATGGGGCATGTGGATCATGGGAAAACCACGCTGCTGGACACCCTGAGGCACACCCAGGTGGCAGATAGGGAAGCCGGGGGGATTACCCAGAAGATCGGGGCATATAAATTAACCTATGAAGGTAAGGATATCGTATTTATCGATACTCCCGGTCATGAAGCCTTCACCAATATCAGGGCCAGGGGAGCGAAGGTTACGGATGTAGTGGTACTAGTGGTGGCTGTCAATGACGGTGTGCAGCCTCAAACCCTCGAAGCGATCAACCATGCCCGGGCAGCGGACGTTCCCCTTGTCGTGGCTATTAATAAAATCGATATCGAAGGGGCAGACTCCAATAAAGTTAAACAACAATTATCCCAACATGATGTCGTGGTGGAAGACTGGGGCGGCGAAGTGGTGTGCGTGGAAATTTCTGCTAAACAGAATAAAAACCTAGATTCCTTGCTGGAAATGTTAAACCTTGTGTCTGAAATGCTGGAACTCAAAGCTTACAAAAAAATCCCGGCTCGAGGGACCATTATCGAATCTCGGTTGGACCCCCAACTGGGGCCAATGGGAACCTTGTTAATCCAACATGGACAATTAAAAATTGGTGATTTTTTTATCTGCGGTGATTCTGTCGGCAAGGTCAAATCCATGTTTGACCACCAGGGAGAGGTGATAAAAGAAGCAGAAGTACCACTGCCCCTCGAGATCATGGGGTTTGAAGAGGTACCGGAAGCCGGGCAGCTCTTCCAGGTCACCGATGACATTGAAAAAGCCAGGAAAGTGGTGGAGATGCGAAAACTACAAGATAAAGACGCACGGAAAGAGGATACCTTTGCAGAAAAGAAATTAAGCTTGCAGAATCTTTTCGAGAAATTGGAAGAAGGCAAAACCAGGGAATTCCCTATCATTATCAAAACCGATAATTTCAGCTCCGGTGAAGTATTGGAAAAAATACTCCTCAAACAAAAGCAGGACCAATTAAAAATAACTATTATTCATCGAGGAGTCGGTAATATTACCGAGAGTGATATACTGTTGGCGTCCACTTCCGGGGCCATGATTATTGCTTTCAACGTCAAAGCCCCCCAAAAACTGATGCCCCTGGTCAAACGTGAGCAGGTTGAAATCAAGTTGTACAACGTGATCTATCACTTAATCGAAGATATAGAGAAAGCCATAAAAGGTGAAATTACACCTGAATATATTGAAAGCCTGATCGGGAAGGTGGAGGTACTACAAACCTTTAAAATTTCTAAAATTGGTATTATTGCCGGATGCCTGGTGAAAGAAGGAAAAGTAACCAATAAATCAAAAGTAAAAGTCCTCCGCAACAACGATTTTGTATTTGAAGGTGCAGTGGAAACCTTGAGGCGGGTAAAGAACGATGTAGCTGAAGTGAACGCCGGTACTGAGTGTGGGATAAAAATCAAAAATTTTAATGCCATTAAAATCGGTGATCTCCTGGAAATTTATGAAACCAGGGAAAAAGAGTAAACGTCATAAAAGGCGTCATTTATATAAACATAAACGTAAACGAGAGAGTGTAACAGCGTGATTGTAGGAATTATGATTTTGGACTTGCATGCCAACAGCACACACAGTCTAAAGGAAAAACGGCAAATTGTTTCAAGTATAAAGGAAAAACTAAAGAACAAGTTTAATATTTCCCTGGTAGAAAGTGATTACCAGGATTTGTGGCAGAAAATTCAACTCTCTATTGCCATGGTTTCAAACTCCAGGGTGATAGTGGAAAAAGCATTTGGTCAAATCGAGGATTTTATATTCCTCAATTACCCGGTTCAACTGGTTGCGGTTAATAAAGAGTATATTTAACAGGACCATGTCTCACCGAGTAGAGCGATTTTCAAGTACGCTAAAACATTGCCTTGCCGATATCCTTATCAATGAAATAAACAACCCCAAATTGAAAACGGTTGTCATCGCGGAGGTCATTACTGCCCATGATTTAAAAAAGGCTAAAATATTTGTTGCTGCCACTGGGGGCGATGTGGATGAGATTATAATGCATTTAACAAAGGCCAAAGGATTTATAAAACGGGCGCTGGCCAAACGAATGTATTTAAAATATGTCCCGGAACTTGTTTTTTTAAAAGACGAGACCATTGAGTAATGGGAAAGGAAAATGAATAAGAGAGTCAGAATGAGGCGGATGGTAGCTGATGTTATTGACAAGTCGGAGCGAATAGCCATCAGTTCTCATATTCGTCCTGATGCGGATTCTATTGGCAGTGGCCTGGCCCTCTATCTAATATTAAAACAACTGAAAAAAGATGTCCATTATTATAACATTGACAGAGCTCCTTTTCCTTTAACAGAGCTGCCAGGTTTTGATGCCATCGAGTACCAGCAGATATATCCCCAGTCCTTTGATGTGGTAATCCTGGTGGAAGGTGGAACCGAAGAGAGAAGCGGTATGTCTAACCTGGGGGATTATTTTACCATTAATATTGATCACCATGCCACCAGCGCTTTATGCTGTGATTTAAATTGGGTGATCCCGGACGCTTCCGCAGCAGGAGAGTTAATATATGAACTGGCCCTGGAATTGGGAATCCAGTTGACCAGGGACATCGGTTTTAACCTTTTTGCGGCGATTTCTTCAGATACCGGCTCTTTTAAATATTCCAATACCTCTGCCAGGGCTTTGCGTATTGCCGCACAACTGGTGAAAAAATGCCATTTCACACCCGTGGAGGTGAGTGATGTTCTTTTCTATTCCAATCACATCGAAAAAGTACGTATGATTCAGCGGGTATTATCCACCCTGGAACTCCATTTAAATCAAAAAGTGGCCATGATTGATTTCAGACGGGAGTTTTTACGCCGGCTTGCCTTAAAGGACATTGAAACAGAAGATGTGATTTCTATTGCCCGTTCCATCAGGGGGGTAGAAGTTACCCTTTTCTTTAAAGAAATCGGTGACAATTATTACCGCATTTCTATCCGCTCACGGGGAGAAGTCAGTTCCCAGGAAGTGGCAAAAGTTTTTAAAGGCGGCGGCCATACTCATGCGGCAGGTTTCTTTTATCGCGGCAATATCGAAGCCGCTAAACTCGAAATCCTGGACGTTATTAGAGAACAGTTGAAATAAACCAATGATTCACGGGCTCATCCTGGTGAACAAACCCACCAATATTACCTCTCATACAGTAGTAGAGAACGTAAGAAAACTCTTTAAAATACAAAAGGTGGGCCATTTTGGTACCCTGGACCCCCTGGCTGAAGGCCTTTTGTTAATTGGTATGGGCAATGCCACAAAGTTTTTTGATTTTTACATCAAAAAACGAAAACTATATTCCGGAAAAATAGCCTTCGGTTATGCCACCACCACCTATGACGCTGAAGGTGAACCCTTATCAGACCCCAGGCCCATTGATCTGAAAACCCTGGACATCGATTCCTTTTTGGCTGAGTTTACAGGTAAACAAATGCAAATCCCGCCTCTCTTTTCTGCTAAAAAGTTCAAAGGTAAACCCATGTACAAATATGCCAGGAAAATCATAACCACCCCGGAGGAATTGGAAGTTAAACCGGTTCGAGTGGAAATTTTTTGGTTAAAAGGCAAGGCGCTTGATGAGGCCACCCTGTGGTTTCGCACTGAAACGTCATCCGGCACGTACATTCGCTCTCTGGCCCATGATATGGGGCAGAAGGTTGGTGCGGGTGCTTACTTGCAAGAACTAAAACGGGAAGGAGTCGGGGAATTTCTCCTGGAAAATGCCTTTACCATGGAAGAGTTAACCCGCTGCGTGGAAGCAGGTGAAATGGCAAAAGTAGTTATCCCTATCGAAGCCTTGCTGCCGGAATTTCCCAAAATTATCGTTAGTCCTGGGGGCAGGAAAGGGGTGTTGAATGGTAGACCGTTAGTCCCCCGGGAAGTGGTAAAGATCATCCCTGCCCAGAGCACTGAGAATTTCAGGCTCTTCGACGATGAAGGCAAGCTCTTGGCAATTGCCCGCAAAGACCCCAAACTGGCACAATTCAAACCATATATTGTATTCCCCGATTGACCTTCTTAGGCTGGGGGTGCCCCCCACTTATTTTTGAAGACAAAATCTTCCAGGGGTTTTCGTGGGGTTTGGCGGGGTGTATAGGCCGGGTAGCCCATGGGAATCAGTTCGATCACGGTTCGGTCTTTCGGCAGTTCCATGATTTTATCGGCTTTTTGGTAATCGAAAAGCCCCACGTGCACGGTTCCCAGACCCTCGGCTGCTGCTGCCAGGGCCAGGTGTTCGGCGGCGATTCCCATATCGAACATCACCCAATCGCCTCGTCCGGTGGTTTCTTTTCCTTTGTAGAAACCGGAGCGGCCGTATATACCAACGGCGCAAACCAATACCGGCGCATCCACGATGGCGCTGTGAGCAGGATTGCTTTCAGAAACTGTTTGCTGTAACCGTTTTTTGATCTCTTCATCAGTAACCAGGATGATTTCCCAGGCCTGGGTATTGGCCCATGACGGTGCTGCCCGAAAAGCTTCCAGGACACGATTCAACGCATCTCCAGGAATGGGATCCGGTTTGTAGACCCTTACCGATTGGCGCTTTTTTACAACTTCATAAAAATCCATAACAACACCTCCTTGATAAAATCCACTATATTCACATTCCATTTGGATTCTATCATATCTGTCAGCAAAAAGAAAGAATAAAAAGCTTTTGCGGGGGGGCCAGGCCCCAATACTGTTGACTTAAGAAAAACGCATTCTAATAAAAAGTTTTGCGGGGGTCCAGGGGGTGGTTTTTCAAAAGAACCCCCTGGTCGCCGAAGGCAAAAAAAAGTTCTGATAGAGTTTTATAGGAGTTTCAGGATGGGCAGGCATGAAGCTTTTTATTTTTTTTCGATTTTCTGCCCATCCTGTAGATAAAAATATGGTTTAGTAGATCCGCACGGAGGGCAGCAGTTTTTTTAGAGTGCCCGTGCGGTAGGAGAGAGTGGCGCCCTTCGGGCGATAGTTTAAACGCCTGACGGCGAAAGATAAAACTATTTTTCAGGACCGACTCCCTCCTTATTCCTTCATGGTTTCTTCTACCAATTCTTTATTATCCCGCTTGAATCGATAATAAAAACTCAACACTTCATAGCGCAGCAGCGGGATGCGATCCATGTCTTCCACCAGGCCTCTCACATCCTTCATCGCTATTTGGGAACCGAAGACCTCTTGTGTTTCCAGGTCCCCGGCTTGTTCTCCTTTTTCCTTGTAAAACATAGGTCCTTTGCCGCTAAGCAGCCAATCCAGCGATACATCAAACAACCCGGCCAATACATTCAACGCATGTATATTGGGAAGGGTCTCACCATTCTCGTTTTTGGTGTAATTGGTCCTGGCGGTCCCAAAGAAAAAGTCGCCAGGAAAAGAAATCTGTTCCGGATGGCACGAATGTGCCTTCTTTGGCTTATTGTTTGACATTTATGAGGAGGTTTGAAGCATGGGAAAACGTCCTTCCCTGCAATCGGGAGCGCCAGGAGGCTGGCTCCGGTGGCCAGTAGTCTATTGATCGGGCCGAAATGTAAAAGACAGTGAAACATAGGTTTTCAGCCTTTTCAAAACCTGCGATTTTAAAAACTGAAGCCAAACGTGACCAAAACGTGACTATCGTTTTGTTTTAACTAAATTGGTTAACAAGCGCATTATAACGTAAATGGATAGTAATTATCACTGAATTTTTGGCATAAGAAAAGATGGAAGGGTGGTGACGGGAGACAGTCGAATATTTTCCATAAGTATTTCCGTAATTCACCATCAAAAAAAAATATTTTTTCCAAGACGCTCATCATTGTTATCTATTGGGATATAGAAAGCGCCTAAAACTGCCCCCTAAAGTTTTCGTGAATGAACTCATTGAGAATATTTAACGGTATGTAAAAAATCTTGGCTTTTTTGTAAAAAAAGATAGAAAAATCCTCGTTTGTGGCTTTAAAAGATGGTATAATAAGGTTTACAAAGAATAATAAAACCAACAAACGAGGAGAATTAATTATGCCACAAGGTCTTTTACCTTTCAAGTATGAAGAAGAAAAAAAAGAAAAAAATTTAACGGGATTATGTGGGTTACTGTTATATTTGGAGTTATTCAAAGTTCTGAGAATGGATGTACTCATCAGCCGTCATCTTAAAATTAAAGAGGATAAGCAGGGTTGGACAGATGAGCAGGTGATATTTGCGCTTCTGCTATTAAATCTTGCCGGGGGGGAGAGTGTATCGGATATTGAGTATTTAGAGAGAGATGAGGGATTCTGTCGGATATTGAAGATGCTGGAATTGCGATGTGCGTTTGGCCGTCGTCGAGAGAGAATCCAGCGTCGTTGGCGTAGAGTAATGAAGAATACGGT
>WVZO01000025.1:9974-10241 GCA_011772425.1 Candidatus Aminicenantota bacterium
GAAGCGTGGCAAGGGTAAATCGTTTGTACCAGCTGCCAATGAACATTTGCAGAAATTTCCCTCTATCAACTTTGAGCTTATATGTTTTGCCCAGGATAAGAGCCCCAGCAGCACGGCCACTCTTGACATCGATGCCACTTTTACAGAAAGCCATAAGAGCAGCGCTTTAGAATGCTATAAGGGGAATAAATCCTATCAAGGTTTTAATGTATGGTGGTTTGAGCAGGAGATGGTATTACATAGTGAATTTCGTGATGGTAATGTAGA
>WVZO01000025.1:10355-10543 GCA_011772425.1 Candidatus Aminicenantota bacterium
GTTCATAAGGTGGTGAGAGGAAGAGGAGAGGTAGTTGAGAGTGGTCATGAATGGGCGGAAGTATGTTTTGTTCCCAATCGGTTAGCGCGTAAGAAGAAGGGTTTGGAATATAGATATATAGCGGTACGAGAGGAGTTGGCACAAAAATCGCTTCCCGGTATGGAAGATTGTTTACAATTACCCTTCCC
>WVZO01000268.1 GCA_011772425.1 Candidatus Aminicenantota bacterium
GGTTTGTCAATGACAATAAATACTCATTTTTATATAGGTAGAAATACCTATAAGGAAGAAAATCCGAAGCACAAAGCACGAAATCGCGTTGTTTCAAACAAATCCGAAATTCAAATGTTCAAATGTTCAAGACAAAAAAACTATGCCCCTTCGGCGAGCCACCAGTATTTCTCAAAAAGTCAAAACTGGGCTGTCCCCTTTTCCTTTTCACTTTTGAATTTTTCCTACTATTTCATTTAAAAAAAGATTGTAAAGATTGTAAAATTCTTTATTTTATGTTAGGATAATGGAATGACCAACAGAATGCGAATTTCGTATAATGATAAGTTCGGTGAAAGGAACACAACAATGACGATGCCATTGAACAATCTAAACGTATTCTGGGACTCGATCGCTGAGAACTATCCAGACAAGGTGAGCATCCTGTACTCCGAGAAGAAAAGATTTGACCACTCTTTAATCCCTCCTCCCAAAGGACACATGCGCGCACTCGATGCTGCGTGCGGTATAGGCTACGACCTCGCGTTCCTCCATGGTCTTGGCTACGAAACCACGGGGTTTGATTTCTCCACTAAAATGTGCCATCTGGCCAAGACAACTTTGCGCAAGCTGGATATCGAAGAGGCAATCACCCTTCGACGGGGTGACCTTCGCAAGATACCGTTCGAGACCCATTCCTTTGACCTCATCGTCTGTTTCTCCTCGATCGATCACATTCCGAGTCGAGAGCAGCGCTTTCGCGCAATCGAGGAGATGGCAAGGGTCACCAGACCGGAAGGGACCATAATCATAACCGCTCCCAACATTAATAGCCTTTTGGGCTACATCCTTCATCGACCCGTACAAAGCTCCGGGATTCACCGGCTATACGCCACGGCGGGACGCTGGCGCGATAACGAATACGCCAGGATACTTGATGAGGAGTCTGTGCTGCAGGAAGGCGGAGTGCTACAATACCAATGGGAGCACTACTTCGACGGAGATGAACTCCGCAGCATGCTCCCCAAGGGGGAACCGTGGTGCACTGAACTGAAGACCGATGTCTTCACTAATCCCGTTGTAATCTACAATGATCAGGAATTTAGCCGGGTCGCAGCCGNNGTTTGGAAGCGAGGAATTCTCTTTGTCGATATCTCCCATCTACGAACACAGGAGCACGTTCGTAACATTGTGGCTGATTGGCAGAGCCAGCCATCCCATGATCGTGGATTCCGTCTAGGCCTGATAGCAAGTCGAGGAGAATGAGAGATGTACGATATTCTCATAGTTATGTTAAGGGTGTTCGAAATTCTAGTTTTCGCCGCAATCGTGGTGGAAATCTTTAAGTCCGAGCAAGTCCTACGCTCCAACCAACGGTTGTCCGAGGCCACCGAGAAGCTGATGCAGAAAGTGACCGAGCTTGAACGTAAGGAACTACTCATGATGCTGGCGGAGACCGCAATGCACGCAAAAGAATCGATTGAGCACCTTACCTACACGTTTCACACACCTGAGGAAGAAGAGGAGATGGGGCCATTGCTTGAGGCCATCGCCAAGAAGAAAGACGAGGGCGAGATGAGTCCCGAGAATATCCGTTTCCTCGGCCCACCGCATGACAACAAAGCAGAACGCCTGTATTGTCGCCAACGTGCTGGGGCCATGGTGCGGATTAGTAGACTCATTTCATTTTACGACACGAGATTCCAGGTCGTTGACGGCAAGAAGATAGTGCTCACGGTCGGTGATCCCGAGAAGGAGAGCAGACATGGCTACCTGATAGAGAGTGAGTATCTGGCACACATCCTGGTTTCTCATTTCAATGACTTATGGGTTGACGCCAAAGACTACGAATCCTATATGGTCGAACTCGTGCATGAGACGATCCAGGAAACCAACAAGAAAGAAGGCTTCACACCGTCCATACAGCTACTGGCCGAGAGGCTCGGCCTCCACATTGAGGAGACAGATCGGATTTTCAAACTTGCCCAGGGGATCAAGTCCGGTGACACCAGTGAGGACCCGAAGGCTAAACACACTGATTTGTCACCGAACAATCGCATGGAGGGCGACAAGTGACAACCGCGCGGACGCGGCTGCCACTTGCCCCTTGTATAATATTTTTTTCTGATATCAACTTTGTTGATATTATTTCTAGTGGCGCCTCCTGGACCCCCACAAAAATTTTTGTTTAATAAAAAGCCTTTGGATAATTATTAAGTTAGCGCTTATGGGGTGCCACCCCCCTTGGAATTTGGAATACTATCAAAACAACTTCGTCACATATCCTTTCAGGACGGCATACCGGATAAGGTCAGCGGTTTTTCTTAACTTCAATTTATTCATTATGTTAGACCGGTGATTTTCCACAGTCCGGGTACTGATATATAAGAGATCAGCGATTTCTTTATTGGATTTACCTTCGGCTACCATCTTTAATACCTCTCGTTCCCGGGGAGTCAACGGATCAGTGGGAATTTGACCGTCTCCACGATAGAAGTTAGAAATGTCTTCTGTCAACTCCCTGGTAAGGAGTTTGGACACAAACATATCTCCTTTGCGGATGGTTTCGATAGCAGAAAAAAGTTCCACCTCCGAATCTTCTTTCAACATGTATCCCTGGGCGCCTGCCGAGATGCAATGATAGAGATATTCTTTACTTTTGTGCATGGTCAGCACCAGGATTTTGACTTCGGGCATAATACTTCTTATTTCGTGAGTGGCCTCAATACCCCTGAGGTTGGGCATCGAGATATCCAGGATTACCATATCGGTTTCCAGTCCTCTTTGCAAGAGGTTTAGCAGCTCAATGCCATCACCGGCTTCACCCACTACTTTAAGATCCGGGTTTTGTGAAATTAGGCCCTTAATCCCTCGTCGAAAAATCACATGATCGTCAGCCAAAACAATTCGATAGGGTCCACCATCACCCATGTTAGACCTCCTTTTCTTCGATAGGTACTCTAATTCTTATTTCCGTACCTTCTCCCGGTTGGCTGTGTACTTCAAACGTTCCTCCCAACATATGTATTCGTTCTGTCATAGCAGTCAATCCAACTCCCCTGGTATTGAATTTACGTTCCCTGACTTTACTGAGTTCAAATCCCTTGCCATTATCTCGTACCCGGAACGTGATATCACCATTTTCTTCTTTCACCACCACAGATACTTGAGTGGCAGAGGCGTGTTTGGATACGTTGGTAAGGATTTCCTGGAAAATACGATAAAGATTAATCTGGGCTTCCCGGGAAAAAAGATGATCGATATCTGCAAGGTCCAGGGTGACCTGGATGGCGTGTTGATCAGAAAAATTTTCCACTAACCACTGGATAGACGCCACAAGTCCCAGGTCTTCCAGGATAGAGGGCATCAAGTCCCTGGAAATGCGGCGCACATTCTCAATAATTTCATCCACAGCAGCAATGGTATTTTCACATTCTTTTTTTAGTAACGTTTGCCGTTCTTCCAGTTTTTTCTCAATGGAACGCAGCCAGGATTTAAACAGCACCAGGTCATGCCCCAATTGATCGTGGAGTTCTTTTGATAAGCGACTTCGCTCCTGCTCATGGGCTTCAAAAAGGCGAGTGGAAAGAAACCGTAACATTTCTTCTGATTCTCGCAAAGCATCTTCTACTTTTTTGCGTTCCGTGATGTCCATCACAGCAATTCCCCTTACTTTACGGCCCTGGTACTCCATCAACTTACCCCTGACTTCCATTAAAAAAGTCGTGCCATCTTTTTTCATTCCCTGGATTTCATAGGTCGTTACCCCATCATCCGTAACCCTCCGTTTCTGAGGGTCCAGGGTTTCCGGTACAACTGTTAAAGGGATGACCTGTTTCCCAACCAATTCACGAGGTTCATAGCCAAACATTCGGTAGTATTGTTCATTGGCCTTAAGCAGGACACCTTTTTCGTGGATCATGATTCCTTCAAACGCAGCTTCATGCAGGACCCGCAGTTCATCCTCTACCCGTCTGAGTTCATCCGCAGATGCCTTCAGTTCTGCGTTTTCCCGCTGCAACCGGGCAAGTTCTTCGATTAATTCTTCTTTTGTCTTATCCACGTCTTTCATTGGAGAGGGCTCCAACATCAAAACACGATTTTTCAATTATCCGCCCTTATAATACCATGTTCTGAAGAAAAAAGTAACCGTTTACCCCCAAAAAGGCAGAAAAAACATAAAAGACCACAAAAAAAGAAAATAAATTAGTCGGGATGACCGGATTCTTTCATTTCCTTTAAAAGGTCTTCGAGCATTTGCTTATTCCTGTAAAAAAAATCGATAAAAAAACTTAAAATCGAATACCTTACAATCGGTAACCGTTCCGCGTACCAGATAAGCATGTCCATATCAAGCGTAGGTTCCCCTTTCGCATCTTTTGGCGGCCCGGTTACTTTCCCCCACACCACCATTGGCCCTTCACCGGTTAACAGCCAATTGATATTCAACCCGTACAACTCGTGCAGGGCTAACATCAGGTTTGGAGACGGTTTATTCTTGCCGGATTCGGTTTCCGATATCATTCCCAGGGAAAGACCGGTTTCCTGTGAGAGTTCAGCGATAGTAATATGCAGCGAAGTTCGAAACTCCTTAAGCCGCTTTCCGGTCTCTTCCATATCAATGGAAAAGCGAGATTGCCTGTACTTTTGTACCATTGTTATGATTGCCTGTCTGCCTTAAAGAAAGTTTTGCTTTAAAAAAATACAATATAACCCAAAATGGAACATTTTACAACCCCAAAACCAGCCGGGCAAAATCGAAGCACAGAGGAAGTTTTAAAAAATTTTCGCTTTTGTGATTTTTTTTTCAATAAATCCTTAACATTTTCAAGTTTGTGTAGTATAAATTCACTTTTGAGAAAAAAATACAAATGTAAAAAGGAGGTTTAACATGATTTTGCTTGATAATCAAGCCATCGATGCCCGTTTGGCTGATGCGCATTTGAAAATTGTTACTGTCAGAGATGACAGCAAGATCAACGCTGCTTTGCTTCCCTTCGGTTACACTGAACCCCGGGTTTCTGAAGGGCTGCAGTTGTATAATTCGGCGTTCGACCTGCAAAAATTCCAGAAAAAAGAATACGGTGAACAATTTGCTGCAACCGAGGCTTTGCAAAAGGCGTTAGCGGAAGTCGATAAAATGGTCATGCAGCATGTCAATGTGGCGCGGGTAGCCTTTAAAAAACACGGCTATCTCCTCAAAGAGGCGGAATTGAATGACGAGCGCAAAATCACTTATACCGGTTGGTTGGGGCAGACCCGGCAGTTCTACTCCGTGGTACTGGAACACCCGGAGGCATCCCCTTTGCTGAGTGTGTTCGGCTTGACACCGGAAATTTTAACCGCTGCTCAGCAGAAGGTTTTAGATGTCCACGATTTAAAAATCAAGCAAATCCATGAATCCGGTGATGCCCAACATGCGACAAAGCTGCGTGATGATGCACTGGAAGTACTGGAAGCCTGGGTAGCGGACCTGGTAGCCATTGCCAGGGTGGCACTGGCTGATTCGCCACAATTGCTGGAAAAAATGGGGATCAAAGTAAAGTCCTAAATCATCGTGCAGTTAAGCCGGGACCCTGAAGAGGTCCCGGTTTGCTGCAATCCCTGTCGTTCAATCCTTACAACATTCCTAACACGGAGCCCTTTAATTAAAAATCAGGCTGAAAAATGACAATGTACCGCAAAGTAATGACGATGTACTGCAAAGTAACGGCAGTGTACCCTAAAGTAATGATGGTGTACAGTAAAGTAATCACGATGTACCGTAAAGTAATGATGATGTACCCTGAAGTAATGACGATGTACCGCAAAGTAACCATGATGTACCGTAAAGTAATGGCAGTGTACCGGTACACAGCGATTATAATACGGTACAATGCCATTACTTTGCGGTACACTGCGATTATAATGCGGTACAATGTCATTACTTTGCGGTACACTGCGATTATAATGCGGTACAATGTCATTACTTTGCGGTACAATACGATTATATTACGGTACAATGCCATTACTTTGCGGTACAATACCATTTTTTTTTATCAAATTGTCATTTTTTACCCTTGGAATAAAAAGGGAGAAGGCAATGTCTTTAGGCAGTAAATGGATCGAAGATATTCTGAACCGGTCAATAATAGCGATAGTCAATGCCGGAAAAGATAACGAGATACTGNNCCACGGCCGGGTGGACCGGTTGTGCAAAAAGAAAAAGAGGAAATATTCGGACCAGTTAAAAGCCGGGGAAATTTATCGAAAAATCCTGAAAGAAGCAAAACAAAAATATAGTACGTTCCGGAAGGTGTCATGGGTGGCTTTGGGCAAATACCCGGCCTTGTTGATAGTTCTGGCAATGGAAGGCAGGTCTAAACGTGACTTATCCGGTTGGATGGAAGAAGCCAGACAGTTTTACACCAATGCCCGGGCCAATGAAGAGATCATGGAGAAGTTGTCGGGATTCGGGGTAACCGATGAAGAATTGGAACAGGGGCTCCGCCTGGTGGATGAAGTGGAAAAATCCGCGGCTCATCATGAGATGTTGAAAGGTGAGACAGTCCGGGCGACAAAAGACCGGGACTCGGCGTTTAAGAAATTTATGGCCTGGATGGGGGATTTCAAGAGGATATGTCGGGTCGCTTTGGCAGACATCCCGCAGAAACTTGAGAGCCTGGGAATTAAGGTGAAAAGTTGACACTCAGGAATTAACCGCTGCGATTGACTTCATTGTTGGTTCCTGGTAACGGTTTGAGTTATTATTTATACTATTATAGTAAAAGGAAAAGTTGACA
>WVZO01000155.1 GCA_011772425.1 Candidatus Aminicenantota bacterium
ATATGGGTTAGTAGATCCGCACGGAGGGCATTAGTTTTTTCAGAGTGCCCGTGCGGTAGGAGAGTTCTTGTCGAGGGCATTTGAAAAAGGTGTCAGACAAAAAAATTTGCCTCTTCAAAATAATATGTGGGTGAAAATGATAACAATAGGCGCCGAAACTACTAATAACAACAGGTTTAGGAGCAATTGGTTAATAGAAATACTTGATGGTCAAATATTTTTTATCTTATTGGGGCTTAACTGGAAATGATTTCGGCTCCGCCAATCTGTCAACAGTGGGCAGCCCCGAAGNNAAGGGCTTTTTGCTTTTAACGCCGAAAGGCTGCCCACCCGAAGGGCCTGCTGTTGATAGATTGGTGGAGACGAAATACAATGTTTTAAGCCCCAATAAGGCAACCATGCAATTCGTCTACCCACAAATTCTTTTGAGGAGGCAAAAAATATAACAAGGGCAAATTGTTTTATTTTTCCTGAAACAAAATTGACAAAATTATTTAAAAGTATTATATTGAATATTGATTCTATCTTTTGATGAAGACTAAAAAATGTCAAATTTGGATAAAAAAGGGAATAATAGTCTTAATAATGCCATCGATGAAATAGGCAAACTTATCATTGCAGATTACATAAAATTAAATCGTCAACATCCATATATTGTAGGTATTGCCGGATGTGCAGGAGTAGGAAAGAGCACATTTGCAGAAGAAATAAAGAAAACGCTTGAGATAAAAAAGAAAAAGGTGAAAATCATTGGATTTGATGATTTTTTCAAGAGTCGTGAAGAGCGGCGTAAGTTGGGGACAGAGTGGGATGAGAATCACGTAAGATTGGAAGATTTAGTAACATTTTTTAATAAAATTAAGGAAGGGGCGAAAAGAATTCCTATAACAAGATACGTTCGAGACCCTCAGGTTGGGGATAGTCAATTAATAAAAGAAGAAGTAAACTTTGATGGGATTGACATTATAATATTTGAAGGGCTATATGCTATAAGTAGTGAGAAAAGATTGGGGAATCTATTACAGTTTGTAGACTTTTCAATTTATCTCGACGCTGAAATATCTGATATAAAAGAATGGAGATACGAGCAGGAAACGAAAAAAGATTCTAAGAAACAGAGAACTTTGATGGAGATGGATACCCACTGGGAGAAGGGAATTGTGCCTGACATAAAAAATAATGTTGCTCCATCGAGAAAGAATGCGCATCTTATTATTCACTTTGACTCTGAGCGTAATGTATCATCCAAAGAGATTAAAAAGAAGGCCGGTTTTTAATTTTAGGACCTGGTACTGTGCGTAAAAACGTAAAAATTCACTTCAAAAACCCCTCGTATGAATAAATCGTTATGGATTTTTCGACTGTTACCTTTTTATTAAAACATAATTCCTTACTTTGTTCCGCCGTCCTTTTTTTTGATGACTGAAATTATTTTTGAAAATTCTTGACTTTTTTTCTCCATTGTGTTAATTAAAATGCGTTATTGTAATTAGTTTGGCAAAGAGGTCACAGTCAACGGGTAGGATTGAGGATGACTTTTCATAACAATTCAGTATTGGTTTGTATGCCGTTCGGGAAAGCGGAATTGATCGATCGTTTTTACCAGGAAACGGTGAGTTCAGTAGTCTCATCTTTTGCGAGATTAGTGAGAATTGATTATCCGGTTGCCGACTGGGTTGCCGAACTCCGCGACACAGTACAACGGACAGCAGCTATATTGTTCGATGTTTCTAGACCAGACGGCTTCACTTTCAATCACAATGTACTACGAGAACTTATGCATGTTAGCACACTTATCCGCGATGAGAGGACCAGACAGCTTGTTAGCGAAGTCATGCTTTACATGCACAGAGACAGCCAGTTGTTACATTGTCCTTCCTTCAGCCTGGTTCCAGCGGGCGAAATAGATGAAGTGCTCGTAAGTACTCGTCAGGGATTCGATCAGCGCTTGCTTATGAGCAGGAATGTGATGGTCGTTGATTACAACGATCTCTCAGCAATGGAGAAGGCTGGCCAGTATTTCCGCGACAAGCTCTTGCCCCTATGTGTAAGTGAGGACTCACTAGCAAAGTACAGACAGATCGACCCAGCTGTTCTCAGTGAAATCGAAAGAAGAGGATACGAATTAGGAAACATACCGTGGTCAAGAGTTGGTAAGTCAGACAATTTCTGGAGTGAAGCGAAGCAGTGCTTCCGAACATCCCTAATTTTCAGGCAAAGAGTTCTAGGCTGGCTCAACTCTCCAATAATCTATGAAAGCACTCCTCACAACATGTGGGCACGTGAGAACCTTCTCTTTGTCATCCTGAATGCAACCCGGAAGGGCTACAGGCTGACTAAGGATGAAGCCGCTGCTCTTCGGACGTACGTTGAGGCCGAGCCGATTGAAGACATCGCCCTTTTGGCCAAGGAAATACTTCTTGATCAACTACCCGAGGAGACAAAGAATAATGCAATAGAGAAGTGGTTGACCGGCATTCTCGCTGGAGAGGAAAGTCATCTGGATGTGCCTCATGCTGAGGTAACGACGCCAGATTCACAGGAAAATTATATTTCGTTTTCTTTACAATCGACTCGCGAAGGGGAAGGCCTATTGCGTCCAACTTGCATGACCAGAGAACAGGTATTCCGTTCCAAGAAACCATTCTATCATAGACGGTTCACCATGCTGGACTTCAGTGAAGGAACTGGTAGGTACTTCAGAGTTGAGTGTGAGGGTGCGAAGTACTCCCAAACAGTCGATCGTTTGGGTGAGGTCGAAGATACGCTTGATCAGATTGCGCCTACATTGGCAAAGCACCTCTCTTTGATGCAGAGTGTCGGGTTCTCCGATAGCCAAATGGAAGACATGTTCTGTACTACGGTTGTTGCTGCAGTGTCCCACCATTTGGATAATCTGCGGTTGCTCTCGGGACCGAGGGCTGAAAAATATTCCGGTGAGGTTGCACTTGCTTGGAATGCGGATGTCCATTCGCTACAAGGATTTGAGTTCCAATCTAGCAGTCTTCATAAAGTCTGTCATGCTTACCTTCCATGGAATGAGCTCCGTGACAGGGTATATGAATTCATGGCGGCTGCAACGGAGCGGTTCGGGTACAAGCGTGAAGACGCCATTGAACGGCTCAAATCGGACAATCTTCCCCAGGCCCAGTTATGGGATATTCTCGTTGTCACTGCTATGAATGATATCTTTGATATCGATCGACTTCGCACTTGGTGGTCGAGGTACGTGATACCGTACTGCTTGCTGATTCGTAATGAAGAGATGCTGATGATTAATCCATTTGATGTAGACCGTTGGGCGTATTTTCGCGATACCAGCAGATAGTCAAGTGGTGCGAAATCCGTGCCATAAACTGAAAGGAAGGACTATAGTTCGACTGCCAGACGGGACCTTTAGCATGGCCGAAATTCACTGGTATGAGATGACCAGTGTAGGGCGTAAGGAACTGAAAATCAAGCGCCTTATTAAATGAGGTATGGTTATGAAAAAAATAAAATATGTCGTATGCGTTCAGAATAAAGGATACCCGGCTTCTCTCGAATTGAGGAAGCTATATGAAATCCTTCCTGATGCGGATGCCGAGGGTCATGGGCTTATACGGGTTGTTGACGAATCCGGGGAGGATTATCTTTATCCCCGTGACTTTTTTTTACCCATTGAAGTTCCCGAATCTATAACGCACGCATTCGCCAAAGCATCCTGAAATTTCCCGGGCGGATTTTTGGCCTCCCACGCCTTATTTCTTTGTCTCCTGGTTTTTTTGTTTATAACTCACAAAAGCCGCACGGGATTCGCCATTTACCATAAGGTTTCTTTTTTTACACCACTTTACCAGGTCTTCAACATCGACTTCTACCTTCTCTAATGCCATACCCATATTTTCCAGTTCTTCGAGTTTTTCTTGTGCAAATTCAAGCCATTCCATATATGTATTTTCAAGCTCATCGCGATCCTGGGAGACTTTTTTTAGTAATTCCCACTGTTCGGGTTTATACCACGCAACTCCAGCCTTTAAATCCCTGGATTTACCTTTTACTCTTGATGTTTTTCTAATTAAACGTTTTCTTCTTGCAGCCATATTTATATTATGCCATGACAGGGTTTCGATTACAACCCCAAAGGGGCATTATTCGCACATTCCTGGCTCCATGGTTAGCGGCAATCCGAAGAATCTCTTCATGCTGCTCTTTTAAAAGTCCTTCAATATCCATGGTTTATCGTTATCTATCGGTTCTAATAGATTCCTAATGCTTGTTTAAGGTTTCCTTTTACTTTCCGGAAGTCCTCTTCGCCAAGAGTTCCCAATTTTTTATCAATCATATCTTTCTTGATTGTTTGAAAAATACCCGTAACCACAGACGGAAATCGAAGTCCGGCTTCTTCCCACTGATTTATCCTGGTATCTCCGGTAAGAGACCTGTAAATGTTGCTGGTTATTGCGGCAATAATTATTTCCTGCCTATTTTTATGATACCTGTCGCTGCTTACCACTAAAGCGGGACGCTTTTTAACGCCTTCGCCTTCAGAAAAGATAACTTTCGTCAAAACGATATCCCCACATTTATAACTCGTCATAAGCAGCATCCCTTTCGTTATCCCACAGCTCTTTCAGTACAGGACTTATGGAAGTTGTTATCTTTAACAGGTCCTTTTTTTCACTTTCCTGGCGCATTCGTTCTCTAACGCTTTCAAGAATATATTCATTGATGGTATTTCCATGAAAAGCTGCAAATACTTTTATCTTTTCGTATTCTTCCGGGCTCATTTCGATACTTAAATTTTTTTCAATTACTTGCTGTTGATTCATGGTACAGTACCTCTAGTTATAAATATAGCACATTGTTACAAAAGCGTCAACACGCCCCAAATGTCCGAATGCCACTTCTTAACCTCCATTCATGTTTTCATCCCCAATTTAGCGATATATTCCATCTCAGAGGACACCTGACGAATAAATTCCGCCACCTTCTCTCCCTTGTAACCAAGCGAAACATTGTGAAGAAAATATTTATTGGAAGGATTCCTGGGGGCAGATAACCAATTGAAAGAGCCTTTGGCAAGGTATACGTCATCCACACAAAGCGTCTTGTTATGAATGCCCTGGGCAATAATCAATTCCGCTCCGCTTTCTTTCAATATCTCCCTGCCTTTCTCAGCCCGGGGTTTCATTCCTCTTTCAGACATAGATAATGCTTTTTTTTATGCGTTCCGCCGTACTTTTGACGTGGATATTTGCGATTCCCTCAGGAGTAAGTAAATCTACTTTACGTCCCAGTTTGGTTTCAAGATATTCAGCCAACGTCATAAATTTAAAGCCGATAGGCTTATCAAACTCTACAACTAAATCAATATCACTATTTTCGTTTGCGACGCCGGTGGAATAGGAGCCGAATAGACCAATTCGTTTAATGCCGAATTGATTCTTAAGGTAAGGGTATTCTTTTCGAATAATATGTTTTATTTGTTCTGCATTTTCAATCATATTCAATCATCCTATATACGGGTATTATTATAAACCAATTTAAAATTATTTCAACCTATTTTCCAGCAAAGGATTCAAATGACGGAAAAAGAGAAAAAGTATCACACGAAAAAATCCCACTTTCTTTACCTACCTGGAGATAGGATTTCCTACCGTGAGATAGAAAATCCTTGTGCAATACAAGAAAATCCTACCGCAGGATAGAAAATCCTTGTCTAAAACAAGGAAATCCTATTCTTGAGATAAGTTGTCCTATCCTGGGATAGAAAATCCTTATCTAAAACAAGGAAATCCTATTCTTGAGATAGGTTGTCCTTTCGTGGGATAGAAAAACCTTATCCAAGACAAGGAAAACCTATTGTGTGATAGGAAATCCTTATTCAAAACAAGAAAATCCTTGTTTTTTTATAGGAAATCCTCGTCAAAAACAAAAAAATCCTATTCTTGAGATAGGTTGTCCTACCGTGGGATAGAAAATCCTTGTCCTAGACAAGGAAAACCTATTGTGTGATAGGAAAACCTTGTGCAAAACAAAGAAATCCTCGTTGAAAATGAGGAAATCCTTATTTTGAACCAGGATGACCTATTGTACGATAGGAAATCTTTCTGTGAGATAGGTAAGCCTTGTTCACTATTTCCATTTCACCACCTGGATTGGGTCCCATTCGATATAACGGAAATAATTAAAAAAATTATTATCAGCTTGACTTTTTATTTTTGTTTGGTTAAAGTAAATGCTAGTAAAAACAAAAACAAAATAAAAAAGGGAGGTTAGGCAAAATGCAACTTAATCGAACAGTCATTATTTCTTCGGAAGACAGTTCTATTGCCAAGGAGCTTTTTAAGAACCTTGTTCAAGAAGAAGATGTAATCTTGATGGTGGTTCTGGGGAACGATGAAAAAGCAAAAAAAGCGGTCAAATACGCAGACGCCCGTGCACGAGTAGAAATCCAGGGTTTTCAACGCAAAGTGGCCTGGGTCCTTAATAAGACTTTCTTCAAAGAGGAACTTTACCCGGAAGTGAGTCTGGACAAAGGGGAATCCGATTTTTCTATCGAAACGATAGACGAGATTGTCGCCTTCTCCGTCTCTCTCAGTGATACCATCAAAGATGTGGTAAAGGCAAATGAAAAGATCGATTTTTCCCGTATAGAACTCGCATTCCTGGAAGCCGGAATACAGAAAAGTTAGGAGCTCAACAAATGAAGCAGCTATTGAAATTAAAATTCAAACCACTCGCTATTACCTGGATAGTTCTGTCTCTTCTCTGGCTGGGAAATATGGGCCTGGCTGCGGAAGAAACTGTTTTGACTTTTAAGGAGATGAAGCCCAATAAAAAGAAAAGCATTGTTATTGATCCATCGCCGGATACTGTTTCCATCGTGGATATTAACAGCAAGGTGCTGATATCCGTCAATAGGAAGGTGGTGTGGGAAAAGGCAGTCGAGTTTGCCGGGATAAAAGATCCTCAAAAACACCTGGACGATATCGCCCACCTCACAGAACTTCTGAATAAGGAAGCGGATATCCTGGCATTAATGAAGGCAGACAAAGGTCTTACCAAAGAACAGCGGGAAAAAAAATTAGATGAGTTCAGTAGAAAAATGAAGGATTTGCTGAAATTTTTGATGGAGGACGATACGTATCGTGATCTGGTCAACAAAGCTTTTGAAGCTGAAGCGGAAGCCGATACAGAGAGTTATGATATGGCGTATCGGCAGATATTCGTATTGGTAGGAAGACGGTTGAGAGAGCTCAGCCAAAACCTGGAAAACATCTATGCAGGCGTTAATTTCCGGATGGGAGGGTGGCTGGTGCGAAAACCCGCTGGAAAAGACCCGGTCCATATCGAAGGATTCGATACCATCGAAGAGGGTGAATTTTACCAGTACCCCTCGTTTACCATGCCCACCACCGAAGAAGCTCGGAAAAAATTCAACGAGTTCAAAAATGCGGCAGACCGTTTTGAAGAAGGCGGTTTCAAGGCCCTACTCAATGTGGAGGAAAATATAAAGCGACTCAACGATTTAATGGTAGCGGAACTGAAAAACGTTGTGGATTGTTGGCGCAATGCCATCACCACTATCAGGGATACCATCATACAAGAGGGCAAAGATCTCCAGTTTCCCAAAACCAAAACCTTCCAGGCAAAGGTAGAGGATTTAATGAAAATTATTAAAGACCTCCGGGATGCAAGTGAAATCCTGGAAAAATCTCCGGCTGATTTGGTGACCCATATCCAGGTGATGAACGATATAAGAGAGCTGATAGCAAACCTGAAAACCACTGTTGACTATTTCCTGGATAATTTCGCTGTTATGGAAACCGAAATCCGGGAAAATCTCAAAAAACTAACAGCCAAAGCTAAAGCCGTTCTCAGAGAACAATTGGACAACATCCACAAAAACTGTTATACCGGCCTGAAGAATCTCGCTGAGGGTATCGTCAAGGAGACAACCAGCTTCCTTTCGCAATTCAACAAAGGTTTCTATATGCTGGATGAACACGCCAAAGCTGCATTGGAACTTGGAGATAAAGTCGACAGCTTCATGATCAACGAAATCCCGGAAACAGGAATCCTTGATCTGAGGCGCACAGGTACCAGGAAAGAAGGAGATTCCATATACGTGAAAGCCGTATTTGAAAAAAAGCCTGCCGGGGAGACTAAACCCTTTGTGATTGGAGATAAAACCCTGGTTCTTTACAAAATTGTATCCATAAACGTCAAACTGGGGATGATTTTTGCAGACCCATTTAAAAACGAAGGTCTTGCCCTGACCAGGAAATTCCAGGCAGCGCCTTCTTACAGTGTCCTGTTGAAAATCGGCAACCGCAAAAGCCTCATCTATAACCAGTTTATTCGTTTGAGTTTTGGTCTCAACGTTGCAGCACTGGATTTCAACCAGGATTCCAATTACGAACTGGGGTTGGGGGTTGTGATATCGGCTTTTAAGGATTATTTACAATTTGGTGTGGGACGCAATATGCAGTTCGATCGCTGGTACTGGTTTTTCGGTATCCAATTGCCGTGGGGCAGCATAACGGTGCCCACTACCAGCGGTGGGGCAACACCGGAATAATAGTTTCGTTAGTAAACAATCACGCTGAGGTAAGCCACCACGCGGTTGTAGTCTCCCATAACTCTACCGGAATTCGTATAATCAATAACTTCAGCCTTTTGGGCCCCCAATTCTAAGGCAGCAGAAAGCATGATGGTGGTACCAGCCACCCCGCACATGGATATCCGTTCCATTGCCACGGTATTAAACAGACCCTCCGGGTCCAACTGCAGGATTTTATCAATCGCTTTTTTATCTTTTTCTCTGGCACGCTCGACACTGAGGTAATGACTCATATCCGTGGAGGCAACCATTAGAAAGTTTTCAGGTTTGTCTTTGATCAGCGCTGCAATTTCTTTACCCGCTGCTGTCAGGCGTTGAACATCTCCCCCGGCAACAGTAATGGGCAAGATTTTAGCATCCGGGTTTATATATTTCACAAAAGGAACCTGGACCTCAAGGGAATGTTCCTTGATGGATGCATTAACATCAATCCCGAATATTTCCGAATCCGTTACCAATTTTTCCCTGAGTTCTTTATGGACTTCAGCCGGGCCCAGGGGTGTTTCCCAGGCATCATGGCCGTCTACGGCAAAGGGATGTCCAATACCATAATGATTGACCCCCAGTATAATAACGATTCCGGGAACATCCACGGCTGCGAACCCTTTCCCTGCGCAGCTGCCGGAAAAGATATAACCGGCATGGGGAGAGACCAGGCCAATTGCTTTTTTCCTGGTCTCAGGGCCTTCAATATATTTTCCCAGTTCTTCTTCAAGGATAGATTTGGTTCCAGGATAAAAGTTCCCGGAAGCCACGGGTTTTCGCGTTCCTGCCATATTAGCTTCCTCCTTTAAATGAAATGACTCTTTTATTTTATCATATAAAAAAGGGGACATGCAAGACGAAAAGGAAAATCATGCCGCGCCTTTCTTCACACTCAATACCTCTTCACGTTGGGTACCCTTCAAATCTCGAATGGCATACAGGGTAATAGTGGAAGGCACTCCCCGACGCCGCAAATCCTTGATGTACGGGAGTATACGCTCCGGTGCCGATCGCAGGTTGTCCTTCAACGCCCACCCTACTCCCTTTTGAACAATATCCTCGGCATCACGGACCAGGTTCTCGCACAGCCGGAGAACCTCCCCGGTGAACTCCCCGCTCTCCCCTACCTTGCGTGTGAAAGTCACCACGCTGGCCCGGCGTTTCCACCGGACCGGTGAATGGCTCCACTCCTCCAACAAAGTAAGCGTCTCTTCCCGGTACTTCCACAACAGCGGCATCATCACTTCCCCACAAAAATGATCGACGTGTGACCAGCTGCGAAAATCATCCAGCAAACTATCCAGGAAACTGAAATGATTGGGACCCAGTTCCTTTACACTGAGTGAGACAACGTGAATCCCCACGTGCCCCAGTTCGCCAATATGCTCTTTGAGTAATTGCACTGCCAAGTTCAACCTACCCTGGAATGAACACTCAAGGAACCGGGGACGAAACTCCTTCAGCATCTTGCGGAAGTCGGATACTTTCAGTCCATAGGACAGATACTCGGAGTGCTTGTGAAACCGCCGCTCAGGTTTGGGATGATGGCAGCCCGTAACGGTCTCAATGGCCTGGCGAATATCAGCTGCCAACCTTTCAATCATAGATACTCACCTTTACCAGCCAAATCGGAACGAAATATTAAAAAAAAGTCTGGACTTTTCAAAGAACCTACATACGGCACCTCTGCCCATTGCTGATTCGTTTTAATCTTTATCCCATTGCCAAAATGACGATAAATCGGCTTCCACTCTTCATTTGACTCTACATCCTTGAAAGGTAAAACGCCTTGTGCCATAATTATATCACCTCGTTTGTAGTTGTTATATGGTTTGAAATCCTTATTATAACATGTTTTGAGACCACAAGCGAGGTTTCTGGCAAGAAAAACATTTTTTTTGATGGGAAATTTAGGTACCTTGTTTTTTTCATCAGAAATATGGCATAATAAGAATATGCAAATTATTTATAAAATCGATGCCTTATTTATTGCCTTTTATTCTCTGTTGATCCTGGTGGTGGGCACAGCGTTTACCATTGCAGCGAAAAATGTGATTTTTATTCCTATCACCCTGCTGGTGGAGATGGTTTATCTCTCCGTTGCCCTTAGACGGCCCTACAAACGATACCGGGCATTGAAAAAGCCGATACCGGAGGAATGGAAACAGATATTAGCGGAATGTTCCTCTTTTTATAAGCACCTTGACCAGGAGGGCAAGGAGCGATTTGAACGGGATATCCGTGTTTTTTTGAGTGATTTTTCAATTGAAAGTATTCGCAGGCAGGCAGTGGATATTAAAATAAAATTATTGGTGGCATCGGGTTTTGCTGCGCTGCTTCACGGCAGACCCCATTGGGAGCCGCCCATTAAAGACGGTGTCCTGGTGTACCCGGGTGATCGTTTTAGCAGGGATTATAAAATCGGTATTGGAAATCGAGTGGGGCAGGCATCCATTAACAGCCCGTTGATCGTTTCTGAGGAAAGCTTGAAGCAGGGCTTCAGACACCCGGATGATGGTCACAATGTAATTTACCATGAATTGGCCCATTATTTTGACCTGGAGGACGGACAGGCAGAAGGTATTCCTGCTGCCCGGATGCTTCCGGGTAAAGTAGCACGCTGGAGAAATATCATTCAAAACGAATGGAAAAAAGCACTGCAGGGTCGTTCGTTCCTGGGGCCTTATGCAGGCACCAATGAAGCCGAAGCCTTTGCCGTTGCGGTTGAGTTTTTCTTCGAGAACCCGCACGTGATGAAAACCAACAACCCGGAACTTTACGAGGCTCTAAAAGATTTTTTCAATATCGACACCTTGAAAATCATGCACCCTGATAGTTGACTCCAGAACTCCATTACTTCAAATTTAGAATTGCTGGCTGTTGATTCGCGTCTCAACATTTGACAATTTGGATGATAAATGTTTAATGTTGAGACGCGAATCATATCCTTTTCCCTTCTCTACGTGGTATTCAGCAAAACCTAACAGTGTAATTCCGTGCACCAGCAAGTGATGTACAATTCTGTCTTGGGGATGCAGCCGCCGCAAGTGTCTCCGCTTCCACCCAAAATAACTTTCATATCACCAGTTTCCAGGTGAGCTACGGTTTGTTGCTTTAACGTTAACTTTTTGTTAAAGGTTTTGGTTTTCATGGTTTCCTCCTATTTTTAATTTTTTTTATTTTCATGCCACTATAATATTGTAGAAACGAAAATTTTTCGTTCTCCCTTATAAGGTAGGTCAATTTTTTTTAAAATCAGAAGGCGTTATTTTCGTTTTCCCTTCTTGACAAATTTGAATGATTACCATAAGATATAAAACCATGAAAAGAAAAAAGGCAGATAAAAGCCTCTCCCTGGATTGGGGGTGCCGCCCCCTTTTTTGCAAGAAATGGTATTTTGAATTGTTTAAAAAATTTTAAACCTTCCCGCTGCGTAATGCGTAGAAGAATGTATTGATACGTTAGGAGGTCTGATGAATAAAAACAAATGGGTATGGATAATTGCCGGACTCATGGTGGTGGCAGGCCTGGTTATCAGCAACATACTCAGCAACCAAAAAGAACCCATGCGGCGCAAACCTGAAGCCGCCCGTCAAAAGTCCATCCCTATCATCACTGTTCAGAATAAGGATATTAAAATTCCTATAGAAATGAGTGGCCCCCTGTACGCCTACGACAAAGTGGAACTATTCGCTGAAGTTTCCGGGATTTTGTTGAATACCACCAAACACTTTAAGGCGGGAACCCCATTTAAAAAGGGGGAGGTACTCATTAAAATTGATGACCGGGTGTACAAGAATAATGTATTGGCTCAAAAAAGCAGCCTTCTCAATCAATTAACGCTTCTTCTCCCCGATTTATCCATTGATTTCCCCCAAAGCAGCCAACGGTGGGAAACCTACTTGAAAAACATGGATTTGCAGGAGGAACTCAAGCCCTTGCCTGAGCCGGTCAGTGACAAAGAACGCTATTATATTGCCTCCCGGAACATTTACAATCAATATTATGTGATCAAAGGCATGGAAACCACACTGTCCAAATATACCCTCCGGGCTCCCTTTGCCGGGGTGGTGAGCCAATCCCTGATTAATCCGGGTACCCTGGTACGGGTGGGCCAGAAATTGGGCGAGTTCATCAGTACCGAGGTATACGAGATGGAAGCCTCGGTCAGTCTTTTTGATGCCAACCGTCTCGAAGTGGCTCAACCTGTCAACCTGACCAGCGAAGATGTTCAAGGAACCTTTACCGGACATATCCGCAGGATCAATCGTGTCCTGGACCCCACATCCCTCACCGTTAAAGTATACATCCATTTGCAAGACCCCCGGCTGCGGGATGGGATGTATATGGTTGCCAGGGCGGAAGGTATGCCTGTTTCCGGCGCGGTGGCGGTGGCCAAAGACCTCCTGGTGGAAAACAGCCGCCTGTATGCAGTAGAAGACTCGGTTTTGGTATTAAAGCCGGTCCGGGTGGTGGCTGAAAGGGGAGACCTGGCGATTGTGCGCGGTCTTGCAGATGGAACAAAGATTTTGGCTGAAGTATGGGCAGAAGCCCGGGAAGGAATGGAGATACCCCAATTCTCAACGAGCGTCCAGGACTCCAAAGGAATGCCCTCATCCGGCTTAAAAAGCGGAGGTTCCCAAAAGAATCCGTCAGCAGGAAAGGAGTAAAAATGAGAAAAGTCATTAGTCTCTTTATCAAATACCCTATCCTGGGACACGTACTGCTGGTGGCTATATTTCTTTTTGGCTATGTTGGTTACAAAAGCTTGAGAACCACTTTTTTCCCGCTGAGACCCAGTGATACCATCAACATCCAGGCCTTTTACCCGGGCGCGTCCCCGGAGGAAATCGAAGAGGCTATTGTCCTGAAGATCGAAGATAACCTGAAGGGAATCACCGGGATCGAGCGGGTGGAATCGGTTTCCAGGGAAAACAGTTGTATGATTACGGTAAAAGTGCTCATCGATTATGATATCGATGTGGTGCTCCAGGATGTAAAAAATGCGGTGAACCAGGTAAGTTCATTCCCCGCCAGCATGGAACGCCTGACCATCTATCGCCGGGAGCCGCGCAACTTTGCCATTGATTTTGTCCTGGCTGGCAATGTTGATCTGCGGCACCTGAAACAACTGGCCCGCCGGGCGGAACGGGATTTGTTGGCCATCGAGAGTGTCTCAAAGGTTTCCCTCAGCGGATTCCCGGAGGAGGAAATCGAAATTGCCTTGAGGGAGCATGATCTGAGGGCCTACGGGCTGACGTTCCAGGAGGTCCTCCAGGCCATCAAAAAAGCCAATGTCAGGATGACCGGCGGTAAGATAAAGGGCAGCGAAGAAGAACTTTTGATCAGGGCTAATGTCAAAGGATACTATGCCCGGGAACTGTCCAATCACCTGCTGAAATCGACACCCGAAGGGGTGATTATCCGGCTGCAGGATGTGGCGGACCTGATCGATCGTTGGTCGGAAAACCCCAACCGGGTGTATCACAATGGCCGGCCAGCGGTACGGGTCACCATACAGAACACCAACCAGGAAGACCTTTTCTTTGTTGCCCGGGCAGTAAAGGATTACATTGAAAAATTCAATTCCGGGAACAATGATGTCCAGGCCTATGTGATACGGGATGGCTCGGAAATCATCCAGGAACGAATCAACATTTTAAGCCGCAACGGTATCCTGGGCCTGATCCTGGTACTCCTGTTCCTCTCTCTTTCCCTTAATATGCGAATGTCTTTTTGGGTGTCCCTGGCCATACCCATCTCCTTTGCCGGTATGTGCATGGTGGCGCCTTTTTCTAACCTCACCATCAACGTGATGTCCTTGCTGGGCATGATCCTGGTGCTGGGGATACTGGTGGACGACGGCATCGTGATTGGGGAGAACATCTACCAGCACCATGAAGCAGGAGAAAAGCCCATCCCCGCTGCAGTCAAGGGAACAGCGGAAGTGCTCCCCTCGGTGACCGCCTCTATTTTGACCACGGTGGTCATCTTCACTACATTTTTCTTCCTGGAAGGAGGATTGGGAGACCGCACCCGGGATCTGGCCTTTGTCGTCGTAGCCACACTACTCTTCTCCCTGGTGGAAGCCACCTTTATCCTGCCTTCGCACATTGCCCATTCCAAAGCCCTATGTGTCGAAGCCAATAAAAAAACGTTTATCGAACGGGGTGGAGATAAAGCAATTCGAGCCCTCAAAGAAAAAATTTATGGGCCGCTTCTTCATTTCATCATACGTAGACCCATATTAGCCATTGTGATCCCCGTGGTACTCTTAATGATTACCTTTGGTGCCCTGAAAGGCAGTATTATCAAAACCACTTTTTTCCCCAACATCGAACGTAGGCACGTCACCATAACCCTGGAAATGCCGGCCGGCACCCCGGCGGCCATTACCGATCAACTCCTGGCCAACATGGAAACCAAAGTATGGCAGGTAAACGAGATCTACAAAGAGGAACACCAGGACGGAAACGACCTGATCCTGGATATTGCCCGCCGCATCGGTCCGGACACCCACCAGGGGAATCTCAATGTTACCCTTATTAGCAGTGAACACCGGGATTGGGATTCCCTGGAAGTCACCAACCGCTTCCGCCAACAGGTGGGCCGGGTACCCGGAGCCGAGAAGCTGGAATTCGGCGGCCGGGGCTTTTGGGGCAAACCCATTTCTATTGCCCT
This sequence comes from Candidatus Aminicenantota bacterium, assembly GCA_011772425.1. Classification (GTDB taxonomy): domain Bacteria; phylum Acidobacteriota; class Aminicenantia; order UBA2199; family UBA2199; genus JAKAGC01. Next base: position 15,275 of record WVZO01000155.1, read on the forward strand.
GGCCAGCAACAACCTGGAACAACTCAGAGAAGCCAAAGAAAAACTAAAAGCCGAGCTAAAAAAAGTGGAAAAGCTGAAAGATGTAGTCGATGATGATCCGCCCGGGCTGCGGGAGGTGAGCGTCCGTTTAAAGGAGCGCGCCTTTGCCCTGGGGTTAAACAGCGCCGACGTGGTCAGCCAGGTCCGGTCCGGTTTTTTTGGCGGTGAAGCCCAACGTATTCTCAGGGGGATCGATGAAGTAAAAATCTGGGTGCGTTACACGCAGCAGGACCGCAATTCAGTCCAAAAACTGGGGGAGATGCGCATCCGTCTGCCCGGCGGCCGGGAGTACCCGCTGCGGGAAATCGCTGACTTCTCCATCCAGCGCGGGGTCATGGCAGTCAACCATATCGACGCCCAACGGGTGGTCAAAGTGGAAGCCGATATCGCCAGCAAAAAGGAATCGGTTCCCGATATTATTGCCGACATCCGCCAGGACATTTTACCGGAAATTGCTCAGCAATATCCCGACATCCGCTTCATGTTCGAAGGACAAAGCCGGGAAAACCTGAAAACCATGAGGTCTATCGGCCGCGTTATACCACCCATCCTGATCATGATGTTCCTGATCGTTGTGGTCACCTTCCGCTCCTTCAGCCAGGCTGTCGTGGTCTTCTTGCTGATCCCCTTCAGCACCATCGGTGTGTTGTGGGGACATCTCATCCAGGGGTATATTGTCAGTATACTCTCCTGGTTCGGTGCCATTGCCCTGGCCGGTATTGTCATCAACGATTCACTGGTACTGGTCAGCACTTTTAACCGGAAGATCAAACAGGGAAAAGAATTTAAAGCCGCTCTCTATGAAACCGGGCTTTCCCGTCTCCGTCCGGTACTCTTAACCTCGCTCACTACCATTGCCGGGCTGGGTCCGTTGATCTTTGAGAGGAGTCACCAGGCGCAGTTCCTCTCGCCCATGGCGATTTCTGTTGCTTACGGACTGCTCTTTGGCACCCTCTTAACCCTGGTGATGCTGCCCGCTTTACTGGTGGTATTAAATCATGCCAAAGTCTTTTTGTTCAAGTTATTCAAAGGGATGAAACTGGCACCGGAGGCCGTCGAACCCGCTGTGCGCGAGGAGATTTTCGCCCGTGAACAATCCGAAGTCCCCTGTAAGGAAGCATGAACCCATGAAACATATAATTCTTTTTCTCATATTGATCATCGTGATGTGGGGATTCATTTATCCTGAGGAACCGTTGAGTTTTCAACAGGCTGTTACCATTGCCCTGGAAAGAAATCACCAGGTATTGATCGCCCGGAACACCGCAGCCATCTCCAGGAATAATGTTAATATCGGTAATGCAGACCTGCTCCCCGAGTTCAGTCTTTCGGCAGGCACCACTTACCTGGATCCAAGTGATGTTGCTACCACCACCACCAATGCCCAGGTCCAGGTCACTTACACCTTGTTTGACGGATTAGGAAACGTTTATCGATTTAAAAAGCTGCAGGTGGGAGGTGAGTTGGGTGAGTTAGAGGCCCGCAATGCCATCGAAACCACGCTGCTGCAGGTCAGCACTGCTTTCTACAGTGCTGCTTCCGCTTATGAAAATTTGCAAATCACGCAAGAGTTGTTATCCATATCAGAGGAGCGGCTGGCCCGGGCCAAAAAGCGCTCCGCTTATGGCCAGGCCCGAACCATCGATGTGCTGTCTGCCCAGGTGGATTACCATGCCGACCAGGTAACCGTCACCCAGGCGAAATTTTTATGGGATGAAACCCGCCGCAGCCTGAATGTACTTTTGAACCGGGAGTATCAACATCCCTTTACCATCGATACAACCGTGGAATTCCGCCAGGACTTTGACCCGGAGCAATTAAAATCCGCGGCCCTTTCCAACAACGCCGTTTATCTGGCTGCCCGGAAGCGATCTGTCCAGTCCCAATATGACCTGCGAATTGCTCGATCCCAATTTTTACCCCGCCTGGATTTTTCCGGTTCCTATGGATACAGTCAAACCGCACCGCGCTTGCACATCGATCTTAACGACGCAGAGCCCTCCTTGCGCATCGGCGCCACCCTGAGTTTTAATCTCTTTAACGGTTTTAAGAGGAAGATACAGAGCCGGAATGCGAAAATCCAGCAGAAAAACCGGGAATTGACAGTAGAAGAGACCCGTTTGAACCTGGAAAAAGAGGTAACCAGTGCCTATGAATCCTACCAAAACAGTTTACTGGTTTTAGACCTGGAAAAAAAGTATCTCGAGGCGGCTGAGCTTAACTTCAAACGTACCCGCGAGCTTTACAACCTGGGACAGGTAACCACCACACAATTCCGGGAGGCCCAATTAAACCTGATCCGTTCCCGCAGCAACGTGGCTACTGCCAAATATGAAGCCAAGATCAAAGAAATCGAATTACTCCGCCTCACCGGCCAACTCATTCAATAACCCCATGGCATGGGGGACCTATTAAGGCCTCCGGCGGCCAGGGGGCTCTTTTCGAGAAAACCGCCCCCTGGATCCCCGCAAAAGCTTTTGATTAATAATTTTCTGCACAAATACCCGATAAAAATTTCGCCTGTCCCTCTTTTACATTTTTATTCACCTTCAGTTTCTTTATGAGCGTGAGGCAAGGGCTATCAGCGCCCTCAACAGCTTGAAAGCTTCCAGGTAATCATTGGAAGAAAAGCCGACAGTGCGGGGATTTATCAACTTGACTTGCGGCACCAGTAAAGGCATCTCCGCCTGAGAGCTCCTGTGAAGTTCCAACTCGATACTCAGGGGTGGGTTTAGTTTGAAAGGGGATATCTTATCTTTTTTCAATAAAGCCTCTTTGGCTTTTTCTTTCAATTGTCGCCTGGCTTCCTCTGGGGGGAGAAGTTTGGCCGCATATCGCCCGATACCTTCTTTGACAGCCACGGTGACAATTTTATTACCTAGAATGGATTTTGCCTGTCTGCATGTTTCCGTATCCCCGCTGATCATGATTACCGGAACTTTGAAATAACCGGCAATCGCTGCATTGAGTCCCAGTTCGGGCAGTTCTATTCCGTTGATTTTGATTGCCCGGACCGAACCTCCGGAAATGGTGTGGTCAAGGACAGCCGATGCGCTGCCGGCTTTGGCGTGATAACCGATAAAAATGCAGGCGGCAAAGGAGTCATCGATTCCTTGCATCATGACAAGAGGCTTTGGCGACCCCGAGATCAAGCTGGCTTTCGGATGGAGATCATCAGCGATGATGTTCCGCATACTGCCGTGCGAGTCATTGACCACGATTTCTGTTGCACCCGCCTCCAGCAGACCTGCCACCACAGCATTGACATCTTCCACCATCCATTTGCGGGCAGCACCGTAACCGCTGGAAGACGAAGATGTCTGATTGTAGTGGACAACGCCCCAGATTCCCTCCATATCCACTGATATGAATACTTTGAGCGGAGCTTTATCTCCGGCCTGGAGATATGAAAACACCGCAAAAATAACAAAAAAAAGCCAAATCTTTTTTCTAATCATTTTATCACCTATCCTACTTTGTTATATGGTTTCATTGTGTTCAGTATGTATATTTTAATTTTACTGCTTTTGACGGAGAAGTCAAGAAAGGGAAAGTAAAATTCACCTGTCCTCTTTTTTTCTGTAAAGGCGCATGTGTAGGGGCGAACCTTGTGTTCGCCTGAAAGGGGGTCCAAATTTTTTAGAATGATTAAACCGGGCAATCACTGTTCAGAGCTGATCGATTTGTGGCAGCGGTTTGCTATAAGGGAGTTTGTATTATTTAAAGATCCGACACGATCACCTTACTTATGTGATTATCCATCGCTGCAAAAAGGTTTCAAACGGCCACCAGGGTAAATGAGTGAGGAAAAGGGGATTTCCGGAAAACATTAATAATTAACAATTAACAATTGATTATTGACAATTAGAAAGGCATTTCGCCGTTTGATGCTAATTGCCAATCCGACATCAAATCCATTCTACCTTAACTTCTTCTTCCATTTTCTTAAATTCAGGATCTCCAGTGATAAGGGATGCATCTTTTTCAATTGCCAGAGAAGCAGCAAAACAATCTGCATAGGCAACCGGATATTTTGCTTTTAACCTTGAGGCTTTGATGGTTAATTCGGTATCAGCCTCTATAATCTGTACCGGTAATAGTTTTATAAGAGAGAAAACTTCCTCTGCTTTTTCCTTCCCTCTTTCTCTCATGGTAATATAGTAAACTTCACCAATGTTAATAACAGAAGCATAGAGGATGATATTTTGCGATCCCCTGGCATCTTTTAAAATATTTGTTACTTTTGTGCCTCTTTCTTCATTTTCCAGGTGAGCAAGAAAAGCAAAGCTGTCAAGAACGTATTCTTTAGTTTTATCTTCACTATCCACGGATGGCCTCTTTTTTTCTTTCTTCAAGTAGTGATTTTAGCAGTGAGGTTTTTCCTTTTAAGATACCTTTTGATTTTTCTATGGGGTCTTCTAGCGGAACATCCAAAAGAGGTTTCAAAATGATGGTTCCGCCTTCTGCTTCTTCTATCCTTAACTTGCTCCCTTTTTTGATGTGAAATTTTTTTCGTAAAGGTGCAGGTATTACGATTTGACCTTTCTCAGTTACAGATACCAGGCTCATTTTATGACCTCCAGGCTTGTTTTAATTATCTGCCCGGTAAATTGTACCACAGAATTACTCTTTTTTAAATAATATAAAAGGCGCCCTTCGGACGAAATTTAAACGCCTCCCGGCGTAAAGCTCTTTTTTCTCTTCATTTCCTCGTTTCTTCGTTTCGTCGCTTCTTCTTTTGCCAACTGCCTACTGCTTACTGTCTACTCTCTTCTTTCCCCTATTGCCCCCTGCGGGGGAAATTCGAAGCACGAAGCACGAAATCCGAAACAAAGGGGCGTCCTTCGGACGAATTCAGATAGCATTTCGTTTTGAATTTTGAACATTTGAATTTTGAATTTGTTTCGAATTTCGAAATTCGTATTTCGGATTTTCTTCTCTTCCCCTATCAGCGGGGTATCATTTGGACGTACTGAAAGCATAAGGTGGATTTGGAACAGGTTCCGGTCGCAATCCCCTATAGCCCCCTGTGGGGGAAATTCGAAGCACGAAGCACGAAATCCGAAACAAAGGGGCGTCCTTTGGACATATTTAAAACGCCTCCGGCGATTCATTTTCAACTTTAACCTTAACGTCAACCTGATCTATTAAGATGTTGCCAGTTCAGGGAGATTGTTTTGGTCATTTGGATTTCGGTCATTCGGATTTGTTTCGAATTTCGATATTCGTATTTCGGATTTTCTTCGCTTCCCTTATAGATAGGGTATCAACATTGCAAAAAAAGTAAGACATCCAGGAACAAAAGCGTTTCAATCCCTTATAGGTAGGGCAAGAGGAAGATGAAGGGGAGAAACGAAGAAACGAAGAATCGAAGAAGAGAAGAAAAAAATCAAAAGAGCTTTCCCAGTTCCTTCTCAACATCTCAACATCCTAACTTCTCAACTTCCCCTATCACCCCCTGCGGGGGAAATTACAAATCCCAAATTCCAAATTACAAACAAGAAGGGCGTCCTTCGGACAAATTTAAAACGCCTCCCGGCGATAAGCTCTTTTTTCTCTTCGTTTCCTCTCTAAACAAAAGCTTTTGCAGGGGGTCCAGGGGGGCGGTTTTCTCGAAAAGAGCCCCCCTGGCCGCCGGAGGCAACAATTAACAGAAAAGTCAAAGATAGTTAAAAGGCCAACCTGGCCTGTTTGTTTTTTTATTCCCTGTAAAGCATGACCCATCCCAATGGACTGCGCGCTTCAAACAAATTAATTGACTTGCCGTGAGACTTCCCGGGACGCAGTATCTTCTCTACAGTTACTGCATCGAAGCCGGAACCAAAACCGATTTTTATAAGTTTGAAGCCGTTCTTCTCCCTTTGGGTCTTTATATACTCCATAAAGGTTTCATAAAACCTTCGTAAATTCTTATTGTATGGAGACCATTTTTGGGTTTCTTTGACTAATATACCTTCATAAAAATCCAGGGATTTCCATATTACGTTAAATGTCAAATCACGCCTGCCGGTAACAGCCCTGGAATCTTCCATTACCTCACTGTCCAACTGGAGATCAAAAGCATATCGATTATCCCCGGGACTGAATTCCTTGAACGGATCACTGCGCGAACGCGTAACCTCCCTCAGCAATTGGATGTTGGTTTCCCGGAGTTCATTATCTTTTATGTGAAAGTTAGAGATTTTCGAAAATAAAGTAAAGTCCTTTTTAAGAGGTATGTCCGGGAATTTAAGGAACTTGAATACATCCATTGCAATGTCAGGGGACAGCTTTCCTCTTCTATCCTCCTTTTTAGCTTTTAAGATATCGTGTTCATCCCGGTGGCCCTGCTGCGCCCAATGATTCAATACCGCCGTGCGTACTGCGCCTTTTAACGATGAGCCGGGAATGTATGGATTGCCCATTGTTTTGATAAATGGTTCCATTTTCAACATGTTCTGGATGTCCAGGAACTTTTCTTCATATAAATAGGCAACCGCGGGTGTAACAGGTATGGCAAGAATAAAGTACCTGGAACCTTTGATTACAGAGCGTCTTGCGGGATATTAACGGTGTCCGGCGAGACGCTTTTTCACCAGGTTTTCAATCTTTTTCAATCGATATTAAATCTTTTTGCTCTAACGTTAAATCTTTTTGCTCTGACATCACAGCTTTTTGCTCTAACGTCAGAGCTTTTTGCTCTGAAGTCAAAGCTATTTTGATCTAACGTCACAGCTTTTTGCTCTGAAGTCAGAGCTATTTTGATCTAACGTCAGAGCTTTTTGCTCTGAAGTTACAGCTTTTTGCTCTGAAGTCAAAGCTATTTTGCTCTGACGTCACAGCTTTTTGCTCTTTCTTCAGAGCTTTTAGATTTAAGATCAGAGCTTTTTTATTCAACCATCGGTCACTTTTACTACAAAACATATAATTTTGCCTGGCACCAAATCATGTTTTTAACCACAGAGGCACAGAGGACACAGAGTTTTTTATATAAAAATTTCTTCTCTGTTAACTCTGTACTACTCTCCTTCAATTTCTTGTTTTTATTCCAAGAAATAATTCCTATGTCACAAAGCGAATTCCTATGCCCTTTTGGGTTGCGGGTGCCACCCGCCTCTGTGCTCTCTGTGGTAAAAAAATATTTTGCCGGAAAATGGCAAGATATCACGGCAAGGTAACCTTTTCACCCAATTCTATTAGGTACACCAAACCATCTTGGGACACTGTTCAGATATTCCTGGTAAGCACTACCATATTTATCAAGACAATATCTTTCTTCGATAAGCGCTTCTTGATGAAAGCATAGAGATATAATTACGCTGAAAAATATAAATAGCCATGATACAGCAGCGATACCGGAACCCAGACAGACTCCATGCGGTTGTTATACGTAATTACATTCTGTTACCACCACCTACATATAAAACCTGGCCGGTTATCCAATCTGCCTGTCGGGAAGCAAAGAAGATTATCGCATGGGCTATATCCTGGGGTGTACCAATCCTTCTTAATGGATAGCTTTTTGCCAGATCTTTTTCCAACTCTTTTGTTATCCAGCCCGTCTGGATCGCACCCGGTGAAATCACATTGACGGTTATTCCGTAAGGTCCCAATTCGACAGCTGCTGACCTGGTATAACTCTCTATCGCATATTTGCTGGCTCCGTATGAAACATTGGAAGCATGACATCGTGCCCCGTCTGTAGTTATATTAATAATTCTTCCCCACGTTGAGTTATGTTCTATATGCCGCCTGGCGAATTCGGCCATTATTAACGCTGCACCGCGACTGTTAACTGAAAAATGATTATCATGAGAATCCGATGTCAGCGAATGCATCATATATTCATCGGCAAAAAAGGGATTTTTTTCTAATTCTTTTTCCGGGATAAACGTATCAGGAGAATCGAAAGCAGCATTGTTGACAACAACATCTACTTTGCCGAATTTTTTTTCCGCTAAATTAAACAGTTCAGGTATATTATCCGGTTCGGACAGGTCTGCCTCCCATGCGCCGCAGTCACCGCCCGAATCGGTTATTTTTCTTATCACGTTGTCTGCTGACTGAGATATCATTTTACAATAATATGCTCGTCCGGGATTAGCTGCCTTTTCAGCAGATTCTTTTGTTTCACCATATGTATCGGGGGGTTGACGCAAATAATTAATGAAAACTTTTGCACCTTCACTTGCGAAGGCCAAGGCAGTTGCAGCTCCGATTCCATGATTTGCACCTGTTACTATAACCACTTTATCTTTAAGACCAGTATTAATCATAATATGAAATCCTTATTTTATATTTAATTCTAATTTAAAATTCACTCTTTTCTCGATTCTTACAGTGTTTCTAAAATATTTTCCAATCTTTTCTTTTTCTTTTCGTCGGTATTCTTCTTTATAAGTTGTTTCACAGGTTTTATATATACCACCAAATAAAATAAAATGCAAAAAAGGGGGTGTCACCCCCAACCAAAAATAAAAAGGGGGCAGGCAAGATTGATCATCAGGGATCTGCGCTCGGTTCGTTGCTTTGCATCTTTCACAGGTTGAAATAAAAAATAACTTGACTCTTCGTTTCATCACCAATATAATTAAATTCTTATATTAAGAATTTGCAAGGAGAAAAAAATGGGAGATTATAACGTATTAAGAAGTCACATGACCAGGCGTAATTCCTTATTACTTTTTGCTTGTTTAGTATTACTATTGTCGGGGTTTATTCGCGGTGCCATCCCGGGTACAGAACGTGCGGCATTAATTGCATTATATAACGCAACCAACGGTGACAGCTGGACCGATAACAGTGGATGGAAAGATGGAGCCTTGGAGGCAGATGGGTTCGGTCCCTATGGTTCGGAAGGTACATGGTATGGAATTACAGTAGAAAGCGATCATGTGACAAAAATTGAATTGGACTCCAACCAACTAAGCGGAAGCATCCCCGTAGAACTGGAAAATCTAAGTAATTTGGTGCATCTTGGCCTGTATGACAACCAGTTATCTGGAAGTATCCCAGCAGAACTGGGAAATCTAATAAATTTAAATTGGCTTGACCTGGACACCAACCAGTTATCAGGAAGCATACCTTCAGTGTTGGGAAATCTAAGCAATTTGGAGGACCTTTTCCTGGACGACAACCAGCTATCCGGAACCATCCCAGCAGAACTGGGAAATCTAAGCAATTTAAGAGTACTTGAACTGGACAACAATCAGTTATCCGGTAATATTCCTGCAGAGCTAGGAAATCTAAGCAATTTGACAAATCTTGGCCTACAATACAACCAGTTATCCGGAACCATCCCAGTAGAACTGGGAAATCTACGCAATTTAAAATGGTTTTCCATGAGGTATAATCAATTAACCGGGACTATTCCCACAGTTTTTGGAGATATGAGCAATTTGAAATGGCTTTGGCTTGACTCCAACCAGCTGCATGGGATCATACCAACAGAACTGGGAAATCTAAGTAATCTGAGATTACTTATGTTGAATTCGAACAAGCTGACTGGGAGTATTCCTACCAGTTTAACTAATCTAACTAATTTGGATTCTATGTGGACTGATATAGGTTACAATGGTCTTTATACAAATGATAATACGTTACAAACCTTTTTAAACAGCAAAGACCCGGATTGGGAGGATACCCAAACCATAGCTCCATCAAATCTATCTGTGGTAGCTAGTTCCACCTCTTCAATCAGGGTTTCCTGGACTCCTATTGCATATACCGGGGATAATGGTGGCTATAAAGTCTATTACAGCACTACATCTGGGGGACCTTATACATATTCAGGAATAACAGCAGATAAATTAAATACATACTATGATGTAACAGGTTTAAGTCCAGGTACGACTTACTACATTGTGTTAAAAACACAAACCGATTCACATAGCAACAATGATAACACTGTTGTTAGTGGGTACAGTGATGAAGTCTCTGCAACCACCACCAGTCCACTCCAAGAAATAGATCCACCCTTTGGTTCATTTGAGACGCCCATTGATGGCTCAACCGTAGTCAGTAGTATACCTGTTACTGGCTGGGCATTGGATGACACCGGAATTGACAACGTAAAAATATATAGACAGCAAGGTAACAGTCTGGTATATATCGGAGATGCTGCATTAGTGGAAGGCGCACGGCCTGATGTGGCTGCGGCATATCCTCAATACCCCAATAATACAAAGGCTGGTTGGGGATACATGATGCTTACAAACTTCTTACCCAACGGTGGTAACGGTACATTTGTGCTTTACGCGATTGCCACTGATGCTGTTGGCAAAACAACAACATTAGGAACCAAAACCATCATCTGTGATAATGCAAATGCAGTAAAACCTTTTGGAGCAATAGATACACCAACTCAGGGAGGTAATGCCACAGGCAGCAGTTTTATAAACTGGGGATGGGTGCTGACTCCGCAACCCAACAGTATTCCCACCGACGGCTCAACTATTAACGTTTACGTGGATGGTGTTAATTTGGGCCATCCTGCCTACAATATCTATCGCCCGGATATCGCAACCCTATTTCCCACATATGCCAACAGTGGAGGTGCAGTGGGTTATTTTTATCTGGATACCACAGCCTATGCAAATGGTGTACACACCATCCAGTGGACCGCTAAAGACAGCGGTGGTAATACTGACGGTATTGGCAGCAGGTATTTCTCGATACAAAATTTAGGGTCATCAAGAGCAAACTTGATGGCCAGCCAAATGGCCTTTGATATTGTTCAGGTTAGCGCTCTGCCTATTGATAATACCGAACCATGCGGTATTGTTAAGGGTTTTAATAAGGTGAAATCCCTTGACATCGCTCCTAATAGGAGGGGCCTATATATGGTAGAGATAGAAGAGCTCGAGCGACTAAAGATCATACTGGCTTCAAAATCAAATATTATCGCGGGGTATGTGGTTTCTAATGGCAAACTTTGCTCATTGCCAATCGGCTCAACCTTGCGTGGAGGTTCTTTTTTCTGGACCCCGGGTCCAGGATTTTTGGGAGACTTTATGCTGATCTTTGTATTGGAGAATCAACACGAAGAGTTGACCAAGAGGGAAATACTGGTTAACATTGGGCCAAGACGCTAAGCCCACAAACTGTATTATAATATTTTTCCAGGTGGTTTCCCTTTTGCTATTTCTATGAAAAAAAAGATGGGCGGTGCGTGCAAATGTGCAAATTTATGGATGTTGTGATAAAATGAAACCATGAAACGAGTACGAATAACGTATCCAGGTGCTTATCACCATGCTATGAATCGTGGTTATGACGGCAATGATATCTTTACGGGAAACAAAAAGAAAGCCCAGTTTGTAGACTTGCTCGAAGGCACGGCAAAGAAATTGAAAATCCACTTATTTGCATTTTGTGTCATGGACAACCATTACCACCTGGTGTTAGAAAACAACAATGAAAGAATGTCGGATTTTCTTGGTCAGCTTAATGGTTTGTACGGCATGTACTATCGCAAAGTAGAGGGAGGAAGGGGCTAGCATTAAAATTAAAAAAATAAAAAAAAACTTGACTTTCGTTTTTGCTTTTGATATTTAGTGAACGTAATCAATTCAGATGAGGTGAACGATTACAAAAATTTTAGCATAAAGAGGTTTTTTTAAAAATTTAAATGATTAGACGAGAAAAAGGGATGAAGGAAAAAACGAATTTCCTATCGGTTTTTGTCTTTTTTTTCTTTTTTATAAGTCAATGGTTTACCATCTCATTATACCCGCAGAGGGTCCTGGAAACGCTCCGCTATTCATCGACAAAACCAAGGGCCCTGGCGGTATACGAGGGGGGCAACAAATTTTTTGTATCCGGATATGACGGTTATCTCTACACCTACAACGGGTCAACCTTTGCACGGGAGAACAAGATCGACCTAGGGTCCGCAGCCACAACCCTGGCGGTTCACAACGCTTCCGGGAAGCTCTATGCATCGGTAAACAACCTGCAAAAAGTTGCGGTTATAAACGCAGAAACCGGCAGTTTTATCAAGTACCTGGAGGGGAATTTTCCCAACGACCCGGCTATTGAAGTGGACGAGTACCACGGGAAGATTTACCTGATGCCCAGTGTTTTAAACAACTTCGGGCTGTGGCAGGTGGATACTGGAACCGATGCGGTTACCTATATCCCTGGTTTCGATTCCGGGGCCTTTTCGGCCATGGCCTTGAACCCCGTCACCCAGGAGTTGTTCCTGCCCTGGTTTTACTCGAACGAGATGTATGTTGTTAACGGTTCCACCTTAACCACTTCCGTGGTTTCCAACTTGGGCGCCATCGGTGTGGGGGTGAATTGGAAGGATAATAAGGTATATACGGTTTACCCAATGAAGTCCTACGACCGGGACACCGGTACCATTACATCGATATCCGCCGGCAATGATGCTACGGAAATTTTTTACAACCAGGGAAACAATACCATGATTTCGACCTCCGAGGTCAACGGCTTTTCTACCATTATCGATTGCGATACGGACGAATACTACAACCTGCCCTACTTTTCGGCCACCATCAAAATCGCTCCCCGCCATTACACCAACCACATTTATTATGTGAATCAGAACACCATCGGTTTGTACGACCCGTCAACGGGTATCCTTGAAATTCTTTACATGAATGAAGAAGCAAGCGGCGGCATCCAGGATATCGTGATTAACCAAGACACCGGGATCATTTTTGCCTTTACGGACAACCGGCTGAAAGAGGTTACGATTCTCCAGGATACCGCAGACCTGGAAAGGCCCCTGGTTTACATGGGCAATAACGGCTTCCCGGTTTCCATTTATATGCTGGATTCGGGTAGTAAAGAAGTTGTCGATAATTTGGATGCACCGACATTTTCTTTCGGTCATGATGCCATGGCTTTCAAACCCGGAACCGGGAGCCTGGTCGTTCCTGCGGGACAGTTCGGTTTTGATGACGATGGTATTGCCCTGTATGAGGGCTGCAGTAAAAATGCAAAAAAACTGGATTTTGGAGCAGGAGCGTCATTGGGTTTTATGCCGGCGCCATTGCCTGACAGTGACTGGGTATACCTGAGCGATGCGGAATCCAATAAGGTGGTTATTGCCGACCTGTCAACCGAGTCCACCGTTGATGAAATCACCGTGGGAAGCGGCCCCCGCGGCATTGTTGCAGCCCCCGACGGCTCTAAGGTTTATGTGGCCAATTACGACGATAACTCGGTTTCCGTGATAAACACCTCGAACAACCGGGTTCAGAGTACAATCCTGGTGGGCTCAGGTCCCTATGGGGTGGCAATCGATCCGGCGGGTCGGAAGGTCTATGTTGCCAACTCCAGGTCCGGGACCGTTTCCATTATCAGTACCTTTAACGACTCGGTTATAAAGTCCCTTACCGTAGGAACCACACCGCATTGGTGCGCGGTCAGCTTCGATGGTTCCCGCGCTTATGTCAGCAATAACGGCAGTAATTCGGTTTCGGTTATTAATACGAGTACGTTGAGCGTCATTAAAACCGTGGGAGTCGATGCCGAACCCGAAGGACTGGCTGTTTTGCCCGACGGCAGCGAAGTTTATGTGGCCGCCCATGAAAAGGTGACCATCATCGATACTTCGGATTATTCCACCACGTCCTATACACCGCCGGTTGATACGGATTGGTATACCGTGGATATCGTTTCCATTGCAATCCCTTATCCCACTTATGAGGGTGGTGATGAGGAAGAAGAGCCCTGGATCTCATTAAGTAGGAGCAGTATGACTTTTGCGGCGACAACTTCCGGTGCTTCGACTCAGAGCCAGGACTTTTTAATCGAAAACTCCGGGGACGGTTCCCTGGTTTGGACGGCCGCGGGTGATCAGTCCTGGCTCAGCTGCAGTCCCGGCGCAGGCGGCGGATCCGGTGTGGTTTCGGTATCCGTGAACCCGTCGGGCTTATCGGCAGGCACATATACCGGGAATATATCGGTTTCAGGGAATGCATTGAATTCACCTCAAACCATTGCGGTTATCTTGAATGTTTATAATCAAGGAGCAACTATTCAACCTTTTGGAGAATTTGCTACACCCGCTAATAACTCAACTGTGTTCGGTAGTATCCCGGTAACTGGTTGGGTTCTGGATGACATCGGAGTTGCAAGCCTTAAGATCTGTAGAGGAAATCCAGGATCTCTTGTTTATATTGGAGATGCTGTATTTGTTGAAGGCGCAAGGCCGGATGTTGAGCAGGCCTATCCCGGTTATCCTATGAATTACCAGGCTGGATGGGGTTACATGTTACTTACAAATTTCTTACCTAATGGTGGTAATGGAACTTTCAAAATCCATGCTATTGCCACAGACATAGAAGGGCACCAAATAACATTGGGAACAAAAACTATCATTTGTGATAATGCCAATGCCGTTAAGCCTTTTGGTGCTATCGATACTCCCACCCAAGGAGGAATGGCATCGGGAAAAAACTTTATCAACTGGGGTTGGGTATTAACCCCTCAACCCAATAGTATTCCAACAGATGGTTCTACTATTAATGTCTATGTTAATGGTGTCAATATAGGTCATCCCACTTATAATATTTACAGGGTTGATATTGCCAATCTTTTCCCAGGATATGCTAATAGTGACGGAGCTATCGGCCTTTTTTACCTGGATACAACAGCGTATGAAAATGGTGTGCATACTATTCAATGGACTGCTAGTGACAGTGGTGGTAATTCTGACGGTATCGGCAGCAGGTATTTTACAATTCAGAATACCGGATCAAATAGTGCAAGTATAGCAAGGTCGCAAGCCGTGTATAATAGTATGAATCAAGTAATGAAAATTCCTATTGATCACTCAATGTCATTAAAGGTAAAACGAGGATTCACTGAGAATGTGGAGCCTGGAATTGTACATCCAGGTGAGAAAGGAATTTCAAGGATTGAACTCAAAGAACTTGAAAGAATTGAAATTCAGCTTTCTGATGAAGGTTCTTACATCTATGGATACATTGTAGCAGGGAACAAACTTTATCCAATGCCCACAGGATCCACTTTGAAGAATGGAATTTTCTCGTGGTCTCCTGGGTCAGGATTCTTTGGAAGATACTATTTAGTGTTCGTGATTAAAGATATCAATGGCGATATTAAGAGAAAAGATGTTTTGGTTGAAATAGGTCCGAAATTTAATCTTGAAAAATAATTTGTATTATATTAATGAAGCTTTAAGGCTCCTATAATGCGATATGAAAAAAGTGGGCGGTGCCTTCAAATGTTCAAATTGCCGCCTCTTCATTCAGGTAAAAAAATTCTGCCAGTCAATTTTTAGTCACCTTTTTGGCTTTTTTGGAGTTTTCGGAATCCGGGGAGAACCTCAAAGGGATTAATATGAAACGCTCTTCAGTAAATGGTTTTACACCGTCTGTTCTCATCAAACAAAAGGCGTGAGTTCAGCGAAAAAGTAATATTGTAAGGCACCGGTCCCTTTTTCTGAAACGGGCTACTTCCATGTCGTTCAGCTTACACAATTGCCCCATTTGAAGTTCGAACCCATAAAAATTCCCGAAAATATAGAGCATACTTACTTATCAATCAAGAGCCTTCAGGGGCATGGTATCAAAGAAGGAATCGAGTATACCGTAGTTGTCTCTCCACTTTCATATACTAAAGACAAACATGATGAAGTTAGAAGGAAAATCTCTGAGATCAACCGCAGCATGTGTGAGCAAAATAAGGCTTACCTGCTGATCGTGCCCGGGAGACTGGGAAGCACAAACAGGGATTGGGGAATACAGGTCGATTATCGGGATGTGAACGGAGCTGCGGCCATCTTTGAATACGGAGTAGACATTGCCGGCCGGCCCGAGCCTCTCCCGGATGACACCAATCTCACCGGTGGTGTTTACGGCAGCCATTTCCTGTACATGATTCAAGGGGGACATGATGAGGACCAGAAACGGTTCCAGACCAGGATGTACGGTACGCAGGGCACCCATTTCCTCACCAACCTGGTAAGCAATAATACCATTTACGGCTATATCTCCCCAACCCAGGACAAAATAGATCAATGGTTCTTCAGCCAATCAACCGCAAATGAACCTCTGAGCGTCTTAACATTCCCCAAGCGCGTCAAAATCTATGCCGACTCTATAAATCAAACCTGCTCAATCATAACCTGATCTCTGATTTATCCGACGTCTGTATTGGTGGGTAAACCTGTTTTCCCCCGACGTAGGTATTTAGAATTTTCACATCCTTAATTAAAACCGGATCTATCTTCAATAAGTTTTGATCAAGAATAACAAAATCTGCCAGTTTACCGGCTTTAAGGGAACCTTTTATATCTTCTTCAAAAGAAGCGTATGCTGCGTTAATCGTATATGCTGTTAATGCTTCTTCAACGGTAATTTTTTGTTCAGGCACCCATCCGTCATTATTTTTACCATCAATAGTCCGTCGGGTAACAGCGGCGTAAATACCTTCCAGGGGTGTTGGCGGTGCAACACTCCAGTCGCTTCCAAANNTTTTTCTGCCCACCTGCCATCATCAATTGCATGATATGGCTGCATGCTGGCAATGACATTAAGAGTTTTAAACCTGGCAAAGTCCCCAGGTTTGGGATGTTGAGCATGTTCGATACGCAGCCTCCGATCCCTTAATCCATTTTTTTCAATCACCTGTTCATATACATCAAGCACGTCACTGATCGCTTTATCACCAATGGCATGAATGGCCAATTGCAAACCGGCGGCATCAGCTCCGAGAGCTTGATTCAGCAATTCCTCTTTTGTCAATAGATAGAGTCCCCTATCTTGAGGTTGATCTGTGTATGGTTCGAAAAAGGCAGCTGTGTGTGATCCCAGAGATCCATCCAGTATCTCTTTTAAAAAACCAATTTTCAACCACTGGTCACCCGAACCCTTTTCCTTCAAGATTTTACTTAAGGTCTTCCAGTGACACAGCTTTACGCCAAGATAAAAGCGGGTAATATGTTTATCTTTAATCCTCATATACTTCTCGATAATATCTGTGTCAGCAAGGTCCATATTGTGTGCAGAGGTAACCCCTTTTGAAGCGACAAATCGCATCCCATCAATGAATGCAGCATCATTTTGTTCTGGTGTAAATTCGGGAATCACTTTATGAATGAGGTATTCCGCGTTATCTTTAAAAATTCCGGTGGGATTTCCATCTGCATCTCTGACAATGGTTCCGCCATCCACATCTTTGGTTTCCTTCGTAACGCCCGCCAATTTCATGGCAGCGGAATTTGCCAGAACCATATGTCCATCCAACCGGCCAACACAAACCGGGTGATCCGGTGTGAATTTGTCAATCCAGGATGCTTTCGGAAGTTCCCCTCCCCACAGCATGTGGTCCCACTCCCCTTCCAGGATCCAACTTCCTTTGGGCAGCGAGGCAGCCTTTTCTTTGATGCGCCTGGCAAATTCTTCCGGTGTGGAAGCATCACGTAATTTAACTGATGATAAACCATAGCTGCTGGAAAGAAAATGTACATGGGC
The DNA here is from genome assembly GCA_011772425.1 of Candidatus Aminicenantota bacterium. Lineage (GTDB taxonomy): Bacteria > Acidobacteriota > Aminicenantia > UBA2199 > UBA2199 > JAKAGC01. Next base: position 32,764 of record WVZO01000155.1, read on the forward strand.
GTCGATGAATCCCGGTGTGATAAATTTCTTCTCCGCATCGATTACTTTTTTTGCATTCTTACCATATTGTCTTTTAAGCTCATTACCTCCTACAGCAAGGATCTTACTACCGGAAATAACAAGTGTGCTGGCAGATGGATTGTCTTTTTCACCAGTCCAAATTTGAGCATTGTGAATTAACAGATCAACGTTTGAATCATTTTTTTGGTTGCAGGACATCAGCAGCAAAGCTGATAATAAGATAATAAGAAAATGTTTCATAATTTGCATCATGCCTCCTATTAAATCCAAATCCAGAGTTAAAAACAGTTCACGTGAGGAAGTCACTCCTAATAAATTGTTTCTCGTAGAAAAAGTTAATATAATTTAGGTCGCCTTCTTATGTTACGTTACGTAATGTAAGTTTATATCACATATCAATGGTTCTTGTCAAAGGTTGAAGGGTGCCTAAATCCGCTGTTTAAAAGCAGACAGTAGGGGCGATCCTTGTGATCGCCCGTTTTAATCCATTTAAAAAATCAGCATCCCATTTCCGGGTGAACACGAAATGCAGGCCGAGCCCCTACCTACATCGAAGGTGCCAGGTACTTTATTGCCTTTCAACGTATTTTTTACATGATTAAAAGATATGGAATTTTATCTTCGGGGCTGTTATAATTGTACCATGACAAAAAATGCAAAACTTTTAAGAAAAGCCGCTCAAGAAGAAAAGGATTTTTATTTTAAAATCCTGTATCCCATCCAGGACATTGTGCTCGAGAATATTAAAAGAAAAGAGTTTTATTTGACCGGTGGGACCGCTCTCAGCAGGTTCTATTACAATCACCGGTTTTCCGATGATCTCGATTTCTTTTACGATGGCTATAACCATCCAAAAGAGAATTTTAACTTTTCTTACAGGGAAATCATTTACAGACTGGAAAAGGCTTTTAAGAAAGTAGAAGTAACAACGGATGGGGAGTTTTTTAAAAGAATCTTTGTTACCAGTAACAGCACGGCTTTGAAGATCGAATTTGTTTATGAAAATTACAAAACAGTTGGAAACAAAAAGGAGTTTAAAGGGGCCTTAATTGATTCCAGGGAAAATATTTGTGCCAACAAAATCGGTACAGTGATGGAAAGGCGTACGACCAAGGATTTTCTCGATCTCTTTTATTTGCTAAAGGATGTTGAATTAGCACAGGCCATCTCATGGTCTGAGCTAAAAAGAGTGCCCCCTGATTACGAAGGGTTAATGATAGCCACCGGGGATTTGTTAAAATCACCCCATCTGCTTGAAGGTGAAGTTTTAATAATACAAAAAACAAATAATGATGAATTTATGGCTTTTGTAACGAAATTAATAGGAGATTTAATAGTTCATGCAAAAAACAGGTAACGTTAAATATGTGCTTAACGGTAAGCCGCTTCACCCGGCCCTGGGAAAATATTTCTGGGACCATACCTGGAACGCCTCATCAGATACCTTTAAATTAAAACGCCTGTTTGAATATGCTTCTTTCCCGGATTTAATTAAAATTCCTTTTGATTTTGTAAAATCAAACATTCACCACCTCGAACCGGAAAAACTCCGAGCCACTCAAACCAGACGCCGCTTTGTCCGGGAAATACAAAAGTATATCCATGAGAGTACCACCTGGGATGAAACGGTTTTCAAAATCGCCGGGATCAAATAAACATCGAAGGTGCCAGGTACGTTATGCTTACCAGCCATGAAATGATTCATTTTTTTACTAATAAATGACCGCTTCGTTTTGTACCCTAGAGCGTCTTTTTTCTACCGTAGAAAAAAACTTTTCTACCGTAGAAAATTATTTTTCTACGGTAGATAATTCTCTGGTGTACGATATCGCCTGCATCGAAGGTGCCAGGTACTTTATTTTTTCCTCAATGTATCGATGATTTTGGCATCCACCCAATAGATGTCGGCTTTGCCGTTTCCATATCCCAATTCATCTGATCGGGGATGAATCCTGCTGCTATGATAAAAAATATACTTCCCATCGGGGGAGATTACCACTCCCAGATCACTAGTGGATGAATTAACCTCCGGTCCCATATTCACCGGTT
>WVZO01000273.1 GCA_011772425.1 Candidatus Aminicenantota bacterium
CGGCAACTTGCAATTTGCAGCCGTTGGTACAGGGACTATTCTTTACAGCACATGTACATTCGCAGCCGCCAGTTCATCGTTAGATACGACTAAAGGTCATACTGTCGAAGACAATGCATTCCATGAAAAACCGGGTGAATTTGCTGAAAATCAAAAAGATGATAGAAAACCTGCCATCCGCCTCACGTCTCCCAACGGCCATGAAACCCTTTATGCCGGCGAAAGGTTTTTGATTACCTGGGAAAGTATACAAGAAGTGGAACAGGTAAAACTTGAATACTCGCCGGACAATGGGACCACCTATTTGACCATTGCCAGTCGAATACCCAATACCGGGTATTATGAATGGGTGGTGCCTCATCATACTACTTCTCATTGTCGGATCAGGGTTAGCGAGGTAAAAGAAAAGAAAATGCCGCCGCATGGGCTGGTTTATGAGTTGGATTTTAGAGTTAATGGGGTTGAGTTCTGCGGCAGTGGTGACGGTTTTACCATTTACCTGGGAGATGCGGCAGATGAGACGATTAAGACTAATCTTCCCGGGGTTTCTTTTAGTCATGAAACAAATGGTAAGGTATATGTCAGATTGAATGACCATTGCAAAGAAATCGGTCGTTTCACTGGATTCAATGACAAATGGCACAATGTACAGATTTTCATGGATAATGTTTATGACCGGATTTCAGTCATTTTAGATGGAGTATTGGTGTTTGAAAATATTCTTCATTGGCCGATGACTTACTTTTCACCGGCATTGTCGTTTTCTGTTGGGCCTGATAATACCAACCATATTGAAATTGATGATGTTTTTGTCAGCGCATTTTATTCATTAGAAGAAAAAAACCAGTGGCTAACCCTATTCAATGATGATTTCCAGTGGTTAAAAGAAAAAAATGATTTGGGCAGCAGCGGATGGGAAATAATAGGTAAACAAGTTCTTGAAAGCAATCAATTGGAATCAAGATTGAAAGCCTTATCAATTCATCCTGCTGAAAATAAGAAGGTTACGGTTGTTAAAACGTTTAATATTCCGGTGGGCTTTCCTTTTGACATTAGTGACAGAAGGTTTGAAATCCGGTATAATGACAGCATGTATGAATATATGGGTTTAATAGAGCCTCTGAAAGCTGAAACAGGACATGGTCCTTACGGCGGAGCTGCGTTAACTAATACAGCTCCTTCTACCAACATGCAAACGCAAATGTTCAGCCGTGCCCAATCAAGCGGCCTGATCGATACCTACTATATCTATTCATTTGATGGAACGCTATTAGCAGAATACGATCAAAACGGAACCTGTGTAAGAGATTACATTTACTCAGGAAACCGCTTGATTGCCGAATACAAACCACAAACCAATACCTATTATTACTACATGTCCGATCAAATCAACACGACCCGGATAATTACAGATGGAAACGGTAATGTGGTGTATTCTGCTTTGCATGGCCCTTACGGAGATGTCCAAAAAGTATGGACAAATACCTATGACCCGAAGTTAAAATTCTCAGGAAAAGAAAGGGAAGGCTATTCTGATCTGGATTACTTTGGTGCACGCTATTATGATCACAACTCCTACCGCTTCATCTCCGTTGACCCCATTATAAACAGAGAAGAAGCGCTTTACAATCCACAGTTGTGGAATCTCTACGCTTATTGTCACAATAACCCGATAACTTACTTTGATCCTGATGGGAGAGAATCAATTCTTAAAAAACTAAAAAAAATAGTTGATCCAGTCGTTCCTAAAGGCATGATGCCTGATATTATGAGAATGAAAGGTTGGGAAAAAAACCAACAGGACATTGATAAGAAAGTTGAAAAAGCTGTACAGATTGCAATCGTTATAGGTGGGGCTGTGATCATTATTGATATGGTCGCTGGCGAAAATTCTGAAGGAGCTTCCAGGGATTCAGAAAGCAGTGTATCAGGTAGTAATGATGTCGAAAATCCTGCACAGATGAAAAGGCTCACGGAAGGAGAAATAAAACGATTAAAAAAGGCTGGCATAGACATACATGATCTAAAAGGAAGGAAAAATGCACGAAAACGCGATTTGTTCAAAAACAAAAAGGGAGATATTTTTGTAAAACCAAAAAGTGGTAAAGGGCCTGGAGATCCAACTGGTCTCAATATCAAAGATTTTTAGGAGGTGTTTAAATGCTTAAATACTATTCAAGTATAGATGTATTTTCAGAATCACTTAATGCTGAAGAGATTGAAAATATTTTAAATATTAAGTATGATGAAAAAAGAGAAATTGGTCAACCACGTACAAAAAAAACAACACTAAAATTTACTGAAAATGTATGGATATTAAAATCCAAGACTGATCCTAATTTACCTTTAGAGCATCATATTGAAAATTTATTAGAGAGAATAGGTCCAAATATAAAAAACTTTTCACACTTAGGGGATAACTGTGAAGTCCAATGCTCCTGTATTATTGAAGGTGAAGAAGAAGATGGGACACCGGAAATTGGTTTTCCTTCGAGTTTAATCCAAAAATTGTCTTTACTGAACGCAAGTATAGACGTTGATTTATATATATAATAAGAAGAAAATCAGTATAGCCAGGTGGACAAAAGGAACTGTCTTGCCTCTCCTGGAATTGGACATCCGGTATCCAACTCGCGGGGAAACAAGACATTTAAGTTGAAGAATCATTGTATAATTTTTTGATTTATGATATTAAAATAAAAAAGTGCCAGGCAAAAAAATCCACAACGGCCAGGAAATTTTAACCGTGGGAACAATTCATGACATTACCTGGACCGGCACCGGCACCGTGGGTAATATAAAAATCGAATATTCCATTAACAGCGGCGATTCCTGGGCAGTCATAAAAGATTCAACCGAAAATGACGGCAGTTTTACCTGGGCGGTCCCGGATACGGTATCGGATCACTGTTTGGTGCGCATCAGTGAGAATGATGAAGATGGCACGCCCGTTGACACCAGTGATGCGGAATTTTCCATTATTTCCTCCACTTCCGCTTCTCTTACTTTAACCTATCCCAATGGCGGGGAGCAATTACCGGTTGGTTCCGTCCAGGTGATTACCTGGAAAAGTACGGGTGAAATGGGTGAGATTTCCCTGGAATATTCCGCAGATAATGGGGTCAATTGGACGGTAATTGTCGAATCGACTGCCAACAGCGGCACTTATGATTGGACCATACCGGATGCAATTTCAAATACGTGCCTGGTAAGAATCAGTGAAGTGAGTGGAACGCTTTCCGACACCAGTGACGGGGTATTTTCGATTATCCAGCAGCCGTGGATTATTGTGATTTCTCCCAATGGTGGAGAAATATGGGAAGCGGGTTCGGTTTACCCGGTGACCTGGCAAAGCAGCGGCGATGTGGGCAATGTGACTATCGAATATTCCATTAATAGTGGTGATTTCTGGACAATGGTTGAAGACTCGACCGAAAATGACGGCAGTTATGACTGGACCGTGCCGGACACACCTTCCGAAAACTGCCTGGTACGTATCAAAGGCAGCACCGATGCCATCATTCCCGATACCGGCGATGCTGTTTTTTCCATTGTCTCACCGGTGTCTCCCCTATTAACGATTCATTTTCCCAACGGAGGGGAAACATTGATTATAGGTAATACTTATGAAATTACCTGGAGCAGTTATGGGGCTGTAGGGGAGGTAAAGATCGAGTATTCGGTTGACAGCGGGACCAATTGGAATGAGATTACTGCGGCTGCAGAAAATGGCGGCAGTTTTGACTGGACCGTGCCGGATACGGCTTCCGACACATGTTTGGTGCAGGTCAGTGAAATCGACGGCGATCCTGTGGATACCTCTGACGGTGTCTTTACCATTGCCGCGCCTTCCAGCGATTATATTATTGTTACTTCTCCCAATGGCGGAGAGGTTTTAAGTGCCGGTACCTCTTTTGACATCACCTGGGACAGCAGCGGGGACATTCAAACCGTCACGATTGAATATTCCATCGATGAAGGGGTCTCCTGGGCAGTGGTTGTTACGTCTACTGCCAAAGATATGGTGCCAGGTAATTTATTTAATGTCATGAGTTGTCCAGATAGAAAGTGGCGGCGTGCTGCCAAAACAAGCGGTCCTTCCGTCCTCCGCCGCAGGCGTTTATTTGTCCGAAGGACGCCTTCCCATTCCCGCATTATTCCAATACCCCATCATTCCCTGTCTGTGTGCTCCTTAGGAGACGCGACACGCACAGGCAGGCCTGTCTGCGTGCGGACACGCACAGGCAGGCAATCAATTGTGAGCGAAGCGAACTATGTTCTAATTTTCTTTTTTTCTCCTCTTCGCGTTTCTTCGCGTGCCTTCGCGGCTAAAAAAAATAATAAATAAATTACCTGGCACCATATCCTGCACCATATCCTACCAATGCTGAGGAAACGTACTGTAATGGTGAGGAGCCATAATGTAACGCTGAGGAATGGTTGTGTAATGTTGAGGAACCAGCCTGCGATGTTGAGGAATCATGATGTAAGTCTGAGGAATGACACTGCAATGCTGAGGAGTCATTGTGTAATGGTGAGGAATCGCTCTGCAATGTTGAAAAAACGGGGATAAAACGGGGACAGTCAGTCATGATGCCGCAGGCCTCACCCGGAGACAATGAAAAGAATTCAACCTGAAGGTGTCTTGCCTCTCCTGGAATTGGAAAACTTGTGTCCAATTCACGGTTAGCCAGGACACGTGGTCCTTCTCGTTCTTCGCGGCTATTTTTTCGCAGCAGGCAAGTAAAAATGATAAATAACCGGGGAAAAATGACTGACCCGCGGGGAAAAATGATTGACGCTCGGGGAAAAATCACTAACNNTGATTGACGCTCGGGGAAAAATCACTAACCCGCGGGGAAAAATGACTGACGCGCAGGGAAAAATCACTAACCCGCGGGGAAAAATGATTCACCCGCGGGGAAAAATCACTGACCCGCAGGGAAAAATGACTGACGCGCGGGGAAAAATCATTGACCCGCGGGGAAAAATCACAAACCCGCGAATTTTTTTGATTGTCTCCTTTTCCAAACACAATAGATGGAAAAATATGATGAAACAGATGATGCGAAAGTCATTAGGGATGATTATTGCAGCCCTATTTTTGTTCCAGCCCGGGTATTGTGAGACAAAAAAAATTTCTTCATTGGAGGAGTGGTACAAATGGCCGTTCATTTTTCATATCGATGAACAGAAAGTCTGTGTAATAGACAAAAATTTAAAAATAGTCGTTGTATATTCACGGAAGGATTATCGTCCTTTAATCCGGTTCGGCCGCCCCGGTCAAGGACCGGGAGAATTTAGCCTCATTTTACGGACCTATGTTTCCCCTGAATCTATTATGATAACAACTTCTGAAAGGATTTCCATTTTTTCTCATCAAGGGAAACTCCTGGAGGAAATAAAAAATCCCCGATTATATCCAATTATTAAGCTCGAAAACGGCTTTTTTCAGAAAAGATATCAACGTGACATTTTCACCTATGAGATATTGGATGATAAATTCAAACGAAAAAAGGAATTATATTCAGCAAGATTAGAAGATATGCCAAGAGACCCGAAAACAAATAAAATAATCGCGAATCTGGTTCATCATCATAATCGTGGTTTGATAACTCAACATTATATTGTAATTGGAGACACACAAAAAGGGTTTTACTTTAAGATATTTGATCATGAAGGCCGCTTGATCCGTGAAATCAGACATCAAGCTGAGCGTCGACGGGTAAAGGCTGAAGATAAAAAAATGATAATGGGTGAATTGATGGAAAGAGCCAAAAAATCACGAAGATGGGAGCTGCTTAAATCCAGAGTTAATTACATATTTTCTGAATATTTCCCGGCATATTTTGATTTTTTTGTCCAGGAAAAAAAGCTTTATGTTTTCGGATATCCTATGCCGAATGAAAGGCAAAATGTGTCAATCGTTGACATAAAAGGAAAACTGCTTTCATCAAAGATAATTCCATATATTGGAGGCAACTATTTTCGGCATCAAATGTATTTTATATACAAAGGGTTTCTTTATTATTTATTCGATAATGAGGAAAGCGAAAAATGGGAACTCAGGGCTGTTAAAATTGAATAACTTAGTCATGGATAATTTAAAGTGTCTTGCCTCTCCTGGAATTTAAAAAAAGTGGCAGGCAAAAATTTTTCTTACAGCTTTTCTTTTTTGGCGAAATCTTTGGGAATTTCATAAACGCCAGCCGGTGGGTCCTTTTCAGAAATCTCCTTCACTTCAATCCGGTAATTGATTGTCTCTCCATGGTAAGCCTGGACGATTTCCAGCAGCAGTTGGGCACCTTTTATTTTTAGCAGCTCCTGGCGAAACGCTTCATCCCGGTTTGTTTTCTGCCGGATGATATCCATTAATTCATTAAAAATGGCAAAACCAGGACCGATATCTTCATAGACCCAGATCATGGTCTTACTCTCGTTTACCTTCTTACCAGCGAGATCGACCCACTGATCCATTTCATAGCCGACGCATTTTTTATTCAAAATAGTCCTGGTTTTATCGGTTCGTTTCACCGTTCCCCTGATTTTATACTGGCTCATCCTGGCTGCGGTTTCCGGGGAGAGTAGTTTGGACATATCCAGGGGAACATCTGCTACCACATAAGTTTTTTGTTTTGGAGCCGCCATCCAAACTTTTTTCAATTTCTTGTTATAAATATAAATTTCTTCCGGTGTAATAAAGGCGGCACGGTCCTTGCCCAACCAGAGATCATGCACACCATCTTTGGTTTCATTTCGGTATCTTTCTGCCTTGATGTAAAGGTCCGCAGATAAAAATACCGTACCAAGCAAAACCACTAAAACAACAACGATTGCTTGTTTCATTTTTATTTTACCTCCTCTTTTTATTCGTTACAACGCCTCTTTAAGGGTATAGCCTTTGGGAACGTCATAGACACCGGCGGGAGGGTCTTTTTTAGAAAGCTCGATCACTTCAGACCAGGTTTTGATGGCCACTCCCTGCTGGGTGTGAGTAATGTCGGTTCTCATTTGGACACCGTTCGCTTTTTGCATTTCTTTGCGAAAGGCTTCATCCCTGTTGTCACACTGGCGGATAAGGTCCATTAATTCATTAAAAACGGCAAAATCAGGGCCAAAATCTTCATAAATCCACAGCATGCCTTTACTGTCAATAAACTTAGAACCACCGGCATCTCCCCAATAATGAAGTTTATAGGCAGCGCATTTTTTATTCAAAATAGTCCTGGTTTTATCGGTTCTTTTGGCTGTTCCCCTGACTTTGAATGTCTTCATCCTAGATGCGGTTTCCGGGGAATACACGATGTTTAAATCCAGGGGCACATCAGCTTCCACGTAGGTTTTCTCTCTCCGGTTCACGAACCAGACCTTCTTCATTTTTTTGTTGTAAATATAAATCTCTCCCGGTGTGATATAAACCGCACGATACTTCCCTACCCAGATTTCATTCTCCCCCTCTTTAGCCGGAGTTTTTTTAATGCCAACCTGGTAAGCATCAATGTGCTCCTTTTCCCTGATGTAAATATCCGCAGATAAAAAAGCCGTGCCAATCAACACCATTAAAAAAACAACCATTACTTTGCTCATCTCTTTCTTACCTCCTCGAGATTAAAAAATTAAAAAATTGGTCTGCCCCTTTTGTGTGCCCCTTTTGTGGGATTATTTACCACTGGCAAAATATTTCATAAACTGGGCACGTTCATACAAGACCGGGTCTTTGATTTTCTTCTGGCTGAATTTACCGATAATCTCCCGGACAGACGAATAGTTGTGTTTCTTCATCCATTCTTCCATTTGCTTCAGCATGACACCGATGTGTTCCGGCCCTTTTTGGTAGATGACAGAAGCCACCTGGACCGCTTTGGCCCCGGCTAAGAGATTTTTTAGCACAGCATAGCCATCATGGATACCAGTAGAGGCAACCAGATCACACTTGACATGCCCGGACAGCATTCCCACCCAACGAAGGGGTAAATAAACCTCATCCGGGGTACTGTACACATCAGCAGCAGTAATTTGCATTTTATCAAGATCGATGTCAGGCTTGTAAAACCGGTTAAACAATACAATCGCATCTATTTTCCTCACAGAGAGATTAAAAATCATATTGGCCAACCCGGAAAAATAAAAACTGATTTTTAATGCCAGGGGCAAGGATACCTGGTTGTTGACCTCGTTGATGACATCAAAATAGATTTGCTCAATATCTTCTCCTTTTTGTTTGTAACTGGCAGGCATAATAAACATATTTAATTCCAGGCCATTGGCGCCTGCATCCTGGATCTTTTTGGCAAAAGAAACCCATTCTGAAGCGGAGATGCAATTGATACTGGCAATAACCGGGATAGATATCACTTTCCTGGTATTTTCTATTAATTGCAAATACTCCTTCAATTTATGCTGCCTGGTATAATGCCGAACATAGTCTGCCTCTTCGGCATGAGCCAGGTGCCGGGTTTCCAGGGAACTAACTTCCATCATTATTTGTTCTTCAAATATAGACTTAAGAACCACAGCACCTGCGCCGTTGGCTTCCAGTGTCTTGATATCCGCGGTAGAATTGGTAAGACCGGAACTCCCGATGATAATGGGGTTTTTTAGGGTTAAACCCATGTATTTGGTCGTCAAATCAAACATTCGTTCCTCCTGGATGTAAATCTCAGTAATCTCCGCATGGCATATATTGGTCGTCATTGGCTAAAAATTCAATGCCATTGATTGAAAGATTTTATCACAGTGAAAATGTGCTGTCAATTTTTCTTTTTCGATTGACATTTTCTCAATGTATTGGTATACTTTTCACCGCAAAAATGAACATCGGTGGTAAGGATTTTTTTAGTGAGGCCATTACGGGCATTGAACGGTTGTTTACGTGCGGCCCGGTTATCTTTTTGAAATGGGTCAGTGACAATGAGCGGAGATGGCCGGTAGAGTATGTTTCTTTTAATATTTCTCGACTGGGTTATCGCCAGGAAGATTTTATAAATAAAAAAATCATGCTGGCAGATATTATTTATGGGGAAGACCTGGGGTGCTTTACCAATGGGCTAATGCGCTTGAGTCAAAATCAAAACCATGAGGAAGCCTACCGGGGAGAGCTGCGGTTGATTACCGGTGATGAGGATGCTCATCGGCTTTTTCACTATACGATTTTGCCCCCAACCAGGGATGACCGCGAAGGTGTGGAGCATTACTATGGGTACCTGATTGAAGTGGGGGGATATCAAAAAGCATTAAAGGTAGAAGAAATCGAATACCGGGCCTACCATGATCCGTTGACCGGTCTGCCCAACCGGAACCTGTTTAGTGACCGGCTGGAAGTGGAAATCCGGCGGACAGGCAGAACCGGTCAAAAGTTCGGGGTAATGTTTCTTGACCTGGACGATTTCAAGAATGTTAATGACAGCCTGGGACATGTGATGGGTGACTATCTATTGAAAGATGTGGGGGAACGGCTGTTGAAAACCATACGGGACGTGGATACGGTCGCACGTATCGGAGGAGATGAATTCATTGTGCTTTTACCCCAGGTAGCAGACCCAAAAGAAATCGCCATTGTGGCCCAGCGCATCCTGGATGTATTCAAAGACCCCTTCATCATACAAAATCACGAGATTTTCTCTACCGCCAGTATCGGAATTTGCATCTTTCCCACGGATGGAAAGGATTCCGTGGAACTGCTGAAAAATTCAGACCTGGCCATGTATCATGCCAAAGAGCAGGGGAAAAATAATTATGTGTTTTTTTCCGAAAAGATGAACATCCAGATGAAAAAACGGATGAAATTGGAAAATCAATTGCGGCATGCGCTGAGAGAAAATCAATTTGTGCTGCATTATCAACCATTGGTGGACCTCAGGAGCGGCAGGATGGTTGGAGTGGAGGCACTGATCAGATGGAATCACCCGCATACGGGTTTGATTGCTCCGGATGATTTTATCCCTATAGCAGAAGAAACCGGTATGATCCTGAAATTGGGTCAATGGGTTTTGGAGACCAGTTGTAAACAAATTTTCACCTGGCGAAACCAGGGAGTACGTTCATTGTACATGTCGGTCAATATCTCATCCCGCCAGTTTTTTCGCAGAGATTTTTTAGAATTGGTTCAAAAAGTTCTAAAAAGCACAGGTCTGAGTACGAAATCGCTGACATTGCAAGTAACCGAAAACGGTATTATGGGGAACCGGGAAAGAATTGTCGCAGTTATGAAAGCGTTGAAGGGCATCGGAGTAAAGCTCTCCATCGATGACTTTGGCACCGGGTTTTCCTCGTTGGGTCATTTGAGATATTTTCCTGTAGATACCCTTAAAATCGATCGTTCCTTTGTCAGGGGAATCCCCCATGATCCCGATTGTGTTGGGATTGCCAGTTCAGTTATTACCCTGGCAAAAAGCTTGAAATTGAAGGTAATGGCCGAAGGAGTTGAAACCCAGGCACAATTGGATTTCCTGGTGGGAAGTGAATGTGACCTGGTACAGGGGTATTATTTCAGTCCACCGGTGCCCCCGGAACAGATATGCCGGATGATAAAGGAGAAAAGAAACCTTTATTGTTTATAATTAACCATTCTCCTTCTCCCCATCATGTCAAAGTGTGAGCGAAGCGAACTTAGCTCATTCTATTAATGGCTTCCACAATTCTTTCCTGCTGCTCACCTGTTAATTCCGGATATATAGGAATACTGAAAATTTCATCAGCAAACCGCTCCGTATTGGGATAGACGTTATGGTCCTGATCGTTGTGAGTTGGGAAAGCTTTTTGCCGGTGTATGGGCACCGGGTAGTGGATGAGACATTGAATGCCGTTAGATTTCAAATACTCCAGCATCCGGTCCCTCCGGGACGTTTTGATTACAAAGAGGTGATATACGGGTACACCATACGAGTTTTCTTTTAGGCAGGTGACGGAATTCAAGTGCTCCTGGTAATAAGCGGCATGCTGGCGCCGCTGTAGGGTCCATTGTTCCAGGTATTTCAGTTTCACCCTTAATACAGCGGCCTGCATCTCATCTAACCGGCTGTTGATGCCAAAAGTATCGTGGTAATACCGTGTCCGCTGGCCATAGTTTCTCAGCTGCAGCAGTTTGTTATAGGTCGCTTCATCATTGGTGGTAACCGCACCGGCATCACCATAGGCCCCCAGGTTTTTGGTGGGATAAAAGGAAAACGCATTCACATCACCGATGCCACCGGTTTTCCTTTCTTTATAGGTGGCGCCCACGGATTGGGCACAGTCTTCTACAATTTTCAAATGGTGTTTTCGAGCGATCTCACAGATGGGGTCCATGTCGCAGCTTTGACCGTAGAGGTGAACCGGAACAATGGCTTTTGTATGCTTCGTGATTTTGGCTTCGATTCTATCCGGGTCTATTAGACCGTCATCAGGGGAGATGTCCACCACCCCGGGCAGCGCACCAGCCTGCATGATACCGGCAATGGTGGGGAAAGCCGTCATATCAGTGGTAATGACCTCATCGCCACTGCCGATATCCAGGGCCATCAGGGACAGGGCAATGGCATCGGTACCTGAGGCCACCCCCACACAATAGCGGCAGCCGATATAATGGGCAAACTCCCTTTCAAAAGCCTCTACTTCCTTTCCCAGGATAAACCATCCGCTTTCCAGCACCCGGCGAACCGCAGCATCTATTTCTTCTTTAACAGAGGCATACTGGACGTTGAAATTATCAAAGCGAATCACGTCGGCCAATTACACAATCTCCAGCCAGGAGAACCAGGTGGGATGATAAGCTTTATACCATTCGAGTATTTCCCTGAGTTTTTCCTGGTTTGCAGGAGATATCACCTCGGGCGGGATACGGTCGAAATGAATACGGATACGTTCCCCATTAAATTCCAGTGCCTCGGTACAGAGGGTTTGGATCTCATTACGGATACGGCCGGAATCAGAAATCCTGACAGCACGGCTTTTGTAATCTTCACCGGCCAGGAACCGGTTCAACAAGGGATTAAATACCAGTTGGCTCTCTTCCAGGTCTTCCATCAGGCGGAGTTTAAACATGATTCGTTTATCGCCCTTTGGTCCTACCAGTCTCACGGTGACTTTATAAATTCTGTTTTCCTCGTCAACCAGCTCCACGCCTTGAGCACCGGAATAGGGATCGGGACACATATATCCTGAGACTGCCAGTACACTCCACTGTTTTTCAGGGAATAAATCGTCCGCTTCCAGGGCCTGTTTTTTTACGGGTATGCCGGCATCCGCTGCAGTGCGGATCATCTCTTTGTATTTTTCCACGGTGTCATCATCGAAGTCTTTGCCTGCCAGTTTTTCCAGTTGGTTTTTAAAATCCGGGGCATCCGGGTTCAGCGACATGATGCTCGGCTCTTTGTCGTATGGGAGTTTGAAATTGGAGGTAAATACAGAGAGGAAGGCCCTGATATTCAACAGGGGGGCCAGGCTTGCCGCCTGCATTGCCTCTGCCGAAGCTGCATACCCATCAACAATGAGGAGATGAATATCTCCGGATTCATCCGTCCAGGTACCTATGTTGTAGGTGGGTGCATACGTGCCGGATTCGGTAAAGGCATTTTTGCCGGTGGGGAGTTTCCAATCGTCGTCTACCAGGTGGACCCCCAGGTTTAGCCACTCTTGCCACAGACCACCAATACGTCCCTCCCGGCTTTTGCCCCGCAGTGTCCACACATGGATGTTTTCCCGTCGAATTTCGGGGTAGGTGGTTTCAATGGTTTCCAGCACCAGGTTGCGAGAGGTGTGGAAATTGATCAAGATCGATTGTTTGGCCGCTGTGTCCACTACCTCGCAGGGGAGCAGGAGATTGCCCATGTACCCTTCATAGGGTTTGGTAATATTAAGCGGCTGGTTGAACATATGAAGAACCGTCAAAGGTCCGGTTTTCTTGCCTTTGGCAAACCTGGAGGTATTCTCCAGCGTGTCAATGGCAGCACCCCAAATCGTGATACCAGCTTCTTTAATCTCCTGGTAAAATTGATTCCATCCATATTCGTCATCATTGAGCAGTCGAATCACGCGGCGATCCAGCCATTTGGCCACCTGCGGCCGTGCATAAACCCGGCCAAACCCCAACTGAGGATTGGATCCCATCTCCGGGGTTTCGCCTGCCTTGGGCATCAATCCTTCACCCATGCATACCATGATGGCATGATTTTCCGGGAGCTGGCGGGAAAGGTACCACAGGCTTTCGCTCATGGCATAAGCGGAAATGGCATCCGCATCTTTTTTTACCTGGTTGAGACCCTTCTTGTCCAGGTTAGCCCCTTCGCCATATCGGCCGAAAAGCTGCGTTCCCAGCGCGGTTACAGCACCTATCATGGCAAACAAACGCTCCATGCTCCCTTCTAAGAAGGAAATTCCAGTGCTGAACTCCTTGAAGGATTCACCCCGAATCCATTCTACTTCAACGTCTTCAAGCCAGAGGTGAAAACGTCCCAATATCGGTCGGGTATCAAAGGCCCATTGAGCAATACGGTCCTTTTTGGCCTGGGGGTCATTGGTAATACTTCTTGTTGTTTGTTTATTTTCTTTCATCATGGTTGTATTTTAAAAGAAATGCCGTTTTATTTCAACAGGGAGGAGGATTTTTTTTGGATTTTAACTTTTTGGTTCCGGTTCGGCTGATTGTTGCATTAACGAATTAGCTTTAGTACTAATATTGACCTTGTAGGAGTGCTTTACCGTGTAATAAAAAATCAGGCCAAACCCGATGAAGAGCATTAGGTGAAAGGGTAACAACCCAAATTCTTTTAAATAAAGTCCAACGACGAATCCGAATAAAAAGTACAGGGATAAGAATATTTCCAATAGAGATAATAGGCTGATGTTTTTGGTCAGGTATTTATTGGTTTTCCAGGTTTTATTTATAGAGAGGTTGAATTTCGGTGTTCGAATAAAGGGGCTTTTAAATCCCAGGACTCCTTCCAACACGGCAATGGTATTGTGCAGTGAAATTCCCATTGACATGGCCAGGAATATTGGAAACATTTTAATGAGATGACCAAGGGCGCCAAGCCCATTTTTGCATCGACGATAAAGGGAACAGTAGTAATAGATACCTACGATAATCATGCTGATGATAAATATGCCCAAAAGCATGAACCAATTTGAATGGGCGGGATTGATATTTTTTAATAGGAGTATAGGAACACTTAATACAGAGCAAATTAAAACACATAGAAATACCTGGCTGCTGAGAAGGTGTGCTGTCCCGTGGATTTTTTGGCTGAGTTTTATATTGGATTTCCAAATACGGCGAATATTTTTCTTTGCGTTTTCTGCCCCGCCCTTTGTCCACCTGAATTGCTGTGATTTGACAGCATTCATCACCATTGGCAATTCTGCGGGTGAGCCAACATCTTCCAGGTATTTAAATTTCCAGCCTTTGAGTTGGGCCCGATAACTCAAATCCAGGTCTTCGGTTAAGGTGTCCGCCTCCCAACCGCCGGCGTCCTCGATACATTCACGCCGCCACATACCCGCTGTGCCGTTGAAGTTGATAAAGTATCCCCCGGCATTTCTCCCTTGCTGTTCAACGGTAAAATGGGCGTCTAAGGCAAAGGCCTGAACCCTGGTTAAAAGAGAATAGTCTTTATTCATATGTTCCCAACGGGTTTGAACGACTCCAATTTTGGGATCAATGAAGAAGTAGGGAATGGTGCGTCTGAGAAAATCTTTTTCCGGGACAAAATCCGCATCAAATATGGCAATGTATTCTCCCCTGGCTGTCTTCAATCCTTCCTGTAATGCCCCGGCTTTAAAACCGATCCTCTGCGGACGCGTCACTAATTCAATATTAAAACCCCTTTGCTGCCATTCCTCTACCTTTTTCCGGGATATTTCCAGGGTTTCGTCTGTGGAATCATCCAATACCTGGATTTCAAATTTATCCCTGGGGTAGTCAAATTGAATGATATTATCGATAAGCCGCTCCACCACATACAACTCATTAAAAATAGGGAGCTGCACCGTTACAAAAGGCAAATCTTTATCCGCTATCACTGGCACCGGTTTCGCTTGTATGCGTTTCTGCTCTCTATGATAACTTACATAATGAATGACAAGACTCAATTGGGCCATGCTGTACAGCAGGATAAATGTAAGTGCCAACGTATAAACTACCACTAGTACTATAGTCATTTATCAAGCCATTCCGCAAGAAATATAATTGTAATATAAAATATGACTGTATTGCAACTGTTTTGTGCATTTTTTTTAATTTTTCTTCGGCACCTTCACGAAGATAATGGCTCATTTTTTAGAAAAGAGGGAAAATGGTGATTTTTTCTTGAGATATTTTTCAATTTTGCTGATCATCTTTGAAGCTAACGTATGTTCCATATTAATTTCCAGTGCTTTTCTAAACGACCTTTCAGCTTTTTTTACCAGGTGTTCAGCCCAGTACAATTGGCCCAGGTAGAATAGCGGGTCTGCATTCCAGGGTTCCATTTTTGCTGCCATTTGCAGGTTTTTTTCAGCATACGGCCGGTACTCCGGGATTCGCATTTGACTCAACCCCAGCAGCATGTAGTAGGAAGCACGAGTGGAATCCAATTGAATGGCTTCCTCCATAAAGCGAATGGCTTCGTAGTACCGGCTCTCTTCATAGAAACTGTGGGCCTTTAAATACAGGTGCCTGGCTCTCTGGGGGTTTGTTTCTTTACTCGTAGGTTCTGCTGTGATTTCTTCTTTTTTGTGGTGGCCAGTATCGTAAGCTTTTTTCTTTTCCTGGTCACTCAAGGTTTCGTAAGCTTCGGCTGCTTTTTCAATGACATATTCGGCTTTTTCTTCGGTTTTTGAATCCGGAGGGGCGCTGATGGCCTCAGGGTTAAATTTTTTTGTAAAAGAGAAATATTTGTCTCTCACCTCACTGACCGACGCCGTATCTTTTAATTGCAACAACTGATAATGATTAATAGAATCGGTTTTCAACTTCTCATGAAGTTCATCAAGGGTATCCAAATCCCGGTGAAGTTTACTGTCAATCCTGAATTCAGTAAAATCAATAATATTGAGGAGATACAGCATGATCAACTGCTGCCAGAATTCCTTTTCCGGTATTTCCAATATTGAATAAATTTCTTTGGTAGTAATGGAGCTGCATTGTGTAATTTTAATGTAAAAACGGATATGATTGGAAGTTAACATTTGTCCTAACGATTCCGGGATAGGAAGTGTGACCGGTGATCTTAAATTGAACTTTCTTTTATAGGAGGAGAAATCGGATATTTGTGCACATCCTTCCACAATAAGCTCGTGCAGGGCGATCCCAAATTTTTGCACCTGTGGTATTTTGGGTGTGCACTTTTTGAAACTCCATTCCCCGGAGGCCAGGGAGAACGTTGAGACAGCTATGGTTTTCGTTTGATCCTGGAGCGCAGCATACAGCTCGTGTTTGGTTAGAATCCTGTGTTTAACCAGGAGTTTACCCAATTTATCCCTGGTTTTTTCCCTCATCTTATTCAGCATAATACACTGCTCCTGGCTAATTTTTCCCTGGCTGCATAAAATCTCTCCCAGCCGTTCCCGGACCAGATTCGATGAGGCAAATTGCAATTCTCCTTTGGAAAAATAAAGCTTTTTTAAGACGTTTTCGTCTTCATCTCCCACCACTAATTCACCGCTGAGGTTCTCCGCAAGAATTTTTTTAAATATCAACGTGACCGGATATTTTTCAATTATATTTGTCATTTCCTATCCGTTTGCACAGGCATATTGACGGAAACCTCCATCAAATGCGACTCTATTTTAAATGAAAAAAAATTATTTTTCAATAGTTTTTCAAAAATTTCCTTGTTTTTCCCCACAGCCCCCCGGCACCCCACTCCGTGGGGAGGCGAAGCCAGTTGGCAAAAGAGGAAGCGAGGAAGTTAGGAAGCGAAGAAACGAAGATGACACACCCCGACCGCTTCGCGGCCACCCCTCTCAAGAGGGGATTTCTTGGATTGAATGTGGCACTATGATTGAACGAAGCAATATGGCTGACCGTGTATGAAAAGCTTTTGCGGGGGGTCCAGGGGGGCAGTTTTCTCGAAAAGAGCCCCCTGGTCGCCGAAGGCAAAAATTAACAATTAAGCTTTTTGAGCGGCCTGGTACATGATTTCGTGGATGCGGGGGACGATGTTTTCAATGTCTTCGGTTACTCCTTCTCGAAGTATCATATTATCTAACAACTGGAGTCCCAATGTTTTCAACTCTTCGGAATCGGGTTTGGCTTTGTGAATCCGGACCATGGATTTGATCAGTTTGTTTTTCGGATTGATTTCCAATATTTTCTTGGAAAAATCAGCCTTTTGGTTTTGCAATCTCATCATGCGCTCCAACTGGATGGAAGGAGCATTCTTAGAATTCACCATGATGCAGGGGCTGTCTACCAACCGCTGGGAGACTCTCACCTCTTCGATCTTGTCGCCGTAGATTACTTTTAAGTAGGAGGCAAGATTTTCAGCATCTTTTATATTTTTTTTATCCTTTTCTTTTTCATCTTCTTCTAATTTGATATCTGCAGCTTCTACGGGTCGGAACATCTTACCTTTGTAGGTCTGTAAGTGATCGATGGTCCAGCCGTCCATGGGATCGGTGAAGTACAGGACTTCCAGGTCTTTCTTTTTAAAGGCTTCCAGGGCTGGATTCTTTTCAATGGAGTCGTAATCGATGCCCAGGGCATAGTAGATTTCGAACTGGTCTTCAGGCATGCGCGAAACATACTCATCCAGGTCTGTATACTTATCTTTCGGGTTCTTGGAAGAATAGAACAACAGCAGTGCTGCCAACTGTTCGCGGTACTCGTATTCATTGGGCACGCCTTCTTTAAAATTCCGCTGATAGTTCTTCCAGATTTTCTCGTATTTATCCTTATCTTTGTCTTTGATATCTTTGAGTTGTTCGAAAATCTTTTTCAACAGGTGCTTACGGATTTTGTTAACTTTGAGGTCACTCTGGATGGTCTCCCTGGAAATATTCAGCGGGATATCTTCCGAATCCACGACGCCTTTAATAAACCGGAAATATTCAGGCAAAATGTCGCTGCAGGCTTTTTGAATCAATACTTTTCGTGAATAAAGATCGATCCCGGGATCGCTTTTGATCCATCCGTAAATTTCAGTGTTGGTTTTGGGTACGTACATGATGGAATTAAACTGGACCGGGGCATCGGAGGAAAGATGAAGATATGTTGCCGGGTCTTCATTGGCATTCTGGAAAAACTTGTAAAACTCGTTATAATCTTTTTCTTTCAAGCTCGATTTGGGCTGCGTCCAGATGGCTTCGACACTTTCAATTTTCTCCGATTCCAGGAAGATGGGAAAGGGCACGAATTTGGAGTGTTTGTTAATGATGTCCTTTATCCGTGACTTTTCTAAAAATTCTTTCTCATCATCCATGATGTGTAACTCGATGCGAGTTCCCCTGTGCTTTTTACCTTTGTCTTCGATGGTGTAGTTGTTGCCGCCGATGGATTTCCACAACAGGCCTTTGCTGCCTTTTACATAAGATTTGGTGTGAACATGAATCTCCTCTGCTGCCATAAAACTGGAATAAAACCCGACACCGAATTGACCGATTAAATCCATCCGGTCTTTGGCATCGGCTTCGGTGACTCTCTTGACAAAATCCAATGTACCGGAGCGGGCAATGGTGCCGATGTTATCGATGAGTTCCTGTTTGGTCATGCCGATTCCCGTGTCTTCAACAATCAATTTCTTCTTGTCTTTATCAAGGGTAATGTCAATGCGAAAATCCAGGTCTCTATCTTCGATGTCGGAGTTTATCAGGGTTTCAAACTTAACCTTGTTGAGGGCATCCACTGCATTGGAGACCAACTCCCGCAAGAAAACTTCCTTGTGCTTATACAGTGAATAAACCAGGATGTTCAGCAATTGCTTGACTTCCGACTGGAATTCGTAATTTTCTGCTTTAGTTTTGGGGGTTTCTTCCTCCGGGGCTTTTTCAGCGGCTTTTTCCTTTTTTTCTTCGGCTTTGGGGGGTTCCTTTTTTGTGCTTTTCGCTTTGGTGGTTTTCTTTTGGGCTTTTGCTTTCGTTTCCTTTTCTTTAGTGGTTTTTGTTTCTTCTTTTTTGGCTTTTTGTTTTTCTTTTTCTTCGGTTTTCTTTTCTTCAGGCATTTTACCTCCTTATCATCTTACATTTATTTTGTAGGATTTATTTTAGTGTGTTAATGTCACATTATAACATTTTATTTTTAAAATGGCAATATTTATTGTTGAAAAAAATATGGTTTATTTTTCAAAAAAATTAGTTTAGGTGAGCGAGTAGGGGTTTGATTTAGAGGCTGTGTCATAATCTCAAAAAAGGATCGAATGTGAATTTGGGCGAATACAAGTACGTAGGGGCGAATCTTGTATTCGCCCCACCTCCGCATTCGGCCATTTTTTTGGGTTTTGAGACAGCCTACTTGTGTTCACCCCCAATTATGAAACAGTCTCTGAATCAAACCCCTACTTCCAGGAGGCTTCAAAGTTATATCGCCGATGTCTTTTCAAGTTACAGTTAAGCTGTTTTTCACCACGAAGGCACGAAGAACACGAAGGCAAAATAAGTGCCAGGTAAATTTTTTATTATCATTGGATTATTTACCTGGCACCTGTTTCGATTTCCCTATTTCCTACTGTAAAACAAGCATATTCGATCGTTTCCTAGCAATCAAAGTCGGTTACCAGGGTCGGACACTTGGTTGTAGGCTCACAAAGAGTGCCAACCGTAGGGCAGAAATTACAAGTTGATCCCAGATCCGAATATGCACCGCCTTTGATATCATTCATTTTAGAGATATCCAGGTGGGAAACGGTTTCCTTTCTTAAAACTAACGTCTTAAAGAAGTTTTTTGTTTTCATGATTTCCTCCATTTATTTATTTTTTTTGTGCTTATCACATAATTGTTTTTTTTACTGATAGGAAAATCGTTCTTTCCTTCTTTCTTTTTGTCGCCTCTCATAATCAAAATCTTCTTAACCTACTATTTCCTTTCATAGAAATGATATATTAGAGTATATTTTGTAGAATGTCAACAAATAATGAATTCTTTTTTATTTTTTTCCTATCAAATCCCTGGAAAAGCCGGACGTCTAGGCCATTCGCGGTATTTCTCCCACCATTTCCATCGATCAAAAACATTCATCCTTTTATTATGGAGATATGGTGGCAGGTAATTTATTTGCAATGCGGTAAAAATGCGAAGGGGCGCGAAAAAAAAGTGGATATAAATTTGATAGTAGGGGTTTGATTCATCAAACCCAACGGTTGAATTGCTCGGGGGAAGGGCTTGATAAATCAAGCCCCTACAATAGGATAATTTACCTGGGATAATTTACCTGGCACCTTCGATTGCCAACTGTTTACCTCGACCCGCTGACTCACTGACTTTCTGACCCTCTGTCCTCCGAATGTCTTATGTGGCACTTGACTTTCCAAATCCCGGGGTATATCATTAAAATTCAGCACAACAACAGCAAATTATTAAAAGAGAGGCAGACCAGTTTTTGCCATGATGGGTTATATGATGTCGAGTGAGGTGATCAATGAAGAACAAAGGGATGATATTACCATTCTCGGCATCCGTCTCCGGGCGTGAAATTTGTTTAGGAGGTATTTAAATGAAGAGATTCGAAATTTTTTCGCGAAGTGAAAAAAGGCTGTTTTTTTCTATTACCGGTTTGGTAGGAGTGTTTTTAGGATTTATTGTTTATATGCTTTTAGATCTTGAAGATGAAGAGTTATTAGAGCTGCAACTTGAAGGGGAACAGTTCGTTTTGGTTATTGGGATTTTTTTGGCAGTTTATGCAGCCCTGGTAATAATACTGACAGGAGTTAAAAATAAAGAGATCCTAAAAAAATTTGCGTTATCGATACGACCTGTTCCCTCAAAATGGAGAGAATTCATTTTTAGATAAAAAAACCAAACAACGGTTTGAGAGGAACGTAAAATACCTACTTTTAAAGTTAAATATAAAAGGAGAGGAAGAGAGAGAGGTATCCCTGGAATCGTGTTTATTAATTGCCGTAGGGATGGCAACCTTCTTGATCGGAAGACCTGAGTGGAAATTGCCCTTACCCGACGAGATTGTTGTTCTTCCCGGGGACCGCATCGTAAAGGACTTAAAGAATGGAAAAGGCAAGGTTGAATTAGCAGCATTGTCAAGCCGCGAAACCCTATATCTAACGAAAAAAAACCTGGCTCATTCATTTTACCGGTTTAGTGATGGATATAACAATATTTTTCACGAAATCGCCCATTATTTCGATGCAGAAGATCGTAGTATTGATGGAACCCCTTCATTTCAAAGATTTTTAAGCGAACATAAAGAAAATGCTTACGAGTATAAACTCCAGTGGAAAAATGCTCTTAACAATGAGTTCGAGAAGCTCAGGAGAGGGGAATTGCAGCTCAGGCCCGATGCTGTTAAGAACATTGGAGAATTTTTTGCCTGTGCAACAGAACTTTTCTTTGAAGACCCAAAGAAGTTGATTATTATGAGCAAAGAACTTTACAGTTTATCGCAGTCATTTTACAATTTTGACCCACTGGAACTTCTCCAAACTGGGAATTAACCTTAAAAAAGAAAATTTGCCTGCCCCCTTAATTTGTTACGGCGGCCTTCAAAAATATGATGCCTCTATATGGTGGCTACTCCAGTAACTCTTTTACATATACAATTTCAACTCCTTTGGCTTTAATGTATTGTCTAGAATCCCTGATGGCCCGAAGTGTGCTTCCGAGCGGATGACCAATAGCAACAGCCTTACCCTTTTGCCGGGCAATATCTACCAATTTTCGTATCTGGGCCATGGAATGGGAATAGTCAGGGATATGATCCAGGAAAACATCTTTATGTGTGGTTTTGACCTTCATTTTTTTGGCAAGATCATAGGCAACCGTTCCACCAATGGTCCGGGAGTCGACAAAAAAGAGGCCCTCTTGTTTTACTATTTCCAGGACGCGTTTCATCACCTGGCTGTTGGAAGTTACCCGTGAGCCTTCATGGTTGTTCAACCCTTCGGCAATGGGGACGATTTGTTTGGCCCGTTGGATGAGTGCCCGGATTTCCTCGTTGGTCGAGTTAACGGTAATAACTTTCCCGGGATCATACCAGCGGCCGTTTGAATTGGTGGGCTGCATGGGGAGATGTATCATTGCTTTTATATTATATTCCTTGAGCCAGTGCACCACCTGGTGAGCCCGGTGAGAATCCGGTAATACAGATGCAGTGACGGGAATTTTTAAACGTTTTAGTTCCAATGCACCGATATCATAGGCCCCCATGTCATCGATGATAAAGGCAATACGCGGTGTACGCAGGGGCCTGGGTTTTTCCTCGGGTTTTTCCCTTTTCTTTTTTGACTTTTTTGGCTGCTTTTTTGCGCTTACACCGGGTTTTAATTTTGTAATTAACAGGAGATGAGATACCTTCTGGTCAAGTTTGACCTTGTAAAGCATAATAGATTTATCCGCCAGGCCCTGGATTTCCGTAAGCTCCAGTACACCATTTGTTTGAACGGTAATAGTCTTTATTTTTGTGATTAAGGCGTTAAACCTGGCTTGATCGATAGCCAACTTGAAATGGTACTTGTTTTCCCTGTCCGGGAAGTAATCGTAGGGGATTTTATTTTGGATCAGGACCCTGATCAATTTTGTATTAAATTGATCAATTCTCTCTTCAGTTTTTCCCAGGGGGATGACTTTTGAAAAAATAAAGGATTTTTCTCCTTTTTTGAAATCAATATACTCCAGCAGAATAATGGTAACAATGGCAACAGCTGTAAACACAGCGAATAGCACCAGAGTTGAGTTTTTTTTCTTGCGTTTTTTTCCGGTTCTGGTCATCTGTTAAGAATCATGTTTTATTGGTTTTTTCCAGAATAGAAATACTGCGGTCAATGATTGCGGCGAAATCTTCATCTTTGATTTTAACATCAGGTTTGACACCGCTTTTACCCGGGTTTTTCCCGTTTAACAAAAATAATCCTTCAGGCAGCAAAATCGAACTGCCGTCTTTTAGAGGAACCTGTTTCAACTTTGAGATAAATCCACTGGTTTCAATGCCCACCAGGGTAACAACATAAGTATTGGGGGGCTGGGATATCTTAAACAGGTTTGCTAGCAATTCTCCATACATCCGGGTTGATTTATTGATGATAACTACTGCACGATAGGTGAGGGCATGGTTTGAACCCAATGAAAATGTTTCCTCCTCGGATTTTGTTTTAAGGGTTAGTTTCAGCGGTATGGTTTTATTAAAAAATAGTTTTGTCAGTTGGATGAAAGAATCCAGGTCCCCACCGTTGTATTTTCGCAAATCAATAATAAGTTTTAAGGGGTTGCTGCCGGACCTGTCGCCTCGTTTCTGTCCCAGTTGATGTTTCAATGTGGTTACCCGTTCCTCATCGATTCGAGAGAGTTCCACCAGGTAAATATCCTCCTGGATTTTTTTGAAAATCGGAGTATCCTTAGGGGGCTCGGTTTGCACTTTAACTTTGCAGGGTTTTGAGGAGTCTTCTTTTAATAACACCAGTTCGATGGTTTCCTGTTTATCCGCTAACAGGGAAAGATACATCTGCCAGAAGGATTGGCCATATATACTTTTGCCATTGACTGCTTTTATAATGCAGCCGGGTTTGATTTCGCAGGCTTTAGTGGTTGAATTTTTTACAACGTCAGTAATGTAAAAGTAATTGGAATACCTGGTGCCGTAAATGCCGCAGCTGTAGACTTTGTTTTGCAAGTACAGATTGTAAATTTTGGTTTGTTTGCTGTCCAGGTAAGCGGACGTTTCATCCAGGGCACGTAACATACCGGAGAAAGCCCCGGGAAATTTCTCTGCCGGTTGAATTTTTTCTACATAGTCGGTTTTTATCAGCGAAACCACTTCCGAAAACAGGGATAAATAGTCATATTCTTTTTTGGTTTGGGAAAAGGAACGGAAAATTTTTGTGCCGCCAAAAACAAAAAAGAATACCACCAGTAAAACAACCGGGAATATAAAATATTTTAGCTTTTTCATTTTTTGTCTTGTTTTATGTTTCATGACAATATGTCATATTATAACACAAAGTGGGCAGCGCCCACAACTATCGTCTTTTGCGCAGCCATTTTATTGGGTCCTGGGGTTGTAATTGGGTGCGAATTTCAAAATAGAGGGCCTTGCCATAGGTAGACCCGGTATCACCGGCAATTGAGATCAGTTCCCCTTCGCTGACGTTATCTCCTCTTTTTTTTAAGATTTTTTCGCAGTGCCCGTAGAGGGTGTGGAGATTCCTGGAATGTTGGATGATAACAAGGTTTCCATAGCCTTTGTAATAATCGGCAAAAACAACTTCCCCGGCATAAACAGCCATTACATTATCGGATTTTTCTGGTTTGACCTTAATACCGTTGTTCATAATATAGGTGTTAAATTTCGTACTTCTTTTTTTCCCAAAAGAAGAAATAACTTTTCCTGTGATGGGCCATCTTAATTTACCTCTTATCCTGTTTAAATCGATTGTTCCCAGCCGTCGTTTCATTTTTTTGCCGTAAATCAGTTCATTCAAGCGGCCTGCTTCTACTTCCAGTTCATCCAGCATCTGTCTATAGTTCTCTCTGTCATTGTTTATTTGTCTCATTAAGCGCAGTTTACTTTGTTTCAGACCGCTGATATTCCGTAATTTTTGTTCTTTTAATTGCTGCAGGCTGCGAATATTGGCGTATTGTGTTTCCAGTTCTTTTTTTACCAGGTTTAGTAAACGGATGTTTTTTTTGATTTTGTTGATTTCATCGGATTTGTAATTGATCAAGGCAATAAACAGCCGGTAATTTTTGAAAAGTTCGTCCAGGGTGTTAATTCTTATGAATAGTTTCAAGTAGGAATTTCCACCGATTTTGTACAGGATTCGGATTATTTTCTTTAGATTTTTTTTTGATTCTTGAATTTCCTGTTCAAGTTTCTTTTTTTCAGAATTTTTTTTGCGGATTTTTTCCTGGGTGTTTCTTAGTTGAATTTTTATTTTATTGTTTTCGATAACGGCTTTTTCGTATTGGAGTTCGATTTTATAGATATCGTTCAGTATCGAGCCTTCTTCTTTTTTTAAGTTTTCCAGTTTATTGCTGATATCCTGGATTTGTTTATTGATAGCGTCTAATTTTTTCTTATCTCCCTGTGCCGGGTGCAGCACCAAAGGTCCGGCAAGCAAGAGTATGCACCCGACAATGATCGGTAAAGCTCGTTTTATTTTCATATTGCTATTAAACATTCTATATTATACGACATAACAATTACGAGGTAAAGTCATTCTTTCTTTGTGTTTCTTCGTGGGTTACCCACTTCGTGGCTCCCCAAATTGCTTCTTTTGTAGAACAGAAAGAATAGCCCTCCGAGCAGACCGTAACCGATTCTGAGACCCAGGTCAATGAATTCCAAAGCCAGGGCATAGGCTGCCGGGAATTTCATCAAGCCTTTAAAACTTGCGGTTCNNAAACTTGCGGTTCGAATTCCCAGGCCATTGATCGCGGGCACGGTCATCAAGAGGAAAATCATGATAGGAACTTTTAGCATAAAATCCAGGGGTTCCGGATCCTGGTTCAGTCCTTTGGCAATGAAAAAGTAATAGACCACGATGTTCAGTTGAAAGACAATGCTGACACCCAATGCAGAGAACAGTGCTGCCGGCCGGTTGTAATAGACGGCAATGGCTGCATGGGCTTGTTCTACCAGGGAATATAATTTGGAAGGCATTATTTTTTTAAAGATACGGAGGATGGATGGGGCTACTTTGGGATGAAACAGCCCGCCGGCAATCAAAAAACCTCCCAGGGCCAATGCCAGGAAAATCCATACGGCTTCCGGTTGATCCGTGCTCTTAAAGATTTTTATTATCAAAGCTGCGGCACAGATCAATACCAGGGCCATCAACCCGGTCAGCCGTTCGATGATTACCACCATGACTGATGTAGTTGTGCTGCCGGTTAGTTTTTTGCTTTCAATGGCCCGGACTGCATCGCCGCCAATAGTAGAGGGGAGAAATGTATTGAAAAACGCTGCCATGAAATAGTAAGCAAAGAGCTGCTTGTACGCAGTCCTGGTGCCCTGGGCATGAAGGAGAATCTTCCACCGGAAGCTTATCAGGCTGAAGCCTAGGAGGTGAAGGAATGCGGCTGGGATCAGCCACTGGGCAGATGCGCCTGAAAAAGCCTTGCCAAATTGCTGAAGGGCAGGACCCAGGCCCCCATGTTTCTGGGCCAGAGCAAGAAGAAAGTAACCGATCAATCCGAAGCTGACAGCCAGTCGCAAAAACAGAAGCAAATGTTTTTTCTTCATTATTAATTCCCAAAAGATAAGAAATGGTTTTATCATAGATTTAAAGATTTTTCAAATGGCCTTCGGCGGCCAGGGGGCGCTTTTCGAGAAAACCCCACTGCGTGGGGGATCATTTGCAGTGCAAGGACGGCGTACGGCGCTTCAAACGATGTATCGTCTCCATGGGTATTCCTTAATACCGCACTGTAAGTGTCCCCCTGGACCCCCGCAAAAGCTTTTCATAAAAAAAGTAAGTTCAAGGCTTCCCCAAACGTTTGAGACAGCATCTCTCTTTTCAGTTCATGTCAATTTCAAAAGTGGTTACCTGGTTGGTTGAGTCTGGTAAAGAAGCCTTCGAGATGGCCCGAAGGGCCTTCTGCGGCCCGTGACGCTATGCGCCTCGCCGAGGGGTTACACAACCCAAAAACAAGCATAATCCCTTCCCAATGGGACAACCAACTTAAAATAATCATTAAAAGGAATAGCCTGGAAATACTCACCATTGTACTTCCATTCCAATTGCAAATAAAAAATACTGCCTTCCCCCAGATTCAACAATCTCAACGGGATTCCCATTTCAATAATACTATCAACCATTATCGTTACATGTTTCAAGTTAGCGCCGGCACCCGTGGGATCAATAGAAAACCGCCTCAGCGTTTTTTCATCCTTGATGACAATATCCAGGCTGTATCTATTTTCAAAATATTGGGCGGCATCGATTTTGGTGTCCACCCGTAAATAGAAGTTTTGTTTGTCAAAACCGTAATAAATCCTGTTTACCAAAGGATTGGCAATATTCATGACCCCGCCAATAGCCGCCACATCGATACTGCCGGCATGGAGCCACTCGAAATAACTGCTGATACGTCCATCGAACCGGGGATGGATGGGCCGCACAGGCGAAATAATCGTAATACCCTTCCTGCGGGAAGCACGGGAAGAAACAGGTGCTGAAAATTCCCCAGGTGTCTTCTTACCCAGGATGTCATAGACCTTCTGGAGGTTTTTCCTGAACAGGTTGTCAAAAATATCCAGGTCCGGCGTGTAATTCTCTTCCCCAAACCACCAGAACCAATCGCTCCCCTGGGCAATTGCAATATATTCACGAATCTCCCGCTTTTGTTCATCAGATAAATCAGCTTCGCTTTCTTCCAGGGCATTTCTGGTCATTTCCAGCAGCTTCCACCCTTTCCGGTCTTCCTCATCACCAATCCAGATGTCAAAATTACCATTGATCCAGGAGCCGGAACGGAATTGCCTGAGCTCTCCTATTTCCAGCTTCGCATCCGCTGCCTCTGAAAAGGTAACGGTTTCAAGGATTTCGTCCTCCATGATTAAGCGAAAGAATTCTTTCAAAAAATCACGACCGCTGCCGGGATAATACTCCCAGGCATTTTCACCGTCCAGGATAATCGGAACCACGATATCACGATTGGGCAGAAGAGGGATCTGTTTAATTCGAGCCACCAGGTCCTGCGCTGCCCTGTCATAAGACATTTTCTGGTAGTGAAAGCCAACCAGGTCTGAAAAATGCCGGTCCCTGAAAAAAATTTTTATATTGCTGCCCTTCAATACATAAGGCTTATACATAATTTCAGGATTTTTTACCTGGAAATCCTTATCCCTTTCAATGGGAATATCCAGGGAGCGCCCCAGGATGGTTTCATCAGTGGCAGTCCAGCAGAGACCCAGGTCATCTAGTATAGACAATACATCTTCAGACAAACTGCCTTCCGACGGCCAGATACCCACCGGACGTTTCCCAAAGATTCTTTCCATATAGGTCAGCCCAGACTCCAATTGGAACACCACATCTTCTTTCCAATTAAAATGCAAGTCATATTCCGGCAAATCGGAATTGGCAATTTTTCCTTCCTGGGGATCGATCAAAAGCGGTAGTATAGGATGATAAAAAGGCGTGGTGGAAATCTCAATTTGACCTGAATCCAAATATTTTCGGTACGCAGGTATAATTTTACCCAGTAATTCCAATTCAACTTCTTCTACTATTTTTTTATCTGCTTCTGTAAAATGATGCCCTTTTTGAATCAGCTGTTTCACCCGGCCATCTTTTTGTTTATATTCTTCGTCAAAATGAGTGAGCTGGAACCATACCTGGAGGTCCCTGAGTTCATCGACAGAGAAGACCTTTTTCCAGTGCGTATCCCCATTACGTTGGCGCTGCATTTTTTTGTCGTAAAGATACCGGTACCTGGGCCAAAGTTTGATGTGATTGTCATAGTTGACCGAGAAAAAATGCCGGATTAGAAAATTAATCTCGTCCGCTTTCAAGGTTTGGGCATCCTTCAAAAAAATATCCTGGAAAATATCCGTCTCTCCCAGCAGATAACTCTCTAACTGGGTTATCAGCGATGGAACCAGGTTATAAGCAGCTTTAATTTTTGGNNAGTCTTTCAAACCGTGAAACCGTACCCAGGGCAGTGCGATTTTTTTACTGTAAGGGTCCCTATAAAAAGGCTGGTGCATGTGCCACAACAGGGCAATTTTTATTTTTGACACTTCTCTTTCAATTCCACCAGGACTCCGGAAAAACTTTTGGGGTGCACAAAAGCGATTTTGGCATTTTCCGCGCCTTCCTGGGGCTCTTTATGGATCAAATTAAGACCCTTTTCCTGGAAATCCTTGAGCTGGGCTTCCAGGTCATCCACTTCATAAGCAATGTGGTGAATACCACTGCCTCTTTTTTCAAGGAATTTACCTACCGGCGAATCCGCTTCCGTGGGGGCTGTCAACTCAATATTAACATCCCCGATTCGAAAGATCGCCACCATTACTTTCTGACCCAGCACTTCTTCCGTACCGCAGTACTCCAACCCCAATACATCCCTGTACCGCTTGATCTCTTCATCCATATTACTAACAGCAATCGCTATATGATCGAGTTTTTTTATCATAAAATACACTCCTTTCTTTGCCTCCGGCGGCCAGGGGGCTCTTTTGAAAAACCGCCCCCTGGACCCCCACAAAACTTT
>WVZO01000360.1 GCA_011772425.1 Candidatus Aminicenantota bacterium
TTGAATTTTGAATTTTGGTCATTTGAATTTGTTTCGTATTTCGTGCTTCGTGCTTCGGATTTTCACATAACCAGTTCATAGTATTTCCCGAACTCGGATTTATCGCAGAGGTTTCCCATTTTCTGGTACTCCCGTTTGGTTGCCAAAATGATATGTTCCATGCGGACTTCTTTGCCATCCGAGGCTGCCAGGAAGGCTGTACTTAAAGCAATATTTTTGATGCTGCCGCCGGCAATTTTAAACTTCCTGGCCATGAAGTCAAAATCGATGTCGTCGTTTCTGGGTACACCCGGTGGAAAGATATTCTGCCATATTTTCAGCCGGTACTCCTGGTCCGGGAAGGGGAAATCCACGATAAAATGGAAGCGACGGGTGAAGGCTTCATCGATATTTTTGCGAAAGTTAGTGGTTAAAATAACGATTCCTTCATGTTCCTCGATTTTTTGCAGCAGGTAGTTAATTTCAATGTTGGCGTAGCGGTCGTGGGCGTCTTTGACTTCTGACCGCTTCCCGAAGAGCGCATCCGCTTCATCAAAAAGAAGAATGGCATTGGCAGTTTCGGCTTCTTTGAAAATTTTGTTCAAATTCTTCTCTGTTTCACCGATGTATTTACTGACCACCGAGGAGAGATCGATTTTATACAAATCCATTTGCAAATGGTTGGCAATAATCTCGGCAGCCATGGTTTTGCCGGTACCGGTTGAACCGGAAAAGAGGGCATTCAAGCCTTTACCCAGAGAAAACTTCCGGTCAAACCCCCAATCATAATAGACCAGGTGGCGGAATTTTACATAGTTATAAATTTCTTTTAGCTGTTGGAGTTTATCAAGGGGCAGGACGATATCGGGCCAGGTGTATTGGGGTGTAATTTTTTGGGCCATTTGCGAGAGCTTATGGTTGGATTGGGAACGGCAGCCGCTGTATAAATCGTCCATGGAAATGGTGGGTTTTTCACCGGGGGTGGGGGGGTGGGAATTCGTATTCATATTGGTATTGGTTTTGGGACCGGGATTGGTATGGGAATGGGAACGCATGACAGCGTTATTCCAGGCACTATCAATGGCGCTGCGAATTTGCCCACCGGTGAATTTAAATTTATTGGCCAGGAGATCCGGGTCCACTTCCGGCGAGATGGAGTATCCATGGGTCAATTTCAATGAATTTTCCCACAATTGTTTTCGCTGCGGGTGCGAGGGAATGGAAAAATTCACCTGCACAAAGGTATGATTTTGCAATTCATCGGGGAGGCTCCAGGACTCTTCACCGGATAAAAACGTAACAAAAGAGAGTGCTTCCATCACCTGGATGATGATTCGTTGATAATGGTGGTACCGCTCATAATGTTGATGTTGGGTCCGGGTAATCAGCCAGTCGAAGCGATGGAGATAAACGGCCGCGGGATACAACAGGATTTCACGGAAAAGCAAGGTAACTGCGGTTTCAAAATCCACTTCCGCATGAAGCAGCCCCGGGATATCCACCACCAGTAAATTCAGTTCCAGGCGCTGACACATGGCTTCGGCGGTTAAACGTTTACCGGCACCCCCGGGTCCATGGAAATAGAGAAGGAGTTTCCGTCGGTTCTCCTTTTGATTATGGTAATCGCACAATTGACTCAACCGTTCCTTTATTTGGTCCGGCATGACTACTGCGGAAAAATCCTTCGCCGGTTTCAAGACCCTGGAAAAG
The DNA here is from genome assembly GCA_011772425.1 of Candidatus Aminicenantota bacterium. Taxonomy (GTDB): domain Bacteria; phylum Acidobacteriota; class Aminicenantia; order UBA2199; family UBA2199; genus JAKAGC01. The sequence continues at coordinate 1,690 of WVZO01000360.1, forward strand.
TCGGCAAGCCTGGGATCCAGCATATTGATTCCCAGCAGAAAATTAACAATGCCGTTGTCAAGTTTCAGGTTCCTGGAGAGCAGTGTTTTTTTAAGGGAATCATCATCATAAAACTCCACGAGATGGTATTTGAACAGCCGGGATTGGCTGCTGAAGAAAACCCGTGCCTGTACTCTTTCTTCCCAGGAACGGCATAGCAGGTCCAGCACCAGGCCCACACCCGGTTGTTTCCTGGTAACATCGTCTTGCAGATAGGCATAGATTTTCTCATATTTCCCATCCAGTTCCGGGGCCAGGCATATTAGCAGGACATCGCGCTCAAAAGGTGTTAAATGAAATAAGAAAGACAATCGGTACAGGGAGAGGTGAATTCCTTTTTTTAAACTGTTTTCTACTTTTTTTGAGATGGTTTCATAGATTTTCTCAATACTTTTGGTTAATGTTTTTACCTCCGTCTTTGCTGTGGAGGGTATTTCCCGGTTGGTTCCCATGATTTTGCGGACGTCTTCGTTCAGGATATAGAGTCCTTTTCCCTCTTCGGCTGCGGTGTTGTCAATGTTGTTATTGTGGCGGTTATTGTCATGTAAATTTTTTAACCTTAACACCTGCCGGTATAGAAGATTATCCAGTTTTAACAGTTCATCGTGAAGATGTTGGTTGTTGTTTTGATAACTGGCAGTATCTATCATTTTTACTTACCGGGTTTGGAATTTGGCGTCTCCGGGGTTGTTAATTTGCCACCGGGTAGGCTTCCGCCATTGGGGGTTTTTCACTTCCCTTTTATTCGCTGGAAACCCTGGTTATATCAGGCTTCTGCCTGGAGTCTAACCCGTTAATTATCCAGCGTTTGTTTAATCTTATAAACCGAAACGCCGCCTGGAGTTCTAACCACCTGGAGAGTTCCTTTTTGTACCAGGTTCTCCAGGACAGCAGTCACCTCGTCGACAACCTGGTCGATTCGCTCCCGCTCCAGCCACCAGTTGGCGATTCCTTCTAACGTGTCTCCGGCTTCGAGATTTTTCTGCAGGTAATCCATTAACAGCTCACTGGTATCCTGGCTCAACGAACTATCTTTTTCGCCCATTATAGGCCTCGCTTCTCATGGTAATGGTTTTTTTTTCTCATACCGAGACTGATTATATGAGTGCCTGGAATAAAAAAAAAGTCCCCAATTTGTCGGTTTTTGCTGTATAACGCGTTGGCAAAGGGGAAAAAAAATAAACTTTTTTTTCAATGGACCGGGATTCCTGTGTTCCTGCAAAGGGATTTCCCGAATCCCCTTAATATATCTGTGTTTTCACCCCTTCGGTTCATTTTAAAGATTTTTGCTAAAACCTGACAAATTGGGACCTTAACCTTCGTGTTCTTCGTGCCTTCGTGGTGAAAAGCAGCTTAACCTATTTGATAATCGTTTCGGTGCGCCGCGATCCGCTGGATAGTATCGTAATCTTATTGGTCTTTAAATCAATCTTTAACTCTTTCCCTTCTGTCCTCCCTCCATCCCCGGCAATGCTTCGCTTGACTATATAAGGAGAACCCATCAATACCATTACTTCCTCTTTAAACAACCAGTTGACTTTGTCCGAATACCCGGATAAGTCGTCTTTGGTAAAATTGATATCCTTCTCACCCGTGATGCGTTCCGGCTCATTTTTCTCATTGAACCATACCACGATGTTGTCAGCCCGTAACAGGTTCTCATCACTCTTTATGATGGCATTTTTATTGATTTCGATGCGATTCTCTTTGGAATTGAAAATCACTTCTCCTCCCTTTATGCCTATTTCCTTTTTTCCACTTTTAAAGGTTAAAGATACATTTCCCCTGGCAATCATGCCGTTCTCTTCATCAATCTCCAGTTTTATCGCATCCAATACAATATCCCCTTGATTTAAATTGACAAGCCCTCCATAGCTTAATTTATTTTCCTTCTCATATATGGTGAATTTTTGTGAATTGATATAAACCGCTTCCTTTGAGAGCAATACATTTTCCTTTTCTTCATCCAGGCGGATTATGGACTTGATACCTTTATTTGTGGTTAATATTTTATTTTGGGTATCGACACTGAATACAGAGGAGCGAAAGGTATTGTGGTTACTTATTATTTCCGAATTCTCACCTTCCAGGGTCATTGAATTCTTTTTAAGGTTGTAATGGATTTTTGCGGTGCCGCCCCGGTATTTTTCCACCACAAATTTAACCCTGCCGCTGCCTTCACAATAGCGAATTTCACCGTCTTCATTGTATTTGACACTGCTGCTATCGGCAATTACCTGGAATTGATTTTCACCGGTATTTTCAACCCTGCTTCGCTGGGGTATTTTCATATTCTTAAGCTTCCCGGAGGGGCCGTCGAAATTCATTTCCACGTAATCAGATATCAACAACGTCTGACTGGTCTCGCTTTTCAGCAAAATCTGCGCATCCTTTATCACCACGGCTTTGGTTACATTACCATCCTCATCATAAAAGCTGTCTATTACTTCCGATTTAATCTCTTTTATCTCATTCTTTTCCCTGTCTTCGGCATACAGGTAACTGTTTTTCTGGGATGTCGCCTGTACAATTTGCTTCAAGTCTTCGGTAAGTTTAATGGCAATCCAATCACTTCTCAGGATCGACTGTTGATCGCGAATTTCCGAATCCTTCTCCATTACCACCATTTGCTGGGGTTCCATCACCCACAGGACTTTTGTTTTGTAATTGAAGGTTTGATCATTTCGTTTATAGGTTCCGCTGGTATCGTATAATTTCAGGGTATTGATATTTAAATACAATTCCAAACCGGCCTCCGCAGTGCCTTTCAAAGCCTTTGTCTGATAAGTCACTTTGGGAGAAGACCTCATCTCTGCCCTGTCTTTTAAGGCAAAGTATTTACTGAAAATAACATAATCTTCAGAAATAAGCCTGGCATTTTTTTCAATAAAAAAATCGTGTTTATTGTTTTCAACATACCCCTGATCTCCATGTACTCTTACGTCACTATTCATCTTCCCTTTTTTAAATATAAGGGCCTCAATGTCTCTCATTAATGTCCTGTCTTGTGTTTTTTGTTGATATTCCGCACATTTGATTTCAAGGGCTTTTTTATTTTCTTTATTATAGGTCAAGAAGCGAATTCCTTCACCATCGGGTCGTGATTCAACTTTGTAATCCACACCGGTTTTACCTTTTAACCCTGAGATAATATAAACCAGGGTAACCAGCAAAACTATCCCAAGTAAAAGTGTTAGTGTCTTTTTAAATCTCATTTCTCATACGTCGTAAATAACTTTCCCCATTGAGATTCATTTTCCCATTTGTCTACGACTTTTCTTCCTTTTCGTTTGTACCAGATTTTATCATGGTACAATTCAGAGGCAAAGATGAATATGTTTACCAGGGGTGTATGGAAGAAAAGCTTTTGTATGTATTTCAATGGGGTATCATGCCAGAAAGCCCGGCCTACACCTGTAGCCAGGTTGACACCTACTTTAAAATTCCAATTTTCATTGGCTGCATCGGTATCCCCGACAATTTCAATCTCAGCAGGGTCACCAATGCCCAGGCCATGTTCATGAGAAAGGGCAATACAAGGAAGTTTGCGCCAGTCAAATCCCATCAACCCGGCCGCCACCGTATCGATGGCTACCTGGTCCTGCGAGGCCAGGATAACATGCTTATCATGGGGCACTACCGTACGGGGACCCGGACCGGAACCGGCCGTGGTGCCGTCCATGGTGGCAAACATACCGGTGTGTATCTCCTTGCCAATAGCTAATAAATCCACCAGGGTCTCATGAATCCAGGTATGGGTGTAGTGACGCCGATAGTTCAGCAGCCCGCCAAAGGCATTCTTTAAGGCACCGGTATAGGTAGTGTAAGAATGGGTTTTGACCGTGGGCATGTGCACAATGTTTTTGCCTACAAAGTAATCAGGGATGCGTATGCCTTTGGGGAATATTTTGTGCAGGGCCAATGTTTTAAATTTCGGTTCATACTCCACCCACTTCATATGTTCATCTTTAAAATTGAACAGCACCGGGATGTTGAATTTTTCATAGATGGGTTTGAATTTGAGGTCTTCCTCACCTCGTTCGGGAATGGTGACCACGGTATGATTATGCACAGCTGCCAGGTCCTGGAAACCGGCATTTTTTAATCCTAAGATTGTTCCTTCCAACTGCCAGGGGGTGGTATTGACACCGGGAAACACAAAGTGCCAGGTGATGTTATCTTTTAAAATGGTGGTAGCTTTAGGGTCCAGGGCTTTGTCGACTCCGGCCAGCTCACACAACTTTTGATAGTCTTCCACAACCGTTTCAGGCGTTGTTCTCAAAATTGCAACCGTCGCTTTCGCCATGTTTCTTCCTGTATTCCAGATTTTTAATATGCCAATTATACCATATTTTCCTTAAGAATGCCTCCGGCGGCCAGGGGCTCTTTTTATAAAAACCGCCCCTGGACCCCGCAAAAATTTTTTATACATGGTCAGTCATCGTACCACGCTTCACCACATCGTGCCACATTAAGGTCGCTGTAATTTGCTTCTTATTAATTTTTGTAATTTTGGTCATTGTAATTTGGAATTTGTTTGTAATTTGTGATTTGTAATTTGTAATTTTCCCTTAAATCTATTGATAATGTTTCCTGATTTCTTCGCACAAAAGCCGGTTAAACTCCCTGGCACCGGTTTTTGATAGATGGGAATTGGTCTGACCCCAACCACCATCATTAAAATATGCCTGGTTGCTTAACTCAAATTTCTTGGGACGGTTATAATTATACACATGCAGATTCTTATAATCTCGTTTTAATGTTTTTAAATGAAAGACAAATTGCTCTCGCTGGAAATTGGTTTTGAAAGAACCATAATAATCCGGCAGCCCCACTAATATCACGGTTACATTATCTTTTACCAATTCATCCAGCAGTTTCCTGAAATAATGGCCTTCTTTTCCCGGGTAACGGATGAAGATCTGCCGAATAAAAGAATGAGGACGCCTGGTGATCAACTTTTTATTTGAAACTTCTATACCCGTGTATTCCTGGATTTTGATGAAATCTTTGAATAATTCGGCCTCTTTTTCGGGGGATTTTTTTTCCTTCAAGCGGATCAACACATTGTTGTGAAAATTATCGATTTTTTTCTTATATTCCAGCAGCAGCAGCGGACTTGAGAAAAGATCAACGGTTTCCGTTTCATCCTGTTTTTCAATAGTGAACCGTGCCATCCATTTGGGGTCTGTCTCAACATTATATATAAAGTAATCCACTCCATAGAGCACCACGTTGGGGATACCCGCGTGTTTTTTATAGAGTAGATAGAAATAGTAGTTATATTTGGGGCCTTTTCCCTGGTATGTTTCTTTAAAGGCTTTTTGTCCCAGGTGTTCTTCGATATAAACCGGGTGAATTGCTTCGTAAGTACGGGAAGTTCCCAAAATCAGCGTACTGTATTGTTTATCTTTGACAAACCGGGCGAATCGTTCTTCAAATTGGTTTGATGTATAAAAATTGGCTTCTACATTGTATATCAAAAGGAATAGTCCCCTATCCAAGAGCAAGGCAAACAGGATAAATAAAAAAAATCCTGTCAGGTATTTTTTAACATTAGAACTGGAAATAGATGAACTCATTGCTCGTATCTACGCTAAAAATAATGATAAGACAGATAAATAACGCGAAACCGGCGATTTTGACTACCGCGGGTATCTCCTGGAAAAATTTTATTTTTGCCCGGTTTTTATATAAAATCTCCAACAAAATAAAGATAACCACCATAATTAAGTTATACATCAAGTACACGGCTCCTTGACGGGACGGTTCCAATTGGATGTATTTAATATAGGTAAAGGCCTTTTCAAAGGAGCCAGCCCGGAAAAATATCCAGGCAAAGGATACCAGGTTAAAGGTAATAAACACACTGATAAAATGGCGCAGCCAGGGGATTTTATTTAATTTGATTTTTTTGACAAATTTCTTCCTGGCTTTTTTGGTAGTATAACCCACGATCAAATAAATGCCGTGCAGGATCCCCCATATGACAAAGCTCCATCCCGGTCCGTGCCACAGTCCGCCCAGGAACATGGTAATAAACATGCCGGTCACGTATCCCCAGGTTTCGGCTTTGATGTGGTACAACTTCGGGGTTTTGATAGGCCGCATCACCGCATAAGCAATGGGTAAAAACAGGTAATCCCGCAGCCAGGTGGAAAGCGATATATGCCACCGCTTCCAGAAGTCGGTGAGACTCTTGCTGAAATTAGGAAAATCAAAATTCAGCATCGACTTAAAACCCAGGATGCGGGAAATGCCAATAGCTATATCCGAATAGCCGGAGAAATCACAGTAAATCTGGAAGGCATAAAAATAAGCAGCAAAAATCAGGTTTATTCCCTGGTGTTCCGGGCTGGCAAACACTTCATCCACGAACATCGCCAGTCTATCGGCGATGACCAGCTTTTTAAACACTCCCCATACAGCCAGGCGAAAACCGGAAACAATTCGTTCCACATCAAAGTTGACCTTTTTCTTTAGTTCAGGAATAAATTTCACCGCGCGGTCGATAGGGCCTGCCAAAATCTGGGGAAAAGAAGAAACATAAAGGGCGAAGTAACCCAGGTGTTTTTCTGCCGGGGCATTTTCATTGTACACATCCACCAGGTAGCTGACCATTTTGAAGGAGTAGAAAGAAAGGCCGATGGGAAAGATAAAATCAACGGGGTGGTAGGTCAAATCCCTGACAAAGAGGCCGGCCAGGGAGAACAGGGAGCTGCCGACAAAGTCAGTATACCTGAACACCAGCAGGGCAGCCAAAGCGGAAACCAGTCCGGCGATGAGCAGCCATTTTCTGCGGGAATGGGATTCAGGGGTGGGTTTGATCCGGCTAATTTTAAGGCTGATAAAATAAACAATGATAGTAGGAACGATGATTAGTATCAAATATTCTGGTCTGAAAGAGGCGTAGAAGAAATAACTGGCAGCCAGGAGGAAGAGCCATTTGAAGCGGTTTGGTACGAAGAAGTAGAGGGCAAAGACAACACAAAAAAATATAAGAAAGTCAACTGAATTAAAAACCATCTTTTAATTCTATTTACATTAGTGTTAGCGTAGATTGTACAATCATTTCCGGGAAAAGTCAACAAGGATTTTTTAACCACGAAGGCACGGAGCCAGTTGGCAATTGGCAGTTGGCAGTTGGCAGTTGACAAAGAAGGAAGAGAAGAAAGGATAAAAATTACAAATTACAAACCCTTCTTTGCGAGAAAGTCGCCAGGCGAGAAATCAAGGCGAGAAATCATCCAATCAAAGGAGTAAAGGGGTGAAACTACCGTAGGAAGCGGATCATAGACTCGTAGGAAGATGGTTCCTGGGCCGTAGGAATGGGTCCCTAGGCCGTAGGAAGACGGTTCCTGGGCCGTAGGAACGGGTTCCTAGGCCGTAGGAAGATGGTTCCTAGGCCGTAGGAGCGGGTCACTAGCCCGTAGGAAGATGGTTCCTAGGCCGTAGGAACAGGGTCACTGACCCGCAGGAATATGGTCATTGAGCCGTAGGAAAAGGGTCAAAAAAGAAAAGAGGATGATAAAGAACTTGAAAAAGTTGAGTTTGCAGACTACATTTGTTTCAAGACTACACTTGAAATAAAAAACACCCGGGGCGGGATAGACCTCTCCTCCAGCTTCACGGACGTCTTCTTACTAAAAAATCGCCAGGCAAAAAATCACCACAGATGGACGCTGATGTTTATGATAGACTATGATTTTTAGTAAAAAAAGACAATCAAAAAATCTTATCAGCTAATCTCTACCATTTGCCATAAGTGGGAGTACTGGGGAAGGGTTTGATTGAGTTCGTCCAGGTGGGGTTTGATGCGTTCTTTATTGTTTCGTGACCATCCGTACCAATATATTGCAGCTTCAAGGTACAAACGCTTGAAAGCATCGGCTTTGGGGAAATTTTCGGAGAGTTCTTGCAACCGGTCTTTGCGCAGAATTTCCAATCTAAACGTTGAGATATCAGGTTCTTTCAGCACCTGGAAGCACCTCTCTTTTACATGTACATTCTAAAACAAATTCAAATAAAGTTCAATGTTATTGGGAGCATACAAAAAAGTCCCAACCCCTTTAACTTATTCCCAATTGAAAACATATAGTATCTTTTATCTCCTCCATCAACTCTTCTTCCGAAATCTCCCCTATCTTCTTTATAAATCTCTTTTTATCCAATGTTCTTATTTGATAACAGAGTACTATGGAATCTTTAGGAAGTCCCGATGCATTAGAAGGTAAGAAGACTTCATTGGGATAAATCTTCCTGCCTTGTTTCATTGATGTCAACGGCAGCACGTTTACAACAGGAAGAACCTGGTTGACTTCTTCTTCGCTTATCACTAATACGGGGCGTGTTCTCCCTTGTTCGGAACCTACAACGGGGTCCAGGTTAGCAAGAAAAATATTCCATTTAAATGCTGTCATTTTTTATTCCCATCCCTCCTGGTCAACATATTCAAAGTCCTGACTTACAGCTTTCATATCCTCCAGGTACATAGGGTCTTTGACCGCCTTTTTCAATTCCTTGATTTTTTCCTTAAAATTTTGCTTCCCCTTTTTCACAAGAAGAATGACTTCCATCAATTCATCTTCTGCAATATGCTCAGGAACTTTTATTCTTACTTCGTGATTTCTAGGGATTCTAACAATTTGTCTTATGGCTTCCATTTAATCACCTCTTTCTAATTATACAATAGATTTTGCCCCTTTTCAAAATTAAAATCAGCATGATGGCAAATATAATGGCAAAAAATTAGCCTGCCACCACTGCATCAGAGCCGGATTGGTATCAAGTAGATATTTCATAAGTTCTCTCTTTTAGAATCATATTCAAAAGGAATCTCAGGTGGTTCAACCAGATCATCTTCATCCAATGAACCGAATAATGAAAAATAATTTTCCGGCCATTCATGCTTCAACTCTTGAAGGATGCGCTTCTCTATCCATTTTGAAACAGATGTGTGCGACTGGACCGCTGCTGTTTCCAACGCTTTGAACGTACTATCATCTAACTGGATGGTTATTTGTGTCATTTCTGTTTCCTCCTGCATATATATTACTTTACATGACAATAATTTTCAAGTGGAAAAAATCACCATGCAATGAAATTACTGACAAGCCGGAGCCAAAAAGGCTATTTTAGCCACAGAGGACACGGAGGACACTGAGTTAAAAAAATCTTCTCTCTGTGAACTCTGTGATCTCTGTGGCAAAATTAGAATTGATGAAGTCAGGGGAAAATACTTGAATTTTACTTGATTTTCTTATATTGTATATGACATGGAAAAGACGTTGAAGGTTATTAATGGTCTACTGGAAAATGGTCTAATTAAGAATTATGCAATCGGCGGCGGAATCGCTGCTGTATTCTATATAGAACCGATATTGACCTATGATATCGACATTTTTTTTGTTCCTGATGAGAAAAATGAAGGTTTATTACCCCTTTCCCCTGTATATGAGTACTTAAAGAAAAGAGGTTATTCCCCGGAAAAAGAGCATATCGTCATTGAAGGTATTCCTGTTCAATTTTTACCGGTGTTTGATGAATTGATTGAAGAAGCGGTTAATGAAGCTGTTCAAATACATTATAAAAGCACCCGGGTAAGAGTCATGAAGATGGAATATCTAATTGCAATAATGCTCCAGACCAACCGGCAAAAGGACAGAAACCGGGTTATAAAAGCTGTAAGTGAAGCAGAAATCGACCGGAATTTACTGGATAATATTTTAGACAGGTTCAATTTAAAAGAAAAATTTGAGAGAATACTGGAGATGTACAATGCCGAATAAAACCACGTATCCAAATAAAAAAATGATGGAGGATATTTTTAAAGCAAAAGCAGAGTTTCGCAAAGAACGGGCAAAGCTGCCGTTTGAAGAGAAAATAAAAATACTCGTTAAATTGCAGCAAATTGCTTATGAAGCTGCATTAGCTTCCGGGAAGCGAGAAGCAAGAACCCCATGGAAACTCGACATCGACTGAAGAAAAAAGATGGCTTATACCACTGTACCCCATTGCAATCGTCTGTATTCCGTTCCCAAAGAAGGGTTTGTAATTTGGAATTTGTAATTTTCTTCATCTTCGTGTCCTTCGTGTACCTTCGTGGCTAAAAATAAAAAGAAAAAAAACCTTCGTGCTTTTTACCGCATTGTAAATGCCTTCGCGGCTAAACTCCGGGGTTGATTTTACCTGGAATTTACAGTAAAATATGAGATGTCTGAAAATTCGATAAATCAACAAAAACAAATGAAAAAAGAGAAAAAAAAACGCGAAACCAGTCTATTCAGAGATCTCTTTGAACTGATTGCCGAAACCCTGGTATATGTGTTTTTTGTTATTACCTTCCTGGTCCAGTCCTTTGTGATTCCTACCGGCTCCATGCAAGACAATATCCTTATCGGTGACCATATCCTGGTAGATAAAGTTGCCTATTCCAATTCATTGGGCTTCCTGGACGGGGTCCTGCTCCCCCAAACCAAAATCAAACGGGGAATGATCGTTACATTTAAATCACCGGCAGAATTGGATAAAGAATATGTCAAACGGGTGATCGGTTTACCCGGTGAGCGCATAAAAATTGTCAATAAAAAGGTGTATATCAATGACAAACCATTGGATGAGCCTTACGTATTTCATAAAGACCCAAATATCGAAGATACCTATAGAGATAATTTCCCGGAATTTAACATCCCGGAGGATCACTACTTTTGTATGGGAGACAACCGGGACAAAAGTTACGATTCCAGGTACTGGGGACCGGTTCATAAAGATTTAATTATTGGAAAACCCTGGCGGATTTATTGGTCCAGTAAATCAACCACTAAAGAATATTTAACCCCCGGGCTGTGGCATAAGATCAAAGAAACATTCAAATCGATCCTGTATATTTTCACCAAAACTCGCTGGGAAAGAACTCTTAAGAAGATTGAGTAGGTAGTAGGTAGTATCCTGTTTCAAAAGTTTTGTGCCTGATTTGAGCAATTTCAGATGGTGTATAATCCTGGTTACATTTTACATATTTTTTTAAATTACAAATTCCAAATCACAAAGCCCCTGTCTAAAAAAAAGGCAGGGGCAGTCAATTCCAAATTCCAATGACCAAAATTACAAACCCTTCTTCCAAACGTATTTGAGGTTTCACAATCACGCCGTCACGCCCAATGAACAAAGAACTATTAGAGAGTAAAAAATAAATTGTTGGCATGAGGAACAAAAGCAAGGTGCGAGAACCTTGCTTTCGTTCTGTGACTTCATTCCCTCCTTACCTTACTTTTCCTTTTTCATGAATTTGGGAACGATTTCTACATTTATGAATTTTTTCCTCATTTCTCCGTTTGATCTTTCTTCGATAAAAACCAATCGATAAGTTCCGATAAATCCCGGTCCCGGAAGCCAGTAAAAAACACCTCGTTCCGCGTCGAAAGTAGAGCCGATAGGAAGGGGACGCAGCCGGTCTCCAACCAACAGGTACCCCTTCCCATCTCTCCTTCCCGGGCCAGCCAAATGAATTTCTACCCGCTGCAATTCTTTGAGGTGAAGGGTGGTGATTCCTTTCTTGTTTGGGTAAATGGTTTTATATTTTATATTCTCTTTAACATCTTCTTTGATGCGAACCGGTTGATAATGATCCGCAGGGATTTGAGCAATGTCAACATTAAACGTTGAACGTTGAACATTGAACTTCTCCTGCGACCTGCTTTCACCTGTATTTTGAATCGCAAAATACCGGCTGCCGATGCCATCCACATTTCCGGCACTGTCCAAAGCCGTCCACTGGATGGTATGCACCCCATTTTCATATTGGGTGGTATCGATATTAAAATATCCCACCGCCCCATTGCTGTTGGCATAACCGGGAAACAGGGCGGCAATGTCTGCCCGATAGTTATTATAAACCGGGTTCCCTATGTTGACACCGTCAATCCATACGTTAATAGTGGAGCCATCGGTGGGAATATAATTGGGCTGAGGTGTCAATACCCAGCCGAAGTTTACATACGAGGAACCAGAGGCGGTCCCTCCCTGGATAGGGGTGTCGATGGCACCAAAGGGTCTGACGGCATGAGCATTATCGCAAATAATGGTCTTTTTCCCCAGCGTAACTTTATTCCCCTCTTTATCTTCGGCAATGGCATAAATGACGAATGTTCCGTTTCCTCCGTCGGGCAGGAAGTTGGTGAGCATCATGTAACCCCATCCGGCCCGATAGGATTTGGGATAGGTGGGGTATGCCAGTTCCACATCCGGCCGTGCACCCTCTACAAATACAGCATCGCCGATATAAACGAGGTCTTTTCCATCTTCGCGGTATATCTTAACACGTTCCACTTCGATATCATCCAACGCCCAGCCGGTGACCGGGATACTGCCGTATACATACGCGCCGTCGCGTGGAGTTTCAAAAAAACCAAAAGGCGCGCTGCATTCGTTTGTATTATAAACCGTCAGGGTAACATCGATGGTTTGGGGAGAATTGGAAGCGTCGGGGTCACTTACCATTAACGTTCGGGTAAAAGTACCGGGTAGAAGGCCGGAGACCTCCACCGATACGGTCACCTCCCCGGCATCGGTGCCGCTGGTGGGGCTGCAGTTCAGCCAGGAGGCATTACCGATGATGTCCCAATCGAGAATACTCTCACCACTTTTGCTAATGATAAATGTTTGATCTCCGGTTGTGGTTCCAGAGGTATTTGCCCCAAAATATAGATGAGTTCGACTTATAACAATTTCCGCCGGAGTTTGATAAACCGCTGTAACCGTACAGTTGCTGTCCATTGTCACCTGGATGCCGGGGTTAAAGTTGTCCTGCCCATCACTGGTCCACTTATAAAAAATCTTATCGTTAAAGGTTTGCGGTGCGGTTAAGGTAACCACTTCTCCGGGATGGTAAGTTCTTGTGAAGTCGGTATTTCCATCCCCATTTCCATTCATATCATCGGGAAATACCGTAACAGGAACACCTTTATCGGGTATTGACTGCACAGTTAAAATCCAGGTAGGGGGTGGGACTTGATATACTGCTGTGACCGTATGATTATTATCCATGGTCAATTGAATCGTGCGGTTGAAATTATTAATGCCATCGATTGTCCATTTATAAAAGATATTATTGTTAAACACTTCCGGTGCGGTCAGCATTACCACTTCTCCGGGATTGTAGGTTCGGGCAAAATTCGTATATCCATTTCCTCTTCCGTTGATGTCATTGGGTGCCGTGGTTATGGGCACACCGGTGTGCGGGGTTGACCGGACAGTTAGAGCACAGGTGGGAGAAGGGGTTTGATAAACCGCTGTAACCGTATGGTTGCTGTCCATTGTCACCTGGATGCAAAGATTAAGGTTGTCCACCCCATCGATAGTCCATTTGTAGAAAACCTTATTGTTAAACGTTTCCGGTGCGGTTAGGGTTACCACTTCCCCGGGATTATACGTTCTTGTGAAGTCGGTATTTCCATCCCCATTACCATTTATATCATTAGGTGTTACGGTTATGGGCACACCGGTATCCGGTGTGGATTGAACGGTTAACGTGCAGGTAGCAGGAGAGAACCTGGCAACAAATGCATCCTCAGCACCTCCTTTATATAGCTGATATGCATCCAATACAGGGAAGTCAGAACTGGCGGTATTACCTGCAATATAAATATTCCCGGAGCCATCCCTGGCAATATTCAGGCAATAATCCCAGTTAGAGCCTCCAAAAAACGTCGAGTAGACAAGCCCTTCACCTCCTGGTGACAAAATACTTAAAAAGGCATCGAAATTACCCTGGTGTGTCGACTGGTAAGGATTTTTTGTGGGAAAATTGGAACTGGTGGTGCAACCGCTGACATAGATATCCCCGAAACTGTCCGGTGTCAAATCTCCTCCACCTTCTTCTCCCGTACCTCCCAGGTAAGTGGAATAAAGTAATTCGGAACCATCGGAGCTCAACTGGGTGATAAAAATATCCCTATAACCGCCATTGGTTTCCTGGTATGGATTTTTTGTAGGAAAATCAGTACTTTCGGTAAAGCCTCCCATAAAAACAGAATGGGAACTGTCTACAGCCAGACTGTGGCTGTACTCAGCACCGCTCCCACCCAGAAAAGTGGAAAAAACCAGGTCAGACCCATCGGGTTCAAACTTGGTAACAAATACATCATAGGCTCCGCCGCCATAATGACTTTGCCAGGGATTTTTTAAGGGAAGGTCGGTGCTGCCGGTACGCCCATATACATAAAAATACCCCGAATTATCAACGGCGATGCAATTTCCCACATCTTCTGCCATCCCACCCAGATAGGTAGAATATACAATATTTGAAAGATCATACGTTAGTTTGGTGACATATACGCAAGAACTCCCGGACAACGTATCCTGGTACGCATTGATGGTGGGGAAATCCGAGCTCCTGGTAAAACCGGTTACAAAAAGATAATTCGAACCATCATCCAAAACTATGTCCAAATTGCGATCCTCACTTGAGCCTCCCAGGTAACGACCTCCCAGGAAGTTTCCATCGGAAGCGAATCTCGCAATAAAAACGTCTTTACCTCCTATGCGGCTGTTGATGGCAGGTAAATCCGAACTAAACGTATCACCGGCAATATAAACATCACCATTGCCGGAAACCGTAATAGCAAAAAAGTATTCACTGCTGCTCCCTCCAAAATATGTCGAAAAAATGAGCTCTGAACCGGTGGAATTGAATTTGGTTAAAATGGCATCCAATAATGAACTGGCCTTAGTATCCTGGTAAGCATTCCGGACAGGAAAGTCGTAACTGTACGTGTAACCGGTCAAATGAACCTGCCCCAAATCATCAATAGTCATCCGGGTATAAAGTTCATCATTACTTCCCCCCAGGTAGGTGGAATAAACCAATGAAACTACCGGATCAATGATTAATTCATAATCCTTATTATACTCATGAATCCTGAAACCATAGGTGAGCTTATTAATTCGTCTAAACCCGGATTCCACCTTAATCTTTTCTTTGTTTATCACCTGGTAACTTA
This sequence comes from Candidatus Aminicenantota bacterium, assembly GCA_011772425.1. Taxonomy (GTDB): domain Bacteria; phylum Acidobacteriota; class Aminicenantia; order UBA2199; family UBA2199; genus JAKAGC01. The sequence continues at coordinate 16,728 of WVZO01000360.1, forward strand.
CCGGTTTTTTATGGATAAGCCGGCCGAATTTTGTTTCAATCACCAGGTTCCCGTCACGATCGATTTGGGCAGACTTCACATTCTTATACTCAAATCGAATATCTTCGGGAATTCCACCGGGTCTGACAATCCAATCATATTCGATCTGCCTTTCATTTCCATAAACCGTTAAATCAATATTTTTATAAATATTTTTATATAATACCGCTTTTGATGTTGAAATACCTTTTTGCCATTTGGACGGGTCCGTTCCGATGAAATAGTTGACTTTATGCTGTGTCATTTCCACCGGCATCATTTCAGGCTTTGGGTTTGCATTCAAGAAAATGACCCGCGACACATCCCGCTGCAGGGAGCCAGGAGAGTTAGTTGAGTGAGGTGAGTGGGGAGTTTTATTAATCCCCTCTCGAGAGGGGTGCCCGAAGGGCGGGGTGTGTACGCTGTCAAATACCAATCCTTTTTTTGTCATCCACAACGTGTAGCGCGAGGTTTTGGCATAAAATTTTGCCTTTTCATTTACCTGGCCTTTGTTGGGAATAAAATACAGGGGTATCTTCCCAAAGTCAGGAGACATCTTGATATTCGCTGATGTTTTTACCCCGGTTTTCTCGATCTTTTGGAGATATCGGATATCCTGTACCTTTTTGCCAGGTATGGATACGGATGCGGAAATTAACAATATCCCCACCAAAATAACCAAACACAAAATAAAAAACTTTCTCATCTTATTTATCCCTCCATTTTATCGTATCTCCACTTTTTTTATTAGACCTTAAATTATATAGCATAATTTCCCGGACTTTTTGTTAAACTTTATAAGAGTTTATACTTTTTTTTTCCTCATGAATTTTGGAATGATTTCTATATTTACGAATTTTTTCGTCATCTGTCCGTCTGGTCTTTCTTCAATGAAGACCAATCGATACATTCCGATAAATCCCGGTCCCGGAAGCCAGTAAAAAATGCCTCGTTCCGCGTCGAAAGTGGAACCGACGGGAAGGGGCCGCAATCGCTCTCCAACCAATTGAAACCCCTTCCCATCTCTCCTTCCCGGGCCAGCCACATGAATTTGTACCCGTTCCAATTCTTTGATTTGAACGGATATCGTACTTTTATTATCAGGAGAAATCGTTTGTGATTCTATATTTTTATATCCTTTTTTGATGCGAACCGGTTGAGAATGATCCGCAGGGATTTGAGCAATGTCAACGTTGAACATTGAACGTTGAACATTGAACTTCTCCTGCGACCTGCTTTTACCTGTATTTTGAATCATAAAATACCGGCTGCCGATGCCATCCACATTTCCGGCGCTGTCCAGTGCCGTCCACTGAATGGTGTGCACCCCATTTTCATATTGGGTGGTGTCGATATAAAAATAACCAACGGCTCCATTGCTGTTGGCATATCCGGGAAATAGCACGGCAATATCTGCTCGATAGTTATTATAAACCGGGTTCCCTATATTGACACCGTCAATCCATACGTTAATAGTGGAACCATCGGTGGGGATGGTATTGGGCTGGGGTGTCAATACCCAACCGAAGTTTACATACGAGGCACCGGAGGCGGTCCCGCCCTGGGCAGGGGTGTCGATGGCACCGAAAGGCTTTACAGCATGAGCATTATCGCAAATAATGGTCTTTTTCCCTAACGTCACCTTATTTCCCTCTTTATCTTCGGCAATGGCATGAATAACAAATGTGCCGTTTCCGCCGTTGGGCAGGAAATTGGTAAGCATCATGTATCCCCATCCGGCCTGGTAGGATTTGGGATAGGTGGGGTATGCCAGTTCCACGTCCGGGCGTGCACCTTCTACAAAGACGGCATCGCCGATATAAACGAGGCCTTTTCCTTCCTCTCGGTATATTTTAACACGTTCCACTTCGATATCATCCAGGGCCCAGCCGGTGACCGGGATGCTGCCGTACACGGTGGTTCCGACCCTGGGGGTATCAAAATAACCGAAAGGCACGCCAGTGGTGGTGCCATCGTAAACCACAAGGGTGATGTTTACGATTTGGGGAGAATTGGAGGCATGGGGAGCACTCACCGTGATGGTCCCATTGTAGGTCCCCTTTGAAAGTCCGGATGCATCCACGGATACGGTTACCTTACTGTTGTTGGTTCCGCTGGTGGAACTGCAGTTGAGCCAGGAGGCACCAGCGGTGAGGGTCCAATTGAGAGTGCTGCCACCTTTATTGCCGATGAAAAACGTTTGTTCTCCGGTTGTTGTCCCGGAGGTGTTAGCCCCAAAATACAGCGGGGTTCGGCTTAATGATATAACCGCAGGTGGTCGATATTCCGCTGTAACTGTATGATTATCATCCATTGTCACCTGGATGATGGGATTATAATGACCAACCCCATCGATTATCCACCGGTAAAAAATTTTGCTTTTGAAAGACTTCGACGCTGTTAATGTGACAACTTCATCCGGGTTGAACGTTCTGGTAAAGTTGGTTTTTCCATCACCATCTCCATTAATATCATGGGGAGATACAGTAATAGGAACACCTTTATTGGGTTTTGATTTCACAGTTAAAGTCCAGGTAGGTAGGGGGAGTTGATATACTGCTGTAACCGTATGATTATCATCCATTGTCAATTGAATTGTGCGGTTAAAATTGTCAATGCCATCGATTGTCCATTTATGAAAGGTATTATTGTTAAAGACTTCCGGTGCGGTTAGCGTTACAATAGTACCGGAATCGTAGGTTCGTTTGAAAGTTGTATTTCCATCACCATCTCCATTAATATCATGGGGAGATACAATAATAGGAACACCGTTACCGGGTTCTGACTGTACAGTTAAAATCCGGATAGGGGGTGGGATTTTATATACTGCTTTAACCGTATGATTGTCTTCCATTGTGATTTGAATCGTACGGTCTAAATTATCCACGCCATCGATTATCCACTGCTTAAAGACCTTATTTTTAAAGGTTTCTGGCGCAGTTAATGTCACAATGGTTCCTGAGATATAGTTCCTGGTAAAATTTGTCTCTCCATCCCCTTT
>WVZO01000533.1:0-66745 GCA_011772425.1 Candidatus Aminicenantota bacterium
ATAACATAGATTCCCAGGAGTGTAAATATATAAATATGTGACCCTCTCCCCTGAAAAACCGCCAACCATCAATGATTTCAGTTAAAGTATACAAAAATGTTACCACATAAAAAGAGAAATTCGAAATCCTAAATCCGAAATCCGAAACAAATTCAAAATTCAAATGTTCAAAATTCAAAACAAAAACAATCTGGTCCTACTTCATATAAATTATATGATCTCCTTTAAAAGGGTGCCCGCGCCGCGGGCTTTTGGTCATTTGAATTTCGGTCATTTGGATTTGTTTCGAATTTCGTGCTTTGAATTTCGGATTTCTATGCACTGACTCTGCAATTGTGTACGATTTATGTACAATTATATTATTACTGACTACTTTATGGTATTTCTATAAAACTCCCTGGCGTCATCCCTGAGTTTTTTTATCGAGGGATTGTGAATATACATCATATGACCCGCTTCATAATATTTCATGACAATATTTTTTGCCAGCGATTCAGGTAAACCGATGTGATTGACCGTATAGAGAGCAGCAAAATAAGGGGTGGCAAGATCATAATAACCATTAGCGATCATGACTTTTAAATATTTATTATTCTCTATGGCCTTTCGAAGTCTTTCTGCTGCATTGACATACCTGTTACCGCGCCCCCAATTCCAGGGATGTACCTGGAAGGTCAGGGGCCAATAAGGTATATCATTGACATATTTCAGCTCACTGCGAATATAATGATTAATGACCGCTACAAATGGACCGGCAATAACAAAACTGGGGTCTTCTTCAAAGAATTCACCGGCAGCATCCAGGGATTCATGTTTAAACCGGCTGTCCAAACGCCCCACCACCTGTTTTTCATCCCGCAGGAGTTCGCGGATAAACCGGAATATCTCGATACGCAGATTGGTATTATCGATATATTTCCGGGAAAGTCCCGTATACTGAGCCAATTTATCAATGACGGTGTTTCGCTCTTGTTCTGTCAGTTTATCCCCTTTAGCCAACGCCACCAGGTAGTCGGTTAACGCCCACTGTTCCACTTCTTTCAGGGTGCTTTCCAGGTCCTCCTGGTATTTTGCCGGGAGTTTTTTATGATACCAGGCAGTGGCTGTATAAGTGGGCAAGAAAAGCACACAGGGCATATCATTGCCAGGAAAAAACCGGCTGTTCTGATAGTGCAGGACGGTGGAGACCAGCACCAAGCCCTGGAGATACATGCCGTAGGTATCCTGCAAATAACTGGAAAGCCCGGCTGCCCGTGTCGTACCATAACTTTCTCCGCATATAAACTTGGGAGACAGCCAGCGGTTGTTTTTGGTGACATAAAGCCGGATAAAATCACCCACAGATTTGATATCCTCTTCTAACCCGTGAAACTTTTTTTTCTCTACACCAGGGGCAGGCCGACTGTAACCGGTACTCACCGGATCGATAAATACCAGGTCGGTAAAGGTTAACCAGGTGTATTCATTGTCCACATACTCATACGGCTGTGGTAAAACAAACCCTTCTTCCGACAATCTTACCCGTTTCGGTCCTAACCCTCCCATGTGAATCCAACAAGCGGCAGCACCCGGTCCACCATTAAAAGCAAACGTAATGGGCCGTTTCTGTAAATCGTTTTTTCCCTCTTTGCTATAGGCAATAAAAAATATCGTTGCCTGGAGCTTGCCGGAATCGTCTTTCATTAACATGTAACCGGCAGTGGCCTTGTAATTTAATGGTTTTTTATCAATCACAATGGAATGATTCGTAACCGAAAGCTTTGCCAGCTTCGCTTCATCCACCGCCGGAGTCACAGGTTTTTTCCCTGGTTTCTCGGGTTTTACTTCCTTTGAACTCTCAGCCAGCACAGGACTGTTTAATACCAGACAAAAAATCGTGACCACGATTAAAACCGTAAATAATTTTGACTTCATATGACCTCCTTTTTTCATTTAAATATATTGTACGAAATTATTTGTAAAAAAGTTTACATTAATAAATAAAAAGTTTTGCAGGGGTCCAGGGGGTGGTTTTTCCTAAAAGGGGGTCGGCGACCCCAGCCTATAGGCGTCGTTCATGACGTTTGGAAGTTATCAAACGGAAAAACGTTGTTTTTTTTAGCGCATTTTGCAGAGTATTAACAAAAGAACCCCCTGGCCGCCGGAGGCACTACTTAATTGTTAACCACTCTTGCTTTGGTCAAAAAGGCTTCCTGGTAAGAGGCTCCAAAATATTCTACCGGCTCTTTATCATCGGGATTATAACCGGGAATCCGGTTAAAAAACTCAAATGCTTCTTTCCGCTTTCCCTCCCAGAACAACTGCTGTCCTTTCAGGTTATAACCGGTGGTGACCCAGTACTTTTCCAATTCCTTTACAATATTATCTTTGTTCTCGACAGCGGATCCCAGGTTCACCAGGTAATCCTTTACCGGGGTTCGATAGTTCAGCAGCGCAATATAATTATTGTAACTGGTGCGGCTCTTGCTCAACGCCCGGCCGGAAAGGTATTCCACTGCCATATTATCATCAGTATGCAGCGGCACATCCCCCACAAACGCCCCTACTTTGCCGTTGGCAAAAAGAAAAAAATCCAGGATTTTGAAGGGGGTCTCCGTATTGATCTCCTGCAAATCCGCCGCCACTGTTGGCATAGCTAATCTCTTTTCTATTTGCGCATAGTCGATTTTCCCGTGGTCCAGTTTGCCGATGACAATGACGTAGGAGTTCATGGTGTTGTTGGTGTACCAGACCGATGTATAGGGAAAGACTTTGTAAAAGCTTTTAACAATCATCTTAAAGTTTTCAGGGGTAATACTGTAGAAAGGCAGCCACTGGGACACCAATCCCCCGGGTTTTAACCGTTTTTTCAGGAGTTTGTAATAATCATAGGTATAGAGGCTGCCGTTGCCGCTGAAACGCGGGTGGATGGAATCGGATAGAATCACATCGTACGTTTCCGTATCTGCCAGTACTTTGTTCCTGCCGTCGGTAAAAATCACTTCCACCCGAGGGTCGTTCAGTACGCCGTGATTGATCATCTGAAAATATTTGGATGCTTCTTCAATGATACTACGGCTGATTTCTGCAATGGTTATTTTTTCTACCGGGTAACGGGAAACCGCCCAGGCAGTGCCCCCGCTGCCAAAACCAATATGAAGCACGCTTTTGGGATTTTTATGAAGCAGCAGCGGCAGATGACCCTGGAGTTTCTGGATAGAAAAAAGCTCACCGGAAGTTCCCGCCACATTCACACCATTCATGCTCAACTGCCGCCACGTTCCCCGTACCCCTTTGCGTTCTTCCACGGTAACCGTGGCATAGATGTCTTCTTCAAAGGTCAACAGTTTGACTTTATTGCGGCCCGCATCCTGGAAAATACCGGCGGTCAGGATCACCTGGTCCGGGGAGGTTAAAAGGAAATAACCCCCGTAAAAAATTAGTACGCATGCTGCGGCAATGACCAGTTTTTTTAGTTTTGCTCCCTGGTCTTCAAACACCAGATAAACCCCAACGCCCAGGTTCAGGGAAGCCACCAGCAGCAGGCTCTTTTGTGCGCCCAAAAAAGGCAGTAGGACAAACCCGGCACAGAACGATCCCACAATGGTACCCAATGTATTCATGGCATAAAGCTGGCCGGTCTCTTTGCCCAGCTCTTCTTTGCTGCGGACAAAAAGCCGGACAGCCAGGGGAAAACTAGCCCCCATCAGTACTGTTGGCAGGATTAACAGTTGCAGAGTAGAGAAAACCAGGGCTAATATAAAGGTCGAATATCTCTGGGCTGCCATTGCCTCTCCCATGGCGCCCATGAGATCGGAAAGGCTGCCGAATTGGTTGATAATAAGGATTAAATTTAGAGCCAGTGCCAGTTGAATGATGGCAAACACCCGGACCGGGTTTTTCAAGTTTTTAACAAAGTAGCTCATGATAGCCGCGCCCAGGGTAATGCCCATAAGATAGACGGCCAGCATAATGCTGTAAGCATAAACGCTGCTGCCCAGGTGCAGGGTGAGGATGCGGTTCCAGATAACCTCGTAAGCCAGGGCGGTAAAACCGCAAACAAAATATACCCACATGACCCAATGTCCTGGCATGGGTTTTACCTTGAATTTAAATAAACCTTTCCAGAAGAAGGAGGGTTTTTCGCCGCGGGTCAGCAGGAAAGCGGCTGCCAGGATGATAAAATTGACTACAGCAGCGGTTATCACAGTCATTTGCAGACCCAGCATCGGGATCAGGAAAAAACCGGCAATAAACGTACCCAGGACTGCTCCCAAAGTATTGATGGTATAAAGGAAACCGATGCCGGAGCCGGCGGATTTTACATCCCGGGTAAATTGCCGGGCCAGCAGGGGCAGTGTAGCGCCCATGCAGATAGTGGGGGGTAAAAGGATAATAAGGGCCAGGAAGAATTTAATGAATCCCATCAGCATATTATCGCCGCCGCTGAGGGAATACAAGGGAATATAAATCACGTGCAGCTTTGCGAATACCACCAAGGTTAACAGTCCATATAAGCCGATAAAGCCTTCCAGGATACCGTACAGCCGCAGCGGTGACCCGGTGCGGTCGGCGATGCGGCCGAACAGCCAACTGCCCAGGGCCAATCCGGCCATAAAAGCCGTTAACAATGTACCGACTGCCCATACCGTGTTGCCAAATACCAGGAGCAGCATTTTTAGCCAGGCCACCTGGAACACCAGGGATATCAACCCCGATAACAGGAAAAGCAGCATTGCTGCGAGTTTTTTATAATTAAAATTATTTTTCATTTTATCTTATCCTCATTTCTTGTTTCATTTGACCCCCTATTATACCATACTAAAATTTTTATTAAACCACGAAGGCCACGAAGGGTTTTTTCTTTTTATTTTTAGCCACGAAGATACACGAAGATACACGAAGATACACAAAGAAAAAAAGATTAGGAGGTAGGGAACCAATAGAATGTAGATGGCATAAGGGGCCTCTCTGCCGATAGGTTTCAAAATGAACATATCAATTGCTAATAAATTTAAAATCCTGAATCCCGCTGCTTCCAACAAATTCAATTGGCCAAAATTCAAATATTATTTTATTCGTGTAACTTCGTGTACCTTCGTGGCTAAAAAGAAACAAAAAAAACAAAGGTGAAAATATTTCTTTTCTTTTTATAGTGTTTTATGGTATAAATAGGGGGTTAAAAAATTTAGCTGCGGTTGAACACGGAATAGGAGGCAAGTATGAAATATTACCATGTAGCCGGGGAAAGCGAAGTAGATAAAATCTACAATAATGGTATCTATGCCAATGACAGGAATGAAATCATCCTGGTTGTACTTAAGGATGATTTTCTGTTGAAGAAATTTGTCCTTGATATGTATGCTTATGAAGAGTTGGGAGTCGACACGTACTGTGCCTTTGAAATTTCACCCGCCGGGGTGGAGGGACCGCTGTTTGAAACCAATATTAAGAGTATGTTTTCAGGTTCCTACAAAGCAAGCAAACAGCCGCATATTGAGAGTCAATATATAAAACCCTTTAAGGGGGAAGAGAGTTATGAAGGGATGGGTTTGATCGATGGGGTATTTCCTGTGGAGAATAAGGATAAATTCACGGATGAATACAAGCACCAGGTGTTGGAATATTTGCAAGAAGTAGGGAGTTGACCGGTATTGGAACCGGGATGACCCCTTTCGTTCTAGTATCACGTTAAGCCTCGATTGAGGTGCAAAAATTTAAATCCGAAGCACGAAGCACGAAATCCGAAACAAATCCAAAATCCAAATTTCCAAAATTCAAAACAAAAACAACATGATACGATACTTTCAGGTTCTTTTCGTTTTGGTCATTTGAATTTTGGTCATTTGAATTTGTTTCGGATTTCGATATTCGAATTTCGGATTTTTCTTAAGTCAACAGTATCGGGACCAGGTCCCTGTCATACTTTTAATTTCAAACTATCATCCGGACCAGGTCCCTGTGATACTTTCAATTTCAAACTATCATCCGGACCAGGTCCCTGTGATACTTTCAATTTAAAACTATCATCCGGACCAGGTCCCTGTGATACTTTCATTTTAAAACTATCATCCGGACCAGGTCCCTGTCATACTTTCAATTTGAAACTATCATCCGGACCAGGTCCCTGTCATACTTTCAATTTGAAACTATCATCCGGACCAGGTCCCTGTCATTGATATAAAAAAACTCTCTCTGTGCTCTCTGTGTCCTCTGTGGCTCTGTGGTTTAAAAAAGAAATAATTCTTTTGGCTGGAAACTTTTTTGACAATAAGGTATAATGTTATATTAATCATCTGATGAGAGGTTGCGGATGGGTAAGGTTTTTATTAGTTACAATAAAGCAGACCGTAAATGGGCCGAGTGGATTGGCTGGCAATTGGAAGAAGCAGGCTATTCTATTATTTTACAAGTCTGGGATTTCAAGCCCGGTTCCAATTTTGTGCTGGAAATGCAGAAAGCAATAAAAGAGGCAGAACGAACCATTGCAGTTCTTTCACCGGATTACCTGGATGCCTCTTTTACGCATCCTGAATGGGCAGCCGCATTTGCCCAAGACCCAACGGGAGAAAAGGGGATACTGGTTCCTGTCCTGGTTCGGCAGTGTGACCCGGATGGATTACTAAGTCAAATAAACTATATTAATCTTGTTGGACTGGATAACGACACAGCCAAAAACACTTTAATTAACGGTTTAAGCCAAAAACGTTTAAAGCCGGATAAACCTCCGGTTTTTCCCGGTAAACCGATACCTTCAGTAGAACGCTCTATTCATGAAAAGCCATCTTTCCCGCCGGATGACATTTTACTATACAAACTACCGGTGACCGGGCCGAAGTTGTTTGGGAGAGAAAAGGAATTAAAGATTTTATATGAGGCGTGGAAGGAAAAGAAAATTCATGTGATAACCCTGGTGGCCTGGGGCGGTGTGGGAAAAACCGCTTTAGTCAACTATTGGCTAAACTTGATGGAACAGGATAACTTCCGGGGAGCGGAAAAAGTCTATGGCTGGTCCTTTTACAGCCAGGGCGCTGCCGAAGGAAAACAGGCATCCGCTGATGAATTTATGCAAGACACATTAAAATGGTTTGGGGACAAAAATCCGAAGGAAGGTTCTGCGGTAGATAAAGGCCGGCGATTGGCGCGGTTGATTCGCAAGCAGAGAACGCTGCTTATATTGGATGGATTGGAACCATTACAATATCCACCCGGTGAAGCGTACGGCATGGAAGGCCAGGTAAAAGACCCGGGGCTGAAAACCATGTTAAAGGAGTTAGCAGCTTCTCAACCGGGACTGTGTGTGATTACCACTCGTGAATCGGTAACGGATTTAAAGAATAAAATCGATTTTACAGTAAAGGAAATTTGTTTGGAGCATCTTTCCGATAAAGCAGGTGTAGAATTGTTAAAGAATTTTGGAATCAAAGGCTTGGAAAAAGAGATATTAGAGGCAGTGCAGGACTTTGACGGCCATGCACTGGCATTGAACTTATTGGGCCAATACCTCAAAAGCGTTCATCAAAGTGATATCCGTAAACGGGACAAAATCCCGAAATTAACCAAAGAAAAGAAACAGGGCGGCCATGCCCGCCGGGTGATGGAAGCCTATGAAAAATGGCTGGGTAAATCAGCAGAGCTTGATATATTAAGGATAATGGGATTATTTGATCGTCCTGTCGAAATTGGAGCTATCAATGCTTTGAAAGCAAAACGGCCGATTCCAGGTGTGACAAAAAAATTAAAGAAAATATCAATAGAAGATTGGCAGTATGCCTTAAACAATCTCAGAGATGCCAATCTTTTGGCAAAGGAGAACCCGAAGAAACCAGATGTATTGGACTGCCACCCCTTAATCCGTGAGCATTTTGGTGAAAAGCTGCAAAATGAAAACCCAAAAGGCTGGAAAGAAGCCCATAAAAGGCTTTACCATTATTACAAAGAGTTGCCGGAGAAAGAACTGCCCGACACCCTCCAGGAGATGGAACCCCTGTTTGCCGCCATTGCCCACGGCTGCCAGGCCGGATTGCACCGGGAAGCATTGTATGATGTGTATTATTCACGAACTCAACGAGATAGCAACACGAAGTACTGTTGTAGTAACCTCGGTGCATTTGGTTCCGATCTTGCGTCTGTATCTCATTTTTTTGAGAAACCCTGGAGCCAACCGGCTGCCGGTTTAAACGATTACGAAAAAGGCGCTGCATTGAATTGGGCCAGCTTTAGTCTCCGCGCATTGGGGCGTTTAAATGAGGCACTCCGACCCATGAAAGTTAGTATGGAGGTGGCAATTCAACAAAAAGAATGGTTAAGTTCCGCAAAAGCTGCCGGGAACCTCAGTGAACTGGCGCTGACGTTGGGTCAGGTGGAGAAAGCAGTAGAATATGCCCGGCAATGTGTCACATATTCCGACCGAAGTGATGATGAATTTCGGCAAATGGCAACTCGAACCATCCTTGCCGATGCCCTCCACCACTCTGGCCAATTGGAGGACGCAGAAAAATTGTTGATAGAGGCGGAAGAAATGCAAAAAAAGAGGCAGCCGGAATATTCCTACCTTTATTCCTTATGGGGCTTTCGATTCTGCGACCTCCTGCTGGCACAGGGAAAGTACCAGGAGGTAATTGAACGGTCCGGGCAAACGCTTAAATGGGCAAAACATGTAAAATGGCTTTTAGACATTGCCCTTGACCAACTCTCACTGGGACGGGCATGGATGATAAAAGCGCAAAAAGAGAAAAAAGAATACTTTACTCAAGCAAACGATTACCTGGACCAGGCGGTGGCTGGATTGCGAAAAGCTGGCTACCAATATTACTTAGTCATTGGTCTTTTAGATCGTGCAGCCTTTTACCGGTTGCAAAAGGACTTCTCCAAAGCCCGGGACGATTTAAACGAAGCGTTAGAAATCGCAGAACTGGGGTCCATGAAACTCTACCTTGCCGATTACCACCTGGAAGCGGGAAAATTATACGAAGCCGAAGGCAACGCTGAAGAAGCTCTTCATCATTTCCAGACCGCAAAAGAAATGATGGAAAAAATGGGATATAAACGAAAACTAAAAGAAGTGAACCTCTGTTTGAGTGGAGCCGCGAAGGCACGCGAAGAAACGCGAAGAAAAAAGTACCGCTGATAAACGCTGATTTTTTGATGGACTATGATGTTATGTATCAGAAAAAAAATCTGAATCTTCATGTTCCTTCGTGTCCTTCGTGGCTTCGTGGTTCCATCACGCCGAAGGCGTTAAAATCTGCCCGAAGGGCGCCATTTGTAAAGAATAAATCAACAAACTTCTTGACAAATAAACATTAAGCAATTATATTAACCCCAGAGGTTATACCGATATGAAAAGCAATATGTTGCTAAACAGGATTAGCATCAATCCAAAAGTCATGACCGGCAAGCCCGTAATCAAAGGAACACGCCTAACCGTACAGTATATATTGAAACTCCTGGCTGATGGCATGTCTTACGAAGATATTAAAAAAGAATACAACGGAATCGAAGATGAAGATATCACCGCTTGCCTGTTATATGCTTCCGAGGTTATGCGAAATACAGAATTCTTCCCTTTAAAAGAGGAAAAGGCCATAGGGGCGTCATTTTCCTGAGACTGAAAAACGAAATGACTGAAAATAAAATAAGCGTGATTCAAAAGGTTTTGAACAAATTCAAGGATCACTTGAGCACAAGCTTTATCGTTGCCTCAGAAGATTTTGTCAGGATTTCAAAGAAATAAATTCCTATTATACTTGCCCGAAGGGCACCACTTTATCTCTCCTACCGCACGGGCACTCAAAAAAACTGATGCCCTCCGTGCGGATCTACTAACCGCTATTTTTTATCTCCAGGATGGACAGAAATAACTGTGAGCTCAAAAAATATTTTGACTGTCCATCCTGAAATCTTATTAGAAATCTATCAGAACTTTTTTTTGTCTCCGACGGCCAGGGGCTCTTTTGAAAAACCGCCCCTGGACCCCGCAAAACTTTTTATACACGGTCAGTCATCGTACTACGCTTCACAATATCCTGCCTCACTGAAATTGTTTTCCGTTATTCCGTGTTCATCCGCAGCTCTATATCAAATAATAAACATGGCATCACCATAAGAAAAAAAACGGTACCCTTCCTTAACCGCCTCCCGGTAAGCCTCCTTCATTAACCCAAGCCCGGCAAACGCCGATACCAATATAAATAAACTGGACTCAGGCAAATGAAAATTAGTAATCAACTTATCCGCCATCTTGAACTCAAAACCAGGCGAAATAAATAACCGGGAATAAAACGTCTCCTCCTCCGGCCAGTGCAAAGCCCAGGTCTCCAACGACCGCACCGTGGTAGTACCCACAGCAATCAAACACTTTGATTGCTTTAATGCCCGGATTTCCTGTCTGACTTCCGCAGTAATAGTAATGGTCTCCTCCCCCATACGATGATCAGCAATATCTTCTACTTCAATTTTTTGAAACGTGGCCTCCCCTACTTCCAGGGTAATTTCAATGACCTGAGTTTTCTTCTTGATACTTTCAATAATATCCGGGGTAAAATGCAAACCTGCCGTGGGTGCGGCAATAGAACCGGGAACCGTTGAATAAACCGTCTGATACCGTTCCAAATCCAATTCCCGGTATTTTACGGCATCATCATACTTTCGTTTGATATATGGGGGCAGGGGAGCATAACCGGCCTTTAAAACCACATCAACAGTTTTATTGAACCGCAATACACGCCTGCCCCGCAGACCGGTTTCAATTACTTCCGCCCATAAATCCCGGGCACTCTCAATAATTACTTTCTCACCGGGTTTGAATGTTCTGGCCGGAAGAGTAAGGGCTTCGACGTCATTGTTGCCAATGGTTTTTACTATCAACATCTCCACCTGTTTCCCGTTGATGCGGCCAAACAGTTTCACCGGGATAACCCTGGAGTTGTTGATCACAAAAAAATCCGTCTCATCAACCAGGCCCACGATATCTTTAAACCGGTGATGAGAAATGCTCCGGGTTTTCCTGTCTACCATCATCAACCGGGATTCATCCCGCTTTTCCAACGGAAACCTGGCAATACGGTCCCGGGGTAATGGGAAATCAAATTCCTTTAACTTCAATGGTACATCTCTTCCCGGTACCGTAAGTCTAATTCCTGGTCCGGCCGGGTAAATATATCAGAGGAAACAGTAGGATTAAACGTGACCTCACTGAACTTAACTTCCATGTTTTTCTTTCCTTTCTGGTAATACACTATGCCAAAGGGAAACATGGCATCGCCTTTTTTCTTATAATCCATGTAGCGGATCCGTTTCTCAATGGTTTCTTTTGTTTGCTGCTGGCCGAAATAAAGGTCTTTGAAAAGGATTTCCAGGATGGTGTAATCGGTTTGATCGATAAAAAAGGTGGTTTTCTTTCCCTTAAATTCCACCTCTAAACGGATGGCTTTTTTTCCTTCGATCTCTTTTTCACCGGTAATTTTAAAATTCGCCTCTTTTTCAAGCAAAAGCGCAGGGGTATGATCTGCATCCGACTGGAGATTAAGAGACGGTTGATTAACAATGGTCCCCATCCGGTCCATCCAGGCAGTCTTGCCGTCAAAAGCCCGAACCGCTTTAAACTCGCTGCTGCCAAAACTCAATTCCATTTGCGCCCAGTACCTTTTGCCCTTTTTAATCTCTTTTACTTTACCGGTAATCTTTCGCGTACCAAACGTTATATGCGCTTCACCCTTTGCTTCGAAATTGGAAAAATTCTCGATTCCCTTTTCTCCGCCAAGGGCTTTTACACATTTATCCACAACCTCTCCAGGAGACTGATTTTGCTGTGCAAAACCAAAAGATAAGAAATATATGGTTAATAATATGAATATAATTTTTGCTTTCATGGTATCCTCCATTATTATTTACCTTTCAATTGGGTTCCTGCCGGCAGGTTGCTTATTTCCCAGAGACTAAGGAAAACCAGGTGGGCTGCTTTTTCTACTTTTTCAACGATAATCCGGTCCAGGGTGTCCTCAGGGGTGTGAAGCTGATCATGGGTCCCGGAATTGAATAACAGGCAGGGAACCTTATGCCGCATAAAGGGAAATTGATCCGAATTCCTGACAAACTCCTCGACACTGAGATTCAATTCAAAGTTCACGGTTTTTTTATTGACTGCTTCCATGATTTTAAAGAGCTTTGGGTATTGGTATTTACCCATCACGGATACCTGGTCCACATCATTACGCCCCAACATATCAAGGTTGATCAATGCCACGGTCTTTTCCAGGGGAAATATCGGGTCTTTTACATAATAACGTGCCCCCAAAAGTCCCCGCTCTTCAGCTGTAAATAGTATAAACAGGATGGTGCGTTTGGGTTTTTGTTCTAAGTTATGGAAAGCGCGGGCCAGTTCCATGACCACGGCTGTTCCGGACGCATTGTCATCCGCCCCCGGGTACACCCTGCCCCGGTTGTCTTTTCCCTGATGATCGTAATGAGCACCCACGATAACCACTTCTTTTTTCAACTCAGGATCGCTGCCTTCTACCTTTGCTACAATGTTATTGGCCTTGACCGGCTCGCTGTTAAAAAAGATATCCATGGTGACCCGTTTACCCGGCAGCGGGAAGGAATTGGGTTTCATGTTTTTGTCAATCTGTTCCTGGATGTCTAATAGTGAATATTTTTCACCCAGTAAATAATCACCCAGCTTACCGCTAATGACAACCGCCGGGATTTTTACCCCAAAATCATCCCCGATGATCCGCAGCATAGGTCTGAATTTCATGTACTTAAAATCTTCATGTTCTTTCATTCGCTCTTTTCTCAGGTACGTCCATGAGGTGCCACTCATGAAAGAACCGCCCCTGACAGACCGTTCATCGTGGTTTAAGGGGTCAGTAACAAAAAGAATACCTACAGCCCCATGCTCCTGGGCATTGAGGATTTTACTCAAAAGAGTTCCATGCTTCGAGTTTTTCCGGCCTTCAAAGGGACTTTTGTCATCCTTCTCACCGGGCTCATGCCGCATCACCAGCACGATTTTCCCCCTGGCATTCAGGTTCTTATAATCGTCATATTTATGCTCAGGCGAGGTGATGCCGTAACCGGCAAACACCACCGGGGCGGTGACTTCCTCTTCTGCCGACAGGTTTACCGGCAGAAAATCCCAATCCATTCGGGCATCTTTTACTCTCTTAACACCGGCGGCGGTCTCTTCGATCGTTAAACCGATGCCTTTCTCCAGGGAGAGGGCTTTTAGTTTGACATTCTGAAAATAGCTTCCGATACGACCGGCACCTTCAACACCCGCTCCACTGAGTACAGTAGTAATATACTTATCCGCCGCGTCCATCCCATTATCCCCGGTCTCCCGCCCCCTGCAGTATTTGGATGACAGGAAATCAATATGGGACCTCAACATACTTCCCTTAATGGAGGCTTTGGCCTTAAGGACCTCATCCGGGTATGTGGATGCCCATAAAGGCAGCAAAAGGGATGAAATAATAAAAAAAACAAAAACAATTCTTACCGATTCAATTGTTTTCTTTTGCATCTTCATAATCACGCTCCTTTTTAACCAAAAGTCTCAGCGGTTATTTTCCGCTAAATGTCTTATTTATAATTATTATACGTAAAATCTCCTAAAAAGTTTTATTAAAAATGCATCTTTACATAACATAGTCAATATTATACAATAATACTTTTTGAAGGAGAATAAAAATATGCCGAAAACGTTTGTAGAGAAACTAATGAGCCAAAAAGCAGGAAAAGAAGTTTCGGCGGGTGCCATGGTTTCGATCCGGCCGGATTATGTGATGAGTCACGATAATGCGGCAGCCATTGCCAATACCTTTAAGAAAATCGGTGTAAGCAACGTTAAATATCCTGAAGGCGTGGTAATTATACTGGATCATGAGGTACCGGCCCCAAAGGAATCGTCTGCCGTCAATCACAAAGAAATCCGGGAATTTGTTGAAGAACAGGGGATTGCCAATTTCTATGATGTGAACCATGGGATTTGCCACCAGGTGTTCGTGGAACAGGGTTTTGCCATGCCCGGCAAATTTATCGTGGGTTCCGACTCCCACACCACCACATACGGTGCACTTGGAGCCTTTGCCGCGGGTATCGGCCGGTCAGAAGTGGCTGCCATCTGGGCCACGGGTGAATTGTGGTTCCAGGTGCCGGAAACCATGAAAATCATTATCAAGGGAACCATCCCCCGGCACATTACTCCCAAAGATATGGTGCTTTATATTATCGGCCAGATTAAATCCGATGGTGCCGATTACAAATCCGTGGAATTTACCGGAGAGACTGTTAGCTATATGGATATCGGAGAGCGAATGGTGCTGACCAATATGGCAGCGGAAATGGGCGCCAAAAACGGGTATATCCCGCCGGACCCTGTTACCTTTGACTTCATCCGGGGACGGGCAAAAGCGGAATTCGAACCCCTTTACTCCGATGAAGACGCCGCTTACTATCAAACGTTTGAATTTGATATATCTAAAATCTCTCCTTCTGTGGCAAAACCCCACACGGTAGATAATTACGCTCCTATTGAAGAAGTAGAAGGAACCAAAATCCACCAGGCTTTAATCGGTACCTGTACCAACGGCGGACTTCGTGACCTGGAGGGGGCAGCCGAAATCTTAAATGGTAAAAAGGTGAAAGCCAGGACCCTTATCATCCCAGCGTCATGGGAGATCTATAAAGAGGCCCTGAAAAAGGGATACATAGAGACCTTTATCGATGCAGGTGCCATGGTATTAAATCCTGGATGCGGCCCCTGCCTGGGTGCCCACCAGGGGGTCATGGCGCCGGGGGAAGTGACATTTTCAACTGCCAACCGGAACTTTAAAGGCAGGATGGGATGCCGGGAAGCTGAAATTTACCTGGGCTCACCGCTGTCTGTGGCTGCGTCTGCCGTAACCGGAGAGATTACTCATCCAGGGAGGTTCTTATGATTACCCGATTTACCGGAAACGTTTGGAAATATGGAGACAATATCGATACGGATGTTATTTTTCCCGGCAAATACGCGTATCAAAAAATGGAACCGGGAGAAATGGCCAAACATGCACTGGAAGACCTGGACCCCGAATTTATCAACAAAGTAAAAGAGGGCGACATCCTGGTGGCTGGTAAAAATTTCGGCATGGGTTCTTCCCGGGAGCAGGCTGCTGCGGCTGTCAAATATGCCGGGATTCGCGTGATTATTGCCAAATCCTTTGCGCGTATTTATTTCAGGAATGCCATCAATGCGGGTATGCCAGCAATCAAATCACCGGAAGCCGTAGAGGCTATTGAAAACGGCGATGAAGTGACCGTGGATATGCAAAAAGGTGAGATCATTACTCCCAGGGGTACGTTTACGTTTCCACCTTACCCCCGGACGGTAATGGACATCCTGGACAATGACGGCCTGATCAATTACATCAAAGCGAAGATAGAAAAATAGATTACTACAATACTCAAACAAACGGAGGATTTAATGTCAAAACGAACAATCGTCACGATGCCTGGAGACGGTATTGGAAAAATAGTATTAGCGGAAGCGCTGCGGGTACTGGAAGCCGCGGGATTTCAAGCAGACTACGTGCACGCCGACATTGGTTGGGAGTTCTGGTGCAACGAAGGGAATCCCTTGCCGCAGCGTACGTTGGATTTACTGGAAAAGCACAAAATCGGCCTGTTTGGTGCTATTACTTCCAAGCCCAAAGCAGAGGCAGCCAGAGAACTGGCGCCGAAACTGCAAGACAAGGGATATGTTTACTACAGCCCTATTGTCGGCCTGAGACAGCATTTTAACCTGGATATCTGCATGAGACCGTGCAAAACCTTTAAAGGCAATCCCCTCAATTTCATCCGCAGAGGAAAAAACAATGAAATCGAAGAACCGGAAGTGGATGTGGTGATTTTTCGCCAGAACACCGAAGGGTTGTATGCCGGTGTAGAGTGGACCAATCCCCCGGATAATGTATACCAGGCATTAGCGAGCCACCCTAAATTTAAAAAATTCGCCGATACCCCTAAAGAGGAATTGGCGGTCTCTACTCGTATTCTTACTAAAAAAGCCACACAGCGTATTGTTAGAGCCGCCTTTGAACATGCTAAAAAGTTCGGCTATAAATCGGTGACGGTTTGCGAAAAACCCAATGTCATCAGGGAAACGTCCGGGATGATGCTGGCCATCGGCAGGGAGATTGCCAAAGAATACGAGGGTATCGAACTGTGGAACACCAACATCGATGCCCAGATGATGTGGCTGACCAAGAACCCGGAAGATTACAGCGTGATTGTCAGCAGTAACATGTTTGGTGATATTGTTTCCGATGGTTTTGCCGGTTTGGTGGGCGGTCTTGGGTTTGCCTGCTCTGCTAATATCGGAGAAGAGGTGGCGATTTTCGAACCTACTCACGGTTCCGCTCCCAAATACGAAACCTACGATCCCCCCATCGTCAATCCCATTGCCATGATCCTTTCGGCTTGCTTGATGCTGGATCATATCGGCGAAACCGAAAAGGCTCAAAAGATCAGGGCAGCTATCGCCAAAGTGGTAAAAGAAGGCAAGGTCAGAACCTATGACATGATGAAACTCAAAGGTTCACCGGAAGCTTTGCAACAAGGCGCTGCTTCTACCACAGAAATCACCGACGAGATCATTAGTAAGATAAAAAGTTGAGATTAAGGTTGGGGTTGAGGAAAAGAAATCCCCTTGCAGTTCCCGGCGCCGAGGGCTTAATATCCTAAACCTACACCTTGCCACATGCCTTTGATGGGCGTTAAAGAGAGGACAGCGGAATCGACTAAATCCGTATAAGCGGTATTGTTGTACAGGTAACCGTTATTGTAGAGATGCAGCGCCCGCTTCATATTCCCATTGGATTCTTCATAGTATTGTTTTAAAATTTTCAGTCCCAGGTCAATATTGTAAGCGACATCAAAAATACGGTTTTCATCGATGTTCAATTCCTCCCGCCATACCGCAAGATTAACCTGCATCAACCCATAGGCTCCCCTAAAAGAAACAGCCGTAGGCTCATATCCACTCTCTACCTTGATAATGCCTAATACCAGGTCCGGTCGAAATCCATATTGAAGGCTTTTATCATACACGGTATCCACGATTTTGGCAAAAAAAGGATAACGGGAAGAAAACGCATTGATTTTGTATTCCATAAAATCGTAATTGGCGATTTTCTCACGATTATTATCAATCTTATACTGAAGCCTGAGAACATGGTTGGACAACAAACTCACTACCTGGTGTTTCCTCTCATACTTGTCATTCAGCTCAGCCAGGGAAATGAATAAACCGGTTAACCCCATAAAAAACAGCCCTATCAGCAGATAGGCAAACGTTCTAATATTTTTCTTAACCATGGCTCCACTATTATATCCTAAATAAAAAAAAAATTCCAACAAAAAAAATTAAGAAATAATAATATCGGCACATTTTCTTTTTTTCTTAAGTAGGGGCACGGCATGCCGTGCCCTTACAATATAATATGATCACGTAAGATGGTTGAGCCGGGTTGACTGTATATGCATTTATGTTAAAATAGGAATTCAGAAGGTGTTGAAATGGAACCGAAAAATAATGAGCATATTCGCATCGATAAATGGTTATGGGCGGTCAGGATTTTCAAAACCCGAAACACGGCCGCCAACGCCTGCAAAAAAAGCAAAGTCCTCTTAAACGGCAGAAATGTCAAACCTTCCCATACAGTCAAAATAGGAGATGTCATCGAAATCAGGCACTCTATTATTACCCGAACCTTTAACGTCAAAGGATTGCTGGAAAAAAGAGTATCAGCTAAAATAGCCGTGGACTACGTCGAAGAAATCACCCCACCGCAAGAATTTAAAAAATTAAGGGTTATCAGAGATACCCCCTTTGCCCTCCGGGAAAAAGGAACCGGAAGACCTACCAAAAAAGACCGCCGCGAAATCACTAGATTAAAAAATAAAAATGTCCGCTAATTTTCAAGAAAAATAGACATTACCTTTGATCATTGGAATTTGGAATTTACATTAACACTTCTAACTTACCCGGCATAACGGTCACTTCTAACGCCTCCACGCCCTCGATGATATCTCCATCTACCTGGATGTCAACGGGTTCTTTTGAAAAAATCTTAAATAAAGGGGAGTGAAAAAATTCCACCCGATTCTTCCCATCAGTAATATGGGCAAAAACACCCCGCCGAACCTTCATGCCCATCCGCAAGGTGTCCATAAAGGAATGCGTATAAATGACACAGCAATCCAGCATACCATCAAAAAGACCACCATTTTTTCCCAGTTTAAACCCATTGGCATAAAACGGCGTATTCAAAATCACCAGTAACGAAAATCCGATTTCTTTCTTGATCGAAACTCCATCAGCAGGATTGGTGTATTGAATTTCCGTTTTAATGGGCAGTTTTTTCGCTGAAAACGAATGGGAAATGCCCATTAGCCCTGCACCCAGTTGGGTAATGTTTAAAGG
Source organism: Candidatus Aminicenantota bacterium (assembly GCA_011772425.1). Classification (GTDB taxonomy): domain Bacteria; phylum Acidobacteriota; class Aminicenantia; order UBA2199; family UBA2199; genus JAKAGC01. The sequence goes on from WVZO01000533.1 coordinate 18,452, forward strand.
AATTACCCTGGAAAGGACCCGGTGATGCTGATGGAACTGTTCCACGTACCGATTGACCGCGGCGCCCAACCCCACACTAAGGGTGCCCAGGAAAACAAGAGATTCCTCGTATTCATCTCCATTTCGTTTTATCTGCATCTTCAGGCATCCTACATCCATTTTTCCTGTATTTCCCCGGATAATGGCTTTGCAGGCATTTTCGATTTTAGCGATTCCCAACGCCCGGACAATGTCATTGGAAGAACCAGTGCCAATCATTCCCATTACCGGAGCCGGGTGATGGCAACAATTGATGATCTCTCGCGCCACGATGTTAAATGTGGTATCCCCCCCTACCCCTACAACAACCGGGTATTGTCCAACCGTCTCTGCTGCCAGTTCCTTCAGGTGCCCTTCGCTTTCAGATACAAACCAATCAAACTCAATACCATTGGCATTTACATTGAGAATTTTTTCTATTCTCTTTCTTTCTCTTACAGACCGCCCCTTTCCCGAAGAGGGATTGAATAGTATCGCCACTTTATTGGTCATTGGTCATTATACATAATTAATCCAATTTCTGCAATCTACAACTGGAATCGGTAGGAAAATTTTATCATAAAGATATTGGTACCGGAAGCGCGCAGCAGGTCTCCAATATCCCTGGAAAAATCAAAATCACCGGGATGAGATTCATCCCAGCGGTTTTGAGTCCATACTAAGTAAAGAATGGAACGGGGTTTGAATTCCCACCGCAATACCAGGGTACTTCGCAGTGACTTGTAATTAAAATCAGGATTGTCAATATAACATGCCTCTGCCGGGCCGGCGCCGTCCGGATCAATGCGGTATTGATCTCCTTCCGCAGATATCTCCGAATCATTTTGGCCAAAATAATTGAAATCCAGGCTTCCGGGTCGGGCAAACTCTTTAAATCCTTCATATTTCCCCACTGAAATGAAGGGCTGCAAGAATAATTGAAGACTTAATTTCGGTGTAAAAATCCAATTCATACGGATGACCGCTGAGACTGTCTCCTGGTCAATGGTGGCAAAAATATGGCGGGTGCCGTAAGTATCTGTCATCAAGGTATCTTCAATATTGGCTACCCATTGGAGATCGGTGCGGTTGGTTTCATAAGCAGGGCCAATGGAAAAGGAAAAATTACTATTTGGTCTTATTTCAACGTTCAATTGGCCGAACCAATACTTATAATCGTTGCGTCCGTTAAAATAATCGCCGTGGAAGGATAAAATAATGGGTTTCCGTCTGTCACTGGAGATGTCAAACCGTGAAAATACAAAGGAAGGTTGTCTCATCAGGGGACCACCGCGGGTCATGGTATTGGACCACTGGTCCGGGTAATAGCCCACCAGCAAATCCAGGCGCCAATAGTTCAACAGCTGTGCCCTGGAGATCAGGTAATAGGCTTCGCCAATGCGGTTGCCCCCAAAATCATAATTACGATGGGAAGCAGCTGCCACCATCCAGTTCCTGAATAATTTACCCGGATGATAGGAGCGATATCCGGCAACCACATGCGCGTTGATTATATCTCCACGCCACTGGAATCCCAGGTCAGTGATGTTAAAACCCGGAGATATCGCCCCCAGAGCAGCATTAAACACGAGATGTCCTTTCTGCCGATTAACCGTTACTCTCCCGGCCCATCCGCTCAATGTTGTTGTGTCCCCTGTCAATGTTACATGGGTGGTATCGGGACGCTGATAATAATGAGGGTACGATTTTTTAAGAGTCAACATGCTCGCTTCACTGCCGGAAACTCGTGTCCCCCCCAACCAACCGGTAACCACCCAGGATTTATCCTTATCCAGGGCGGTCCAGCCATCCACGGCAAAACTAAAGGCATTTCTATTTAATTCATTAACCGCGTTTTCACTCTTTAAATCCCTGTATACTAAATTAGCAATCATCCCCAATCCCTGCCGACCGTTATTAAACTCCTTTTGGGCCCTGAACACCCCATAATAGGAAAAAGGCTCCACTTCCTCTTTCAAGCGTGTATCATTGAATTGGATTTCTGCGTATTCCCGTGATGTCAGGGCATTAAGTAAACCGATATTCCATCCGTTTCCAATCTTACCGGTGATTTTGGCAGCCGCCAGGATGGCGGTGCCTTCGGGGTAATCAACAAATTCGCCGTCAAGGGAACCCAACAACCGGGGTGCCTGGCCAATACGGCGACTGTAAAAAAACGTGGGATTGCCCCAATCAAAATTCCAGAAATCATTGGCACCTCCCTGGCCAAAGATAAACGTATTCGCCCCTTCTATAAAAAACGGTCGTTTCTCTTCATAGTAGGTTTCAACTGCACTGAGGTTGATGACCGCCGGATCCACTTCCACCTGACCAAAATCCGGGTTTGCTGTAGCATCCAAAATTAAATTGCTTTTTAATCCTACTTTGAGGTCCAACCCGCCATTGGCCCAATAATCTTCACCCGTCTCAAAGGGATTGTTCTCTTCCACGGGTCCAAACTCCGCTTTGCCAACGGTAAAGGGAATTATTTCAATATAGCGGCCAGGATTGATCCCGGCAATTCCCTGCAGCCGGGCAAACCGGGAGACATATCCACTTTCTCCTTTGGGGACCCGTACGAAACTGATTTCTTCGTTTTTTCGTTTAATCACCCGCCGGAAGTTAACACCCCATATATAGTTCCGGCTTTTTTGCTTCTTAAAGCGGAGTTGGTGATAGGGAATCCGCAGCTCAACGCTCCACCCTTTTTCGTCGATATAGGTCCTGCCTGTCCAAACACCGTCCCAGGTGGTATCGTCCCATTCGTCATTGAAGAGGGTCCCATCCATGATGCTGCCAGAGGGGTTGATAGAAAACCAAAACCCGGTTCTGCGGTCGTAATAGGGATCGATATCAAAACCGAACCAGTCGGCTTCCACATAATCATCCCGCCGGGCCAGGTGGCGAGCAATTTTGTCCGGCTGTGAATCATAAAGACGGGCAGCCACATAAAGGGCTTTATCATCATACGCCACCCACACCGTGGTTTTTTCCGTGGGAAGTTGACCATCAAGGGGTTCCGCTTGCACAAAATCCGAATAGCCCGGACCCTGCCACACCGTTTCATTTAACAGGCCGTCAATGTTAACCGGCTTTTCCAGGCGGACAGCTTCCACCACTTTCTGCTCCGCCCTTTTTGCTTCCAGCTTCCCTGGTGAAAAAAGAAACAGCAAAAGTACGGTAAACCATATGATTTGAAAGCGCTGCCATCTCGGTGTTGGCTGTTCCCGCATGTTCACTCCCTCTTTTCGGGGTACCAGACCCCTTTAAACCTCCCTTCCTGCGTTCCTACGTTCCTACGTTCCTCCGTTCCTAAATCTCATTCGCTGAATTAAGTATTTTTCTTATAGAAGATTAATTATACATGAATATTCTAAAAGAAATCAAGTCAAAAATAGGTAAATTTTTATTTTTTTTGTCAACGATTATATCCCCTCCACCAAAAATCTCAACCCGGCGGCGCGGGAAGTTAATGTAAAAAGGTTACCGGAATCACCGCAAGCGTTTCAAAAATTGATGGTTATCGCAATAAAACTAAAACAAGAATCAGGGTGTAAGCCAACGCCACTACATCAATTGCCCAATGGTAGAAAATCTTAATCCCTAAAAATTTGGGTCTCTTGGTGCGAATTTTAAATACTTCTATAGAAAGTTGTTCCTCCAGTTCACACATGCGATCTCGCAGATCGTGCGCTTTATTGTGAAACCACCAGTAATGATAGAAACCAGCCATAAATATCAACCAGCCGAATACCATGCCGGATTTCGTAAGAAGTGGCCTAAGCGCAGTTGTTTCCTTCAATACAAGGCCGCCAATTATGAAACTAACCGATAAAAGAGCAGTAAACACCATCCAGCGGGTCTTGTTCAGTTCTTGCTCAAGTTTAAAAATGTAATCATATTCCTTCCACTTGTTATCATTACTCATTTGCGGGCCTCCTTATCTTTTAAGCATTTAAGAAGCCAACCGATACTAAAAAATTCGATCGATTAAACTACACTCTATTTATATCATAAATCAAAAAATTTTGCAATGCTGCTTTTAAGCAATTTCTTTGCGATTTTCTTGACAATTAGCGGCAAATAGATTAATATTCACTCTCTAAAAGGAAAAAGGAGGACAAACCATGAGTACCCTTATTGCCTATGCAACCACTCACGGCTGTACGGAAAAAGCAGCTCAAATGCTTGAACAACTGCTTAATGATGAAGTCAGCCTTGTGAATCTGAAAAAGCGATTCCGCTCCGATCTGTCCTCATTCGACACCATTATCATCGGCGGCTCCATTCATGCGGGTCAAATTCAAGGAAAGGTGAAACGATTTTACCAGGAGCACCTGGACACCCTTAAACAAAAACGCCTGGGACTTTTCCTTTGCTGCATGGAAGAAGGAGAGACCGCCCACAAACAATTCGATGAGGCTTTTCCAGCAGAGCTCAGAAACCATGCCGCGGTTACGGGTTTGTTCGGTGGGGCCTTTGATTTCGATAAGATGAATTTCCTCCAGAAGTCCATTGTAAAAAAGGCTGCCGGTATTAACCAGAGTGTTTCAAAAATCAAGGAAGATAATATTCATCAATTTGCCGCCTTACTGAATGGATAAACAGCCAAGAAACCTAAGCCGCATGAGATTTATTCCTAAGATGATTTAAAGAAAGCCTTCGTTGTAGTCGAACCAGGTAGACATAGATTTACAAGACTTCCCGATCCAGAGAATTAACAAGATGGAATTTTTTTTTATTATGGGAGATTGAAATTCTTTTTATAGGATGTTAGAATATAAACTCAGTGAAAGATAATAAAGAAGGCTAACATGAAACCTAGAAAATTTGACAGGAAACTCATCTTAAACAAAATCACCATTTCTAATCTGGAAAATGGTGAAATGAAGAATGTTTATGGTGGATGTAAAACTGAACCTATAGGTAGCTGTGGTGCTGCTACTAATTTTCGAACGTGTACCTGTGATCCAACTTTCTTCCCTCATAATCCATGTTGCTATTAAGTGGTAAGACGTTGTAAGTGTAAGGGTTAAACTAAGTTGGCAGTTGGCAAAGAGGTACTCGACACGATGTAGTATCCTCTTACCTACTGCTTAACGTACAAAAAAAGTGCCAGGCAGCAAAATATAACAGCCGTAAAAAGACTCAAGAAAACGCACCAGAGTGGAAGGCGGAGTTAGATGACCCCGCCTTCTGGTGGTCCTAATGCTTGCCAGTTTAACACAAAATAGTGGTCGTACATTCCTCACCGTCATCAGTAATACGACAAATGCAAACACTAAGAGGACCAAGAGGACAGGATTTGTAAATGGGGCATGTAGGGCTGCTGTCGTGCCCTCCATACACGTCATTCATCACTGCTTCACCCAAACTTGCAATGGTTTTTTTGTTCAAAACCAACCGTTTCTTTAAAACTTTAGGTTTCATATTCCCTCCTTTTTTATGTTATTTTGTTTTTAATCTTACCTATCGCACCTGCCTCATGCCTTACCATGAATCTAAATTATATCAAATTCAAAAAAAAGGATTTGCCGCAAAAAGACGAAAAAGAACGCAAAAAAAAACAGAGGGGGGGGATTTCCCCCCCTTCTTCTCTTTCAGCATGTAACATCTGTTTCTACACCTGTACAAAGGCAAATTGAATCTGTATTACAGAGTGTTATGCAAGTACAACTATTACCACATGTATCAGGACATGTAGCACAAACATGTAAAACATCACTGCAGGTATCACAAAGGGTGACAGCTGTTTCTGCTGTGTTTCCCCCATGTACGTCACCCATTTTTGTTTTGCCCAGGTTAGCAATGGTTTTTTTGTTTAAAACCAACCGTTTCTTTAAAGCTTCAGGTTTCATGTTCCCTCCTATTTTATGTTATTGTATTTTTTATTTGTAATCACACCTGCCTTATGCCTTACCTTAATTGCCAATTCCAATTGAATTATATCATATTCAAAGACAATTTTCCACTTTATTTAAAAATTTCTACCAATGCTTTGCCCGATGAACCCGATGGGGCTTCGATTCCCAGCTTCAAAGCAACGGTGGGGGCAATATCTCGAGGAGAAACCAACCGGTACACCGCACGTTTTTTAATACCGGGACCGCAAAAGAATACCGGCACATGCACATCGTATGATAAGGGAGAACCGTGCATGGCGGAATCCTGGTCATGAACATGATATAAAAACCAGAAGGGCTCCTGGAGTATTAAAATATTGCCGGACCGTTTGGGATGAAACGCCAGTTCCAATGATTTCAATTTGGGTGTATCGGGCAGGTTTCCTTTGAGCAAGTCCGAACGACCAACGGCAAAACCAATCCCCGGCATGTTCATCAACGCTTCTACCGCAGCACCTTCCACCTCGGGGAGGTCCAGTTTGAGTTTTTCCACCACCTGGAGATTCAAATAGATAGAGGGATTGCGAAATCCTACCACAAAATCCTCGTTGGTTTTGTATTTCTTTTGAAGTGCATCATTGACCTGTTTTTCGATTGCCTTCGGGTCCAGGCGGCCGGCAGGCATACCCAACCGGTGGCGAAATTCCGGGATCATGTCCACACCGTGATCACCGGTTAACAGGAGCAAGGTTCTTCTTAACCCGACGGTATTGTCGATAAACCGGAACAGGTTTTCCAGTGTGGCATCCACCCGCAGGAGGTTGTCTTCATATTCAAGACTGCAGGGACCATAGGCATGCCCGATGCAGTCGGTGGCCGCAAAACTGACGGTCAGAAGGTCCGTTGTACTCCACTGCCCCACTTTTTCCGCGTTCACCAGGTGAATGAGAAATTCCAGGTTCATTTCATCGGCAAAGGGCGTGTTGCACAGTTGGAGATAATATTGATCGTCGGGATAATTAAGAGAATGGGGAAACACAGCGGACAGCCCGGTATACGTGGTCTCTTCGCTGCGGTCATCCTGGCGGCCGTAGATGTAGGAAGAGATTTCCTTTAAAAGTTCCCACTTTTTATTCCTGTATTGATCGACTTTTTTCAGGTTGTTCCACTCATCCAGCCATTGAGGGGGTGTCTTATAATAATATGGGCCGGTGATGAATTGACCGGTTTTTCTATCGTACCAGAAGGCTTTTCCCAGGAATCCGCCGGGAAGGATGGCGCCGCGGTCTTTAAGGGAAACATTAAAAACACGGGACTTACTTCCGGAAGCCAGGATCAATTGGTCGCTGATAGTGGTACTGGTTAATTGCCCGGGAGACATGTTTTCCACGCTGCTGATCACTTTATTGGTTTGCCTGTCAATCCAGTAATTGCCGACAATTCCATGATCCGCGGGAATGGCTCCGGTAAAAATGGTGGCGTGCCCTACTGCCGTAAGGGTGGGGGCATAACGGTACCGGGCATTTTTGTACCATACCCCGTTTTCCATAAGACAGCGAAAACCACCCTCCCCAAAGCGATGCTCCAGCCTTGACACCAGGTCTGCTCTCAATTGATCGATGACCACCATCAACACCAATTTGATTTCGCCGGGGTTGTCCCCACGGACCTTATTACTACAGCACGAACAACCCGCCGCTGCCGACAACAAAAAAAACGTAATACAGCAGCCGATAAGCAATAAAAGAAAAATTTTCCTCATGGGTATGCCTCCTTCTTAATGCACTATTATACCAGATACCGGAGAAAGTCAACAATCTCCCCGGAAACGGAATATGATTTTTCTTTAAATGCTTAGATTAGTTGAAAAATGTAAAGAAAATATTAAGAAGGAATAAAAGAATAAAAGCGGATACCGGGCAGTACACAGTACTGACCCGGTATCCTTGAGCTACCTTAATCCTCTTAATAGGAATCAAGGATAAATGAAACCATAAACAATACCGGTTTCATCGAAATCTCCTTTTTTCTCGGCGGAAGTGATGATGGTTCCTTTTTTGTAGGAATCGTTAATGCTTTTCAGGATGTTACCGGTTTTTTGGGCACCATACCTGGATTCCAGCAGAGTTTTGACTGTGATTTGACTCATTTTGTCCTCCTTTAAATTTTTTTTACATTTGCTTGTGTTTATTTATAGAGTTCCACGGTACGGATTAACCTGGCTGCCGCTTCAGTATCCGCCTGTTTTCTCAATTGGCAATATTCTCCTTCGGACAAGGGATGGGGAAAGATACATGCGGCACATACCTCCTGCTTAGGGCAGCCGCGGCAGGTCCTCGTTTCCATGGTTTCCCGGTGTCGTGCCTCTATATTTTCGACGATCTCTTGCAGCGGCATGCCCACGCTGCCCACGGGTTGGCCGTTCCAGCAGGTGAAAACGTTATAGCCGGCATCGACAATAACGGTCTCCAGGCTCCGGCAATTGGGTTCTCCATCTTCCCAGCGGCACAGGGCGGCAAAATAGGGATAAACGGGCATATCGGCAATATCCTTAACAGAACCGGCGGAAGGGGAAAGACTGTCCAATAATTCATACAGGCAAAAAGCATCCGTTTTATTCTTCTCAAAACAGAGGCTCAGCATCGGGTTGATGGACGATTGAGCCTCCGAAAGCCCTGTCTGCGTATCCACCCGGTGGATGGTGAACCCGCTTCGTTTACCGGTCATATGGACCCGGTACGGGGTAAGGGTCAGGGTATGATTGTCATGCCGAGTCTGATAGTAACCGGTATACGTATTGGTGGGAGCACAGTAGTTGATTAAGGCATCCTCATTATCCTGAAAATGTTCCCGCGCCCGGGAGTAATGGGAATAGATTTGAATGATATTGCCACTCACTACCAGGTAGCCTTGCAGCCATGCCACCAGTTTCCGGGTAATAATATCACCGCAAAATATTACTATTTTAACGTGGTTGACCGGCTTCTCCCGTGAAGAAGATACGGGTAAAGACATGACTTTTATGTTCAGGTCATCCCGTGTTTTTCCCACCTCTTCAACATTGGAAAGAGGTTTTTCCGGCACCTCGATTTGAGAGGTATCGTAAGGGTGAAGGGTTTTGTAATGAATTCGGTTTTCCAGGGGCTGCAATTTGAAGCCATATTTCTCATGATTGTAGAAAAGCGGTGTGCCGGGATATATCCGCAGTTTATTGTGGGAATAAAAATCCAGTGCTTTTTCCAGGGAACGAAGCAAATCAATGGTTTGCCTGCCTTCTTCCAGTGTCTCGGTGGGCAAGCCCACCATGATGCTGGTGTAAACGATCTTAAAGCCGATTTTTTTGGCATAGACTGCATACCTTTTGAATTTTTCGATGAATTCTCTCTCTTTTTCAAAGGTGTCACCGGGTTTGATGTGGGGTGGTTGAAGTTTGCCGATCATTCTCAGCACACGGGGTACGGCGCTTTCCAGGGAAAAGCCGACGGTTTGAAAACCCGCCTCCTTGAGTTTATTCAGCATTTCTTCATCGACATAATCACACCGGGTGAGGCACATCAGGGGGACGTTTATTTTGTTCTCGATAATTTTATCGCAAATCTCCCTGGCCCTGTGGGGGTCGAGGGTAAAGGCATCGTCCCAGATATCCACAACTCCGGTATTTTCGTTGTAAAGGTGTTTGGAGATGTAATCGAGCTCCCTGATAACCCGGTCCGCAGAGTGAGCAGTAACCCGCCGCCGGGACAATATCGAGCAGTTACAAAAGACACAATATTGATTGCAGCCCCTGGAGGAGAGCACCCCCATATGGGAAGATGAGATAACACCGGTGAGATAAGGGGAAGGAAATTTATCGAGGGGATCGGTAATTTCAGCACCCCCGGCCGGGGTGTCGCGGCGGGGTGTCTTGACAATGGCATCCCCGCAGCGGAATACGATTCCTTTGACCGTTTCCAGGGGGACATTTTCCAGGCGAAAATGGTCGTCAGCCAACAGGGAAAGCAATTCAAAAGCCGTATCTTCACCCTCATTTACCACACATATATCCACGAAGGGATTTTCCTCCAGGAGGGTTTGAGCCTGGACAGTAGGGGTAGGCCCGCCGAAGATGATGATAACAGCGGGATCGATTTCCTTTAATCCCCGGGCGATCAACCGGCAAATCCCATAATTGGCCTGGTAAACCGTGAATCCCACGATTTTCGGTTTCTTAGCCAGGAGCCGGTTGACACATTGACGCACAGTGATGGGTTCGGGGGATTCCAAGGCAGCGGCGTTGAAACCCTTTTCTCTCAAGTAGGCAATAATATAAGCAGCTCCTAAAGATATCCTGAATCCGGTAGGATAACCTTTGGAAGAAGAAGGAGCAGGGGGACAAAGGAAAACCATATGATTGCCGGCACTTTCTTTATTATGTATCTTCATGGTAAATGATCTCCCCATCTAAATCCTGGTCTTTGATACTATCTTTTAAATTAAAGTGGATACCGGGCAGTACGCAATACTTGCCCGGTATCCTTGTGCTGTCTTAATCCGCTTAATAGGAATCAAGGAACAATGAAACCATAAACAATACCGGTTTCATCGAAATCTCCTTTTTTCTCGACGGAAGTGTGAATGGTTCCTTTTTTGTAGGAATCGTTAATGCTCTTCAGTATGTTACCGGTTTTTTTGGCACCATACCTGGATTCCAGCAGAGTTTTGACTGTGATTTGATTCATTTTTTCCTCCTATTATTTTATTTTACATAGTTAGTGTTTATTTATAGAGTTCCACGGTACGGATTAACCGGGCTGCCGCTTCGGTGTCCGCCTGTTTTCTCAATCGGCAATATTCTTCTTCAGGCAGAGGATAGGGAAAAATACAGGCGGCACATTTCTCCTGCTTTAGGCAGCCGCGGCAGTTCCTGGTTTCCAGGGTTTCCTTGTACCGTGCCTCTATATTTCCGACGATCTCCTGCAGCGGCATGCCCACGCTGCCAACAGGCTGACCGTTCCAGCAGGTGAAAACGTTATGACCGGCATCGACAATAACGGTCTCCAGGGTCCGGCAATTAGGTTCTCCATCTTCCCAGCGGCACAGGGCAGCAAAATAGGGATAAACGGGCATATCGACAATATCCTGGACCGAACCGGCGGAAGGGGAAAGACTGTCCAACAATTCATACAGGCACAGAGAATCCGCTTTATTTCTCTCGAAACAGAGGCTATGCATCGGGTCGACGCTCGATTGAGCCCTGGAAAGCCCCACCTGCGTATCCACCCGGTGAATGGTAAAACCGCTCCGTTTACCGGTCATATGCACCCGGTACGGAATAAAGGTCACCGTGCGGCTGTCATGTGGGGCCTGGTAATAGTCGGTGTAAGTATTGGTGGGAGCACAGTAATTGATTAAGGCATCCTGGTTATACCGGCAATGTTCCCGGGCCTGGTGAAAATCGGAATAGATTTGAATAATATCTCCATTTACCACCAGGTGGTCCTGCAGCCATAGGATCAGTTCCCGGGTAATGATATCGCCGCAAAAAATTACTTTTTTAACGTGGTTGACCCGTTTCTCTTGTTCAGGAGATACGGGTAAGGACATGGATCTCAGGTTCAGGTTATCCCGTTCTTTTCCTACTTCTTCATTGGTGGAACGGGGTTTTTCCGGCACCTCGACTTGAGAGATATCGTAGGGATGAAGGGTTTTGTAATGAATTCGGTTTTCCAGGGGCTGCAATTTAAACCCATATTTCTCATGATTGTAGAAAAGAGGGGTACCGGGATATATAGAGAGTGCATTGTGGGCGTAAAAATCCAGTTTTTCTTCCAGGGAGCGAAGCAAATCAATGGTTTGCCTGCCTTCTTCCGGGGTCTCGGTGGGCAGGCCCAGCATGATACTGGTATAAACGACTTTAAAGCCGATTTTTTTGGCATAGGATACATACCTTTTGAACTGTTCGATAAATTCCCTCTCTTTTTCAAAGGTGTCACCGGGTTTGATGTGGGGGGGCTGAAGTTTACCGATCATTCTCAGCACGCGGGGTACGGCGCTTTCCAGGGCAAAGCCGATGGACTGAAAACCGGCTTCTTTCAGCTTATCGAGCATTACTTCATCGATGCAGTCACACCGGGTCATGCAGATCAGGGGGACTTTTATTTTATTCTCGATGATATTATCGCAAATCTCCACAGCCCTGGAGGGCATGAGGGTAAAGGCATCGTCCATGATGTCCACGGTATTGATATCCTGGCGGTAAAGATGTTTGGAGATGTAATCCAGTTCCCGGATCACCCGGTCCACGGAGTGAGTGGTAATGTGGCGCCGGGATAAGGAGGCACAGTTACAATAGACACAATATTGATTGCACCCCCTGGCAGAAATGACACCCATGGAGGGGGAAGAAATCACACCGCTGAGATAAGGGGAAGGAAATTTATCCAGAGGGTCGGTGATTTCACCGCCCCCGGCCAGTAAACCGCGACGGGGGGTCTTTACGATGGTCTCCCCGGAACGGAACACGATTCCTTTGACCGTTTCCAGGGATACATTTTCCAGGCGAAAATGGACGTCATCCAACAGGGAAAGTAATTCAAGCGTCGTATCTTCACCCTCATTGACCACGCATATATCCACGGCAGGATTTTGTTCCAGGACGGTTTGACCCTGGGCAGTAGGGGTAGGGCCGCCGAAAACAATAATAACAGCGGGGTCGATTTCCTTTAATCCCCGGGCAATCAACTGGCAAATCCCGTAATTGGCCTGGTAAACCGTGAATCCCACGATTTTCGGCTTCACAGCCAGGAGCCTGTTCACGCATTGACGCACAGTAATAGGTACGGGGGATTCCAATGCAGCGGCGTTGAAACCTTTTTCTCTCAAGTAAGCGATAATATAAGCAGCTCCTAAAGATATCCTGAATCGAGTCGGATGCCCTTTGGAGGAAGATGAAGCCGGGGGGCAAAGGAAAACCATATGATTGACGGTACTATTTTTATTATGTATCTCCATGGTAAATCATTTCTCCATCTAAATCCAGGTCTTTGAAACCATCCAGCGAACGGAGTAATTGGGCGGGTACGGTGGTATTGACCTTTTTAAGGAGTTGGCAGTATTGGGAGTCAGGTAAGGGATGGGTAAAGAGGCATTTCGCACAACTGTCCTTTTGGCTGCAATTTGAACAATTCCTGGCGGCCAGGGCATTTCCGTGGTGTTTCTCGAGGTTCCGGGTTATTTGTGCCAGGGGCATGCCGACGTTTCCCACGGGTTTGCCATTCCAGCAGGTTTTAACATTGCCATGGGTATCGACGATCACGGTTTCGAGCCTCCGGCAATTGGGAATCCCGTCCTCCCAGCGGCACAAGCTGCCGAGGTAAGGATAAATGGGGATATCTTCCAGTTCCTCTCCGTTTTTTCGCTTCTGTGCCAATTGAGACAACAACTGGTGCAGCTTCCGAGTATCGCTTCCTTCGCTGTCTACGGCAAAGGCATTGAGGGGATGGTAACGGGGAGGATTGGGGGAAACAGCGGTCCGGGTGGTCACCCGGTGGAGGGGAACACCGCATTGGACCCCGTAGGCCAGGGTCCGGTAGTGGAGCAGGGTGACAATGCCGTCGGCATTCATGGTCTGGTAGTACCCGTGATAATAGACGGTGGGTGCAAGATAACGGCTGAGTTTCTCCTGGTTGAGGTGATAGGACTGGCGGATACTGTCAGGGGAAGGGTATATGTGCAGAAAGACACCGTTGATGACCAGGTATTCCCGCAGCCACAACACCAGCTCTTCAGAAAGGGTTTCGCTGCAAAGGATAACGGTCTTAAAGCTGTTGCCCCGGTGAGGCAGCGATTGGGGATTGTCCTGGGATAATTCCAGTGCCAGGGATTTAAGATTGGCTTTATCATTGAAGATAGCGAAAATTTCATTACTGGATTTGGGGGCCAGTGGGATGCCTTCCACATCGTAGGAGTGGACGGTATTATAGTGGACCCGGTTTCGACATTGCTCTACTTTCACGCCGTGCCGCGGGGAGAAATCAAAGGCCGGAGTGCCGGGCCGCGCTTGAAAAATGTTATGCCCATAAAGATCGATGTATGGGGCCAGGGAGTGAAGAAATTCCATGGTTTGCCGGGCATCTTCCGGGGTTTCAGTGGGCATCCCCAGCATAATACTGGTATAAACATTTTTAAACCCGATGGTTTTAGCCAGTTTCACATATTTTTCTAATCGATGAATAAACTCTTTCTCTTTTTCATAGTGGGGATCGCCGGCGAAATCAGGGGGCCGGACTTTCCCCATTTTCCTGAGAATACGGGGAACAGCACTTTCCAGGGAAAACTCGATGGTGACGATTCCTGCTTCTTTCATCAATTGTAAAAGTTCTTCATCTACTTTATCGCAGCGGGTCAGGCAGGCAAAGGAGAGCTTTATCTTGTTTTCGATGATTTTCCGGCAAATGTCTTTGGCCCGATGGGGCAGCAAGGTAAAAGTGTCATCAAATATATCCACGATACCGTTTTCGCCGGGATTTAGGTATCTGGAGATGTAATCCAGTTCTTCCACTATACGGTCCGGGGAATGGGTGGCAATGGTATGATTTGCTATGAGGGGGCAGACACAAAAAGAGCAGTGTTGATTGCAGCCCCGGGCAGTAATGATACCGAGTCTATGGGAATCCGCCAATCCCGTCAGGTAAGGGGACGGGTATTTATCCAGGAAATCGTGAACGCCCTGGTTATTGGCATAAACACCCCGGTCAGGGTTATTGTAGATATTTTCTCCGTCCCGGAAGGTAATTCCCCTGATTTTATCGAGGGGGGACCGCCCCGGCTGGAAATTGGCATCATCAAGTAATGGGATCAATTCCAGGCAGGTTTCTTCTCCTTGGTTTCGGACGCATATATCCACGAAGGGATTGGTTTCCAGGATAGTCCGGGCATGGAGAGTCGGTAACAATCCGCCGAAAATCACGGGGATATGTGGAGACACCTCTTTGATCTTGCTGGCGATGAGCTGGCCCAGGAAATAATTGGAATTATCGATGGTAAAACCCACCATACGGGGGTTTAATTCCAGGATAGCGGCGGTGCAGTGGTTGATGGTAAGGGGTTCACTGCTGACGAATTGACCGGCGGCGATTCCCTTTTGGTTAAGGTAAGAAATTATAAAAGCAGAGCCCAGGCACATCCGGAACCAGCACCGGGCATTTTCGGCAGAAGCGCTGACAGCGGGGGGATAAACAAATATAATATGCGGACGGTTCACCATTTATATCCCTTCTCTTTGGGAATTTCTAATTATTGAATAAGAAAGAATGCCGGGCGGTACGCCGTACCGGCCCGGCATCCACTAATTAAGTTTTACGTTACTGCGGAAACACAATGGGGTAAAAAAAACCATTGACAATGCCGCTTTCATCTAAGACGCTTTTTTTCGCATTACTCATGCATTTGACCTTTTTTCCTTTCCTGTAAGCATCGTTGATTCCTTTCAGCACATTACCGGCAGTGCCCTTGCCAAACCTGGATTCTAACAGATTTCCTAACGTAATTTGACTCATTTTAACCTCCTTTTAATTTATTTTATATTTGGCTTACCTAACTTACTTATTAATTTTTTTTTATAACATATAACAGGAAATTTTTCAACCCTCAAGGAGAAAAAAAAAATTTTTTCGGAATTTCCGGCGGAAAGAATCGCCACAAAAATACAAACGAAATAACGGCAGGCGGGGTTGATTAGACAACCCCGCCTTTAACGGTTTCCTTATTCGTTTCTTTTACGTGCTAATCGGTATTGGGATAACAAAGTGGCGGTTCTGACGGAATACAATGACACGTGGCATAAGGACAACGAACTACAGCAGAAACATAACTGGTACAGTGCGTGCTGGTCCCTCCAATGACTTCATCCATTTCCGGTTTACCCAGGTTAACAATGGTCTTTTTGTTTAAAACCAACCGTTTGCTAAAAAATTTAGATTTCATGTTCCCTCCTATTTAATTTTTTAGCCGCAGTGTTACACAAAGAAACACGAAGGATGTATCTTCGTGCCTTTATGGCTGTCGAATTTATTGTTGGCCAATCCATTGCAAATTCCATAAAAATTATATCAAATTAAAAGCAAAATTCAACAATAAAAAAGAATTGAATTTGAAAAAAGATGTTTTGTTGACTTTTATTCACAAATGAACTATTATTTGTTCGGAGGCTGAAGTGGTAACTTCAAATGAAAACACAATGTCAAAAACCGAGATAGAGCAATTTGTTTTAAAACTCATGGAAAGCCGCTTGCAGCAAGTGGTTGAAGAATACATTTCCAGGAATGACGGCCGCATCAAAGAACTGGCATTAGTAGAACGTGTGGTCCGGGTCGAAGAAGAATTGAAATCCCTACGGGAAATGTCCGAATTAAGATTCGATGCCTCGGAAAAACGATTCGACGTACTTCAAAAAACCATGAATGAACGCTTCGAGGCACTGCTGCGAGAAATGAATGCCAGATTTGAAGCATTACAACGAGAGATGGATGCCAGATTTAAGGCAGTAGACAAACGATTCGAATCCGTAGATAAACGATTCGATGCGATGGACAAGCGGTTTACAACCCTTCAATGGATGATCGGTGTTGTGGTAGGAATTCCTGCGTTGGTTATCGCCATCGCACAGGTGATACAGTTATTGAAATAATTTAATAGGAAATTAAAAAGAAGGCGGCAGGATGGGAGGGGCTGCCTTTTTACTAACGAAAAAGTAATGCTCCGGGGGCCACGCTCCCACCAATTCGGCAACCTGCCAACACCACGGCTCCGGTAAAGCCTTTAATTTTTCCGCGGTGCCGGTGTCTTCGACATACCGGGCCGGATTGTAATATCCCGGGAATACCCAATCCACCAGACCACCGCCGCAGGCATCGATACTGTCCAGCAGCCGGGATACGGTAAATATCTTATCGGCAGAAAGATAAATCAACTGCCTGAAGGCATTTTTATCACCTTTTTCCAACCGTTCCATAAACGCTTTCTGTTTACGCGCCGGATGGCTGGCAGGCAATTGGGCAATCACCGCTTTTGCCACTTTCATCACCCTGGAAAAATTCTTCTGATGGGAAATATCATCGATGTCCGCTGAAAAATTCTTTATAATGGTGCTGAGCATGTTCAGACCATAATACCCGGCATACCCGTAAACACCGGCGGCAATCGCTCCCCCAGGTGTCAAAGACGATAATAAACGGGTCATCCACTGATGAAAATCGCAATTGCTGGATTTTAATCCCAGGGCCACAATATAATCGCAGGGTGCAGCGGAAAAATCATCCGCTAAAACAGCTTCGATGTCCGATTGCTGGACAACGGCTTCCGGGAACTGCTCTTCCAGGACAGGCAATGTCTCCGCTGCCCCACCTATATTAAGAATACGTTTATCTTTCCATGTGGTCTGAAATGGAAATAGTAGAGGATTCACAACATCCTTTAAAGCCACAACATGTTCAACATTCACGTTTTCATCATTCATCATTCATCATTCATTCCTTTCAAGAAATACAATGGCCAGCCGGTCCATGGCCCGTTTAAGCAAATCTTCCACGGCTGTGTCTATTTCTTTTTCGGATTTAAAGGGTATCTCCTTTTGAACCGCGGGAAGTCGCAGTACCTGCTCGAGTGTGATGTCGGGTGTGATGTGACCTAAAAACATCAACTGCCAGCGAGAGATTTCCAGGGGACCCCAGGCGTCCTGGATAATGGTAAAAGGAACGGCATAGAGGTTCTCTTTCCCCGGCACGGGTAACGTCCGGTTCCAGGCCATGCAGGGGGTTAATTTGGCGTGTAATTTTCGCCAATTTCCAGCGGTTATGGAGAAATCGGGGGGTGAAAATTCCGGCCGGACAGCAATAAAGCTGTGTTTTGAATTGCGTCCGTGGGCCAGTTCCGCGGTTTCCTCCTGCTGCTGACGTGACATTTTTGCTTTAGCCATCCGGTTCAGCAGGAACGGATCGTTAAAAAAGCTGTCCATCTTGTATATTAAGGGAAAAAGCCAGCGGTAAAAGCGCATACCTGCGTCTTCGCACATTTTATAGACGGCCGGCACATCAAAGGGGATGTCGTTGGCGTGGAGCAGGAGGTCCACCACACCGGCTTCTTTTCCTTCTTGCATTTCCCGTCCCCTTGACCGGGAGGCCATGGGATGACGCGGCGGTACCTGCTGTGCCAGTTGATAGGCAAAGCGAATTTGCTCACCGCTGAGTGTGGGTGCTGCCTGCGCTTCCGCTTGATTCACCAGTCTCAATGCTTCCTGGAGCATATAGACGCCGGTTCGTCCATATTTTCCATAGAGCATAATAGAGATTGCGCCCTGGGGGTCGAGGACGTCGCCAATGGCTTTTAGACCTGCCGCGGGATCAGGCAGGTGATGCAGTACCCCACTGGCACTAACAAAATCAAAGGTCAATCCCAACTCCGGCAATTGTTCAATGGCACGGTTATAAAAACGCACATTTTTTACATGGTGCGTTTCAGCCAGCCTTCGTGCTTTATCCAGTGATGTTTCACTAAAATCCACTCCCACGATATCGGCATCCGGGAAGGCCATGGCCATGGCCACCAAGGCACTGCCGGTGCCGCAACCGGCATCCAGCACCCTCAGGTCTTTGGGAGACTTCTTGCCGGCCCAGAGGACCTCGCACATGAGGCCCAGGTGACCGGAGACCAGCAATTGCGGCCTATCCCAATCCGGATCACAATCAGGATAGGGAAATTGCTCATACTGCCGACGAACCTGTTCACGAATTTCGGAAAGATCTTTCACTCTACATTAGATTCGATAATCTCGGGGTCGATATTGATAATACCGGAACTCAACACGTCGTCCGGGTGGATGACTTTGCCCCTGTGATCATCTTCGTCTTTGGGTTCTTCGGGCATATCGCCGATTTTTGGGAATATCAGGGAGCGTTTCATTCCCCCGCCTACGTAGAAATATTCCACCAGGTGGTGGCGGATGGCTTCAAAGGACCAGTCGGGGTGGTAGACGGCTCCACCGCCTCCGGGTATTCCATATCCCCGGTTGGTTTCCCCCAGGGTCCCGACAACTTCTTGCAGGAATTTCCAATCGGATTGGTCGTGCACATCAATCACTGCCGGTACCAGTTGAAAAGTGGGGAAGAGGTCTTTGGGTATTTTTTTGGTCATTTTCCAGCCTCTTAATCCTAACTGGATAGCGCCAGCAGACACGCCCACCAACACAGCACCATTGTGATAGCAATCCACGACTCTTTGCTGCAGTTCGGTTTTTTGGATGGCTTTCCACCCTTTGATGGTACTGCCTCCGGCCAATAAAACCAGGTCTGCGGTTCGCAAATATTTGTAATCGTCTTCCGTAGGTTTTGCTTTGATGTGGCGGCAGTTGGTGATTTCGATTTGTTTCATGGCCGTCACGAATATATCGTAATAATCGGGATTATCGCCATTGGAAGCCCCGATATATGCAGCTTTTAACTCTCCTTCCGGCCGCTCCTGATCGTCTTCAATGGTTTGTCGCAAACGCTCAATAAAATGTCCCTCTTTACTTTGCCAGAATAATACCTGGCTGTCGGCAAAAAGAAAAATCGGCTTTATTTTTCTCATGGTTTTAAACTCCTCATTCTCATTTTATGAATAATCCGAATATGTCCCATTATAACCAGGAATAAAATGTTTGATTAATTGCCCTGGCGTTATCATATGGACATCCCGGGGAATCCGGTCATGTGCTGCGCAAACAGCCATTTTATATTCTTTATCAATATGATATTGTCTAAAAAAGATATCCTGGATTCGTTTTCCTTCCACTTTGATGATGATTTCATCGATATCGATAAACGTTATGGAAAATGCGTTCAATGGATGAGACAGTCCTTTACCCAGTATTTTAATGTAACTTTCTTTCAATGCCCAGAGGGTAAAGAAATAGTCGAATTTGTCCGCTTTGCTCATCAGGTCTTCGTGTTCATCCGGGGAAAAGTAGTTTTGGGAAATACCCAGGTCAATGGATTGTACCTGTTCCACATCGATGCCCACGGGCTGGGTATCGATGACCCCGACTACCCACCCACCGGAATGGGATAAATTAAATTGAACATGGTCATGGTCTTTTAAAAAGGGTTTTCCATACTCATTGGCGGTAAAGGATATTTCCTGGTTGTGCAGACCGGTTTTCTGTCGGATCAGGTCACGGATCAGGAGGTCGCCAAAGAGTCCCCTGAGTTTATCTTCTTCCCAATAAAACCGGCGGAGACGCGCGCTTTTATCCGCTGCGACGCAGGTCAATAACTGTTCGAAAATATAGGGTTCGAGTTTCTTGGTGAAGTCCAATCGCACCGCATATACATCCATCATGCCAACATCACTTATAATGCACAGTGAATGGCGTCATTGATGATCTTCAATACTCGTTCGGGTTCATCGTGGATGAAGAAATGACCTCCGTCAAAATAGTGAATATCGCAATTGCCTTTAGTATTGACTCTCCAGGCTTCCACTTCCTCCTCCGTATCCTCGTCCTGTCTCCCGCTGAGTACAGTAATATCACATTCCAGGGGGCTATCTTTTTCAGGATGAATATAGGTTTCGGTCAAGCGAAAATCGCCTTTTAGAAGTGGCAGGAATAAATCCATCAATTCCGGGTGTTCAAAAAACTCTTTAGGGGTGCCGCCCATTTCCAGCATTTGTTCTTTGAATTCTTTTTCCGGGAGGTGATGCAATTTTCTTTTTTTATCTCTGGGCACCTGGGGTGCAGCCCGGCCGGAAAAGATGATGTGGATAGGCCCCGGAAGATTAATACGCCGTATTTTATAGGTCAATTCAAAGGCAATCATGCTGCCCATGCTGTGACCAAATAAGGCATAGGGTCCTTGCTGTAATTCATCGTTGATAATATCAAACACATCATCCACGGCATCATCGATGGAATTATAATTGGGTTCGCGCATGCGCCGGCCTCGAGCCGCCAATTCAATGGCCCGCATTTCAATATCGGGGCTTAACAATTGTTTCCATGGACTATAAGAAGCTGCTGCGCCTCCAGCATAAGGAAAACAGAAAAGTTTAATTCGACTCATGGTTTCACCTTTCATTTTATTTTTTCATTTATTTTGACAGCCGCCGCCGTAAGGAAATTAACGATTTATTATACCATATTTTCTCTAGTTGTCCATAGGAAAATTTATAAACCACGAAGCCCCGGGGCCTGCGGCGCCGGCACCCCATCTTTTTCCTCTGTGTCTTTTTTGAATGGATTTTCCGGCCTGGCAATTTTTTTATGGCAATTTTTTTAACCGTCCATTTGAGCACCTACAAAACCAAAGGGTGTCTTTCCCGGAGGCCCAGTTTGACTGGAAAATAGGGAAAACAAAAATTGGTCCCTCTTATCTGTATCAGTGGCCTATAATAAAAAAGGAGGTAAATAAAAAATGAAATGGTCAAAGATTCTTCTATCACATGAACCTCCTGATTTAAACGTTAGCGGTTAAAGAGGTTAAACAATGATCTTGGCATGCGGCACTCAAAAAAATAATTTTTTTCATCCACAACTATTGACAATATATCAACATTTATTATAATATGATTTCAACTATTCATTTTTTACTTGGTACGCTTGTTGGTTGATAAAGAGTGTCGGTTCCGAGCTGGCATTAAAACCGGCAAAAACGAAACCGGGAGTTTAAAATGAAAGTATTGGAGAAGGCCAAGACTGTCAAAAAAGAAATCAAAGTACAACCATATAAATCGTCGAAGTACAATCATTTCTTCGAACAAAATGGGTTTATCCTGGCCTACAATGCGTATACCAATTGCTTTGCTGAAGTGACCCCGGAAAAATACAAAATAATCAAAGCAATCCTTAAAGACCCGGGAAAATTCCAATATAAGACGGTCGAAGAAAGAAAATTAAAGGACGACCTGACGAAAGGTGGTTTCCTGGTCCCGGAAGAATTGGATGAGTTTGAATTGTTGAAATTACAGAATAGACTGGGCAGGTTCCAGCAAATATCTTTAGGGTTAACCATTGCTCCCACTGTTGCCTGTAATTTCAGGTGTACCTATTGTTTTGAATCTCACCAAAAAGAGAGAATGACAAAAGAAGTGGAAACGGCCCTGGTAAAGTTTGTGGACGAGAAATTGAAAATTGTTAAAAGCCTTAATATAACCTGGTTCGGTGGAGAGCCCCTGATGGCCCTCGATGTCATTGAACGCCTGGCAAAGTCATTTAAGGAGTTGTGTGAAACGCATCATGTGGATTTTCCCCCCGCCAGTATCATCACCAACGGCTATTTATTAACCAAAAAAAGGGCAGAAATATTAAAACAATCAAACGTTGCCAGCGCCCAGATTACCATCGACGGTCCATCGCGAATACACGACAGGAGAAGAAAGTTAGCCAACGGCAAAGGGACGTTTGCACGGATTATTAAAAACATCAAGGAATCCATGAACATTATAGGCATCATGGTCCGGGTAAATCTCGATAAAACCAATGAAAAATATTTAGATGAGCTCTACGAAATCTGGAGAAAAGAGGGATTAGCCAATAAGGTTCCCTTTTATTTCGGGCATGTCCAGGCTTATACGGAAGTATGTGCCGACATCTCCTCTCAATGTTTCTCCACGTCGGATTATTCGGCCTTACTGATAAAGAAAATTAAAGAAGCCCAACAACAGGGGGTCTGGCTGGCTTCCTACCCGTCGCTGCACCGAAGCGGCTATTGTACGGCGGATAAATTCAATACTTACACCATCGCCCCGTCCGGATATCTTTTTAAATGCTGGGGAGAAGTCAGTGATGGCCTGGAGAATTCCATCGGCAGTTTGGACGGTAAAAAATCTAAACCGGTGCAAATAAAAAATCTCACCAGATACTTAAACTGGGATCCATTTGAGAAGGACGACTGTAAAAAGTGCAATATTTTACCTATTTGTGCGGGGGGATGTCCGTATACCCACTTAAATCCAGCAGCACCCACGACAGGGGATTGCAGCTTTTGGAAATATAACCTTCATGATATGTTGAGATTGAAGTACGATGCATTACAAAGACATAAAAAAATAAAATCCAATAAAGGAGGGAAACATGAATTTTCTGATCTTTGATCCCCTTGCAAATGTCGCAGAACAGATCAGTTCAGACGTTCTGGCAGCGAAGTTCGAATGCGAAGACCACTCCTCGAATTGTACTGTCTGGTGCGGAGGAGTTAGTTGTTCGGGCTGGTCGTGCGATGATTACGCCTGTGGTGATCCAGCACAAGTGACATTTGATTGATTGAATCATTAAGGTGGATGGTGGGAAGGGCAGCGGTTAAACGAAGCCCTTCCCCCATCTACCGCTATTTGAAAGCGGGGAACCTTCGAAAAGGAACCCCACCTTTTTTGCTAAATAAACCAGGTAGAAATTATGCGTAATAAAGATATTATACTTAAATTTCTTAAATTTTACAAGCCTTATATTTCAAAAGTGGTTAAAGCAGCGCTTTTAATGATTACGGTCTCTTTATTGCAGCTTCCGCTCCCCCTGCTTACCATGTATATTATCGACAATGTCCTGGTGAAAAAAGATTATCATTTATTAACGATTCTATGTGCTTTACTGCTTTTTATCGGCCTGGTGAGTATCGCGGCGAGTTTTTTACAGGGATACTACCTCCAATACATCCGGCTGCGGGTAATGAGTGATATACGCAATCGCTTGTTTAACCATATCATCCGGTCTAATATCTCCTTTTTCAAAAAACATCAAACCGGGGACTTGATGGCAAGAGTTTTAAATGATATTTCCGCTTCACAGGGATTATTCGCCGATACCATCGTCAATTTATTAAGGAATTCGGCTACCTTAATTTTCGGTGTGATTATCATATTTACTCTAAACTGGCGTCTGGCAATACTATCGCTGCTGTCACTGCCGTTTTTTATATCATCCCTTCTCATTTTCGCGGAAAAAATAAAAAAAATGAGCAAGAAATCCCAGCAAAGATACTCCGAAGTTTCCCTGACACTCAACGAATCGCTGCAGGCACCGGAAGTGGTTAAAGGGTTTTTAAGAGAGAACCGGGAAAAATTAAAGTTTTTCTCCCGGATCAATCGACTGGTAAAACAGAGAATTAAAACCATTATGTTATCGATGACCTCCAGCAATCTGACATCATTGGTGGGAATGCTTGCACCATTGATGGTGTTGTGGTACGGGGGCCAACAGGTTATGGCCGGACATTTAACCCTGGGGGGATTTGTTGCTTTCAACTCCTTTTTAATGTACCTGTTTAATCCCATCCAGAGCCTGATCGGCTTAAACCTCTCCATTCAATCCTCCCTGGGGGCAGCCGAACGAATTTTCGAGCTGCTGGGGAAAAAAACCGAAGATTATGACCGGGGTCAACACATCAACATATTGCAAAACAAAATTTCCGTCCGCCGCCTGTTTTTTTCCTATGACGGTAAAACCAATGTGCTCAACGATATCAATTTCGATATCCATGCCGGGGAGAAAATCGCGGTTATTGGAGCCAGCGGTTCGGGAAAGTCCACACTGGTCAACCTGCTGCTCAGGTTTTATGACGTAAAACAAGGAAAAATCCTGGTAGACGGTATGGATTTACAGGATTTATCGTTGAAATGCATCAGGGAACAAATCGGTATTGTCCACCAGGATTCCTTCCTATTCTCGGGAACGATTTTAGAAAACATTTCCTATGGTAAACGGGAGACGGGACACGCACACATCATCGAGGCGGCAAAAGCCGCCAATATGCACGATTATATTATGAAACTTCCTGCCGGGTACCATACCTACGTGGGGGAACGGGGTCTGCAGTTATCCGGCGGCGAGCGCCAGAGAATCGCACTGGCCAGGATGTTCTTGAAAGCACCCTCGGTGATCATTCTTGATGAATCCATGTCCCAACTGGATTGCGAAAATGAAAAACAAATTTTGGAAAACCTGTTTTCCTCTTACGCGGATAAAACCATTATCATTATCACTCACCGTCCCAGTTTGATCAACTATTTCGACCGGGTGCTGCTGCTGGATAAAGGACGGTTAACGGCCATCGAGGAAAAAAAGGATATTTTATTAAGTCTCAAAAATAATACATTGTTTGATACAAAGGAGATGTTCTATGGAAAAAATTAACCCACCGTGGAAAACCAGGTCATTTATTAAGTTAACCTCAACGTTTCTTATCCTTGAATTATTTCTTTTCTGTCTCGGCTACGGCCAACAAAACACATCTCCAAGTCAATATGACCGCATCGTTAGTAACGCCCAAAAATCCTATAAAGGGTTATTTAACCTGTTCATCACTGAGGGTAATACGTATTGCGAGATTCCCGGGAAACTCCTGGGTAAAGAAATGATATTGGTATCCCGTGCGGTCAAAGTCCCCCATTTCTTTGATTTTCCAGGAAAAAAAATACAGGAGCGCATCATCCGCTGGGAGAAATTTAACGGAAAAATCCTCCTCAGGGACATTTCCTGTGTTTATATCACCGATAAAAAAAAGAAATCACCCTTTGATCAAGCGGTGGAAGACACAAATTTCCAGCCGATCCTGGCTGTTTTCCCAATAATCACGACGAACAATGAAAAAACCACATTTATCATTGATATCGAATTTCTTTTCATCTCCGACTCCCAATTCATCAGTTTTAACCAAGAATTGAGAAAGAAGTATAAAATTCGCGGCCTGGATAAAAGAAAAAGTTTCATTCTTTCTTACAACAGTTTTCCTAAAAATATCGAAATACGAAACTTGTTAACCTATTATTCATCGTTGGATGACTTTCCGGGCTCGTTTTCCGTCGAACTGTATCATACGATATATTTATTACCTGAAAACCCCATGCAGCCCCGGCTGGCGGATCAACGCACCGGGTATAGCCAAGTGAGTGTTAAAGACTATAAAGAAGATAAGTATATCATCGGCGATTGCCACTATATCACGCGCTGGAGATTGGAACCCAAAGACAAAAACGCCTATTATAAAGGGAAATTGGTAGAACCGATTCAACCCATTGTTTTTTACATCGATCCCGCCACCCCGGAGAAATGGCGTCCGTATATTAAAAAAGGGGTGGAGAATTGGAATGCCGCATTCGCAGCCGCGGGCTTTAAAAATGCCGTTATCGCCAAAGACCCCCCGGGTTTAAAGAAAAACCCGGATTTTCATGCCGATGATATCCGGTATTCGGTGATTCGTTATTGTGCGTCAACCCAGGAGAACTGCCTGGCTCCCCGGGTGGTTGATCCCAGAACCGGCGAGATCCTTGAAAGCGATATCCTCTGGTCTCATAGTATCATGAATCAATTAAGACGATGGTATTTTGTGCAAACCGCCGCGTCAAACCCGGAAGCCCGTAAAATCCCCCTTGATGATGACGTTATGGGAGAGTTAATCACCTTCCTGGTGTCCCATGAAGTGGGGCACAGCCTTGGGCTGAAACATAACATGAGGGCCAGTGCCTCTGTCCCGGTGGAATCCCTGCGTTCTGCTTCTTTTACCTGGGAAAAAGGATTGGCCCCCTCGATTATGGACTACGTCCGTTTTAACTATGTTGCGCAGCCGGGGGATAAGCGGGTTCGCTTTATTCCTAAGATTAGCGATTATGATATCTTTGCCGTTCGCTTTGGTTACCGGCTCATCCCCAATGCCAAATCACCGGAAGATGAACAGCCTGTCCTGAACCAATGGTTCAAGGAAAAGGAGAATGATCCCCGGTATATTTACGGCGACGAAAACCTGATGGACCCGGCAGCGCAAACGGAAGACCTGGGGGATAATGCCGTCAAAGCCGGGGAATACGGAATCGCCAACTTAAAACGAATTACGGCCAACCTGGTCAAATGGACCTGCAAAACCGGCCATGACTACAGTGAATTAAAAACATTGTACAAGGAGATTTTTCGCCACTGGAACCATTTGATGGTCCATGCCGCCAAAAACATCGGCGGTATTTACAAAACTCCAAAGGTGACCGGTCAGGAGGGCCCGGTTTATGAATTTGTCCCTGCCAATATTCAAAAAAATGCGTTAAGATTCCTCTGCAAACATCTCTTTAACACGCCGCGCTGGCTCATCACTGAGAATATCTTTCCACTGACCCGCCATTCAGGGATGGTGGAGCGTATTCGGCTGTACCAGGTGAATATCTTACACTTGATCATCAACCCGGCAACGTTACAGCGTCTCATCGAGGCTGAAGCGAGAATCGGCAATCACGCCTACTCCCTGGCAGAGTTTATGACTGAGCTGCGGGAGAGCCTGTGGAAGGAATTGAAAACCGGTGAAATCCCCGACGGATATCGAAGAAACCTGCAGCGGGGATACCTGGCTCGTTTGCAATACCTGGTAACCAGGGAACCCAAACCCATGCCCTTGAAATATCAACGCCTGACTACCGTGGTAAATGTGAATCAATCCGATATACGGCCGGTCATTCGTTTCCAATTGAAAACACTTAAAAAAGACATTGAAATGTCTTTAAAAAATGACCCGGATCAGCTCACCCGCATACACCTGGAGGATGCCCTGGTACGCATCACAAACATCCTGGAATTCAAACCAATAATGGTAAAGGACAATGAAAAATAAAACACCATCAATAACCATAACAATAGAAATGCAGCAGGAGGTGTGGAAACAATGAAAAAGAAAAAAATAAGTGTTGTGATCCTGTGTATCTTGATCGCATCTTTCTTCGCCCGGTTATATCCCGGAACAGTCGAGGAAAAGGACGAAAACACCGCTGTTCCGTTAAACAAGGATGCCGGGAGAATTGTGCAATTAAAGGAAATAATGAGATTTTCAGATGACCCGGAGAACCCGACCGCCTATTTTTTTAAATATCCCCGCAGACTAAAAATAGCCCCGGACGGCAGTATTTTTGTTGCCGATAGGAAACAATTGTTGAAGTTTGATGCCACCGGGAAATTCGAAAAAAATTATTACCGACATGGTCAGGGTCCCGGGGAGATGCTTTATTTAAGTAATTACACCTTTAACCGCAGCGACAACACCATTATCCTTCACGACAATGGTCAGAATAAAATCATCATTATGGATATGAAGGGCAACCTGGTCCGGGAGTTTAAATACAGGCCCAGGGGAAGAAAGATTTTTATCAAGGCTTACGACAAGCATTACTTTTTTTTCGAAAAGAAACCAGCCGACACCAAAGGTAAACTGAAAATATATGAAATCCCCATGAGTTTAGTATCGGTATCGGCGGATGGGAATGAAATTGCGGACAGGTTCCAATTCCCCTTAAGATACATGATATTAAAATCCGGGGACCGCTCCTTTACGACGCCGCGAGCAAGATTAATTGTTCGTTCCCTTGAACCGCATTTTTTGATTATTTCACATACCCCGGAATATCAAATCAAATGGTTCAGCTTAAAAGAAAACCGGGTAATTTTACGATTTAACCGGGAATACCGGAGAATAGAGGTCACGCCTGAGACGCGGGAATACGCCCACGGCGGCAATTATGATAAGATATCCATCGGCGGACAATTTCATAAGGTGCCGGTGGCTAAGTACCTGGATGATATTCAAACATTTTTCCGGATTCAGGATCGGTTGTGGGTGGTCACCTCAACAGTGGATAAAACCAAAGGGATATTGGTGGACGTGTTTGACCGGGAGGGAAAATACATCGATAATTTTTACCTTAAATACCCGGAATATGTGGAACCCTATCGCGCTGCCCGTTGGCTGAGCACGGTTCACAACGAGTTTATTTTCGCCATCGAGGAAATAGAAGGTGAATGGTTCCTGGTGAAATATAAAGTAGAAACGTAACCGGGAGCTTTTTTACTCCTTTTGACAAGTTCCCCGGATATTAGTGGCGGAAGTGGAAAAGGCCCAGGCCTATTAAGAGAAAAAGAAAGGCGAAGCCATCGCTGCGACAGAAGCGCGGGACCGGGTTCTTAAAGAACTGGAAGAATGGGTCACATCGTTCTGGAAGGTGTGTCGAATCGCCATGGGGGATCAACCGGGATACAAAGTAAAATTGGAGATGAAACTGAGATCAAAATCCTTAAAGGGGACGGCGTCCCCACCCTAAGAAGGTCCTTTTAATACAGTAAACAGCAGGCATGGAGGATGAAAAAAAGCCACCTTCTTCACCATTAAAGAAGGTGGCTTTTTAGTGACGCTGGTGTGTTAAAGCGATCAGCCGTTAATTATTTCCCATATATCGGCTCTGGCGGATCGATGGGATCTTCATGAATGCAGGGGTCCTGCATCATCTCCACCACCTGGTCCGGGCAGGCTATCTCCAAATATCTGACTTCATTATTTACCTCTATCCTCCAGAAGGGCTTGGAGCGAAGACAGGTGAAATAGCAGGGGGTGAAAACCACTTCAGCCTGAGCAGTACTCATTTCTTCCATTGTCAGTTCCAGGTTATAGGCCACCGCCTCAAAGGCTTTGTTCTTATCCACATAGGTCAGGGGTTCGTCATAGGCGGTCACTTCCTCGAAGTTACCGGTGAAGGCATTCACCAGTACACAGATCCTGGTAAGCTTTTTTTCAGCTTCATTTTCCAGGGCATAGGGTACAATATAGTAATAGGGAACCACTGCACCTTTTTCTAAGTTGGGATTGATTTCTTCGCGAACAAGAATGGGATCAAGAGGCTTCACTTTTTTATCAGATTTTTTTAATAAGGCGTAGGCCGGGTCTTTTTTGTACAGCTTTAATTTCTTTTTCCAGTAATCAGCATAGTCAATAGCTTGTTGAGGGGTAATAACCACATCGCCGATTCTACTTTCCACTGCGGCGTATACTTTTCCCAGTGGGACCGGAGGGGGTTCGATAATGGCCACATAATAACCATACCAGGTTCCGGGAGCATTCACCGGACCATACCAGTAGTTGCTGTACCAGACCGATCCGGACACGGTGGTGGTCGCCCCTTGATTGGGAGGCCAGGGGTCCCGGATGGTAATCTCCTGCAGCACCGGGTTGCTGCCGGCAACCGGTTCAACATCAGTCTGAAACGCCTTAATAACCACCCAATGCTGCGCTTCATAGATGAGCGTGGGTACCCCGTAATGCCTGCTGTTCATCCAATAAAGGACATCAAACATCAACTCTTCCCTCACCGGGTCTGTCATGAGTGACCATGTTCCCGACGGCGGTGGATTGAGACTTAACAGCGTCAGTTGTAGACCTTGAGGGTCTGTGGCCCAGTTAGCGGGCTCACCCGGCTTATTGTTGATCTGTATCTCATCCCAAATGATTGATTGCTGGATATATTCGCAGTCGTTGGGGTCCGGGTATCCATTCATGATCATTTGAGCCGATGCGGCCCCGCACCAGTTCCAGACTTCTTGACCATACAGTGGAATGTTAAGATCTACCACCCACTGGCCAGAAACCGGGGAAGCCAAAACCAAAACACACACAAATAAAAGCCCAAACGCTTTCTTAACCATAGCTTCTTCTCCTTTTTTATTTATTTTTAATTATACTTAGCCTATGAATAGCTGGATGTTATCTCTTTCCTGGCACTCGAAAGAGTAAGAAAAATAATCCCGGATACTGGTGCGTGTTACTTTTGCCTTTACCCTGTGCAAACCACATGATTCCACTCCGGAACGTTGCGTACCTTATTCTAAACCATTCGTGGAAAAAGTCAAGCGCTGGGAAGAAAAAAATTTTTTTATTAAAATTAGCAATATTATATATTATAATAGTATTGTAAAAATATAAAAAGGAAGGCAATAGATGAACGCTCAAGACCAGCAGATAGGAAATATAAAAGGAGGGAATCATGAACACCATACTTCCGGGATTTAAACCGGGTGTAATCTGTTTGTTAATGTCATTGGCATTGGTTTTTTTCTTTAGTGCCTGCCGGCAGGGCAGCAATGGGGTGTCACCGGTTCGCAATGGTAATGAGCTCAAGTCTCCCCTGGCGCGTGATACGTCTCCAGCCTACAGCGAAAACGAATTAAGGCAATTGGTCAGCAACAACAACACCTTTGCTTTTGAGTTGTATCAAATGATTAAGGACAAAGCGGATAATTTGTTTTTTTCCCCTTACAGCATTACGGTGGCCCTGGCAATGACCTATGCCGGAGCCAGGAGCCAAACCGAAACCCAAATGGCAGCGACATTACATTTCAATTTCCCGCAGGACAAACTGCATTCGCTTTTCAATGCCCTGGACCTGGAACTGGCCAACCGGAAACAGAGTGAAACCAAGGAAGACGATGAGGGCGGTAAATATCTAAAGCTAAACATCGCCAATGCCATATGGGCCCAGGAGGACCATCCGTTTCTTGATGAGTACCTGGATATACTGGCAATTAATTATGGTGCGGGGATATGGCTGGTGGATTTCAAGTCCAACCCGGAGCAGGCGCGTCTGACCATCAACGATTGGGTTGCCCGGCAAACAGAAAATAAAATAACGGATCTCCTGGAGGAAAGCCAGATTGACCGGTTTACCAGGCTGGTATTGACCAATGCCATTTACTTTAACGCTGCCTGGGCAATTCCTTTTAACGAAGAGGTTACTTATGACGGCGATTTCTATCTCTCGAACGGCAGCACAATAACGGTTCCCATGATGATACCCCAGGAAGGTTCCGGTGAAAATGGCGAAATATATACCACTGCCGAAGGACCCGGGTACCAGGCGGTAGAACTGCCCTATTATGGTGGGGAATTCTCAATGCTCATTGTTATCCCGGACCAGGGAACGTTTGCCACCTTTGAACAGAACCTGGATTACTCGTTGATCGAGGAGATTGTCAACAATTTGCGGGGGGAAGATATCACGTTACGGATGCCTAAGTTTGGCTGTGAATCGGAATTCGATCTGGCAAATGCTCTTGCCGGGATGGGCATGCCCGATGCGTTTAATAGTAACCTTGCTGATTTTTCCGGCATCGATGGTGGGGTGGGCGGCCTTTATATCGGCGCGGTTGTTCACAATGCCTTTATAACCGTGGATGAAGCCGGAACAGAAGCGGCTGCCGCCACCGCAGTGGTTGTTTTCGGGGTCGGCGTCCGGAACCCCCGGGAAATAATCATTAACCGGCCTTTTATTTATATGATCCGGGATATGAAAACCAATACGATATTGTTCCTGGGCAGGGTAAAAAAACCAATCCCTCAAACATAAGAGGGATTTTCCTGGGGAAGAAATTTATATGTTTACCCGGTTAAAAATACATTGAGTGGACTGCGGTTCAACAATGACAAAATAAAGAAGTTTATTTTTATCCATCTTCTTTTGTTCAAGGGCAATGGCTTCGATATCCGCCGCTGTCCTGCTTTTCATGGTGATATGAGGATTGGTGAGGTCTTTATCAAACCAGATAAAAAAGACATCAACACGGCGTCCATTCATTTCTTTTGGCATTTTGACCAGGATGTTCTTCTTCCGGTTATCCTCCCACCAATATAAAGCCTCTTTTGTATTTCTTGTGGTGTGTGCCCAACTTCGTTTCAACGCCACATTAATGGCAAATACCTTTTTCTGTATTTTTTTCATATTGATATAATCGATATTGCTTTTGGCCTGGAGAATGGAGTCAATTCGGACCCCTTTTCGTTTACACTTAATTTTAACGCCCATGGTGCTTCCGGAGCCGGTTTTTGGTACGAAGGCCAGTTCATAGTAAGCGGCAGTTGAATTGTGAATCTCTTTAACTATCCGTTCGGAAACATCGTCGTAAAATTTGGCGCCGCTGCCCACGGCAATATCCCTTAAACTACTGATACCGGAACCCCTGACAAAGGGTAGGATACTCATCTGGTCCAGGGTAAAGTCGTCGTGTTCGCTTCCGCCGCTGCCTCCTCCTCCGCCTTTCCCGGCCGAGGAGGTGCCATACATTGTCTTATATAATTTGGGCCGACCCGAATATATGGTATACATTAAACTACCACCTTCATTTATTTCTTTGACCAATTTTTTTATCTGGTCAACCACACTTGTGTCAGAGACAATATGCTCCTGGATATAGGGGTTGGAATCATAAAAAAGGATTTCCTCGATCCCTTCGGAAACCAGGAAAATCAATTTGGGTTGGTTGATGGCCTCAAGGCTGTATTTTAACTGGGAAAGAAAACTGCAAAAAATTTTCACCTTTTCTTTCTGATGCCATCTTTCTATCTTCTTTTCTACTCTACTGGCATAAGAACTACCCCCGCTAAAATTCCTTACCGTAACATCATCACCTGATTCCCTGGAAATACGTTCGGGTAGTTTCGATATTTTTCTCAGGAACTTTTTTAATCTTTTTTTATCCTTCTCAGGACCGCCAATTAACTTGAGACCACCAAACAATGAATTCTCCATAATCACAAATTGACTGCCAAGAGAAAAAGAATTATTGTCGATCAATTCCTTACAAATCTTTTTGGCCCTCTTGATCCCATAAAAGCTGTTAAACATGGTGTCGATAACCAGGAAAACAATCCTCTCCTGCACAGGCGGCGCCGGTTTGATTTTTCTCTCTTTTACTTTTACTTTCTTTGTGGTTTCCCAATCGTATTCAAACACTGTCCGGTTGAAATCGGTAATTTCAACCACTTCTCCATTAATATATAACCGCAGTTCTTCCTTTTTTAAATCGTAGACAGGATTTCCATCTGAATCATACGCATAAAACGGGATTAACATCCGGCTTACTGACACTTCGTGTTTGATGGGCTCATGTTCCTGGGGGAAGGCCAGTGACAGCCCACACAGGCCAAGGCCGATAATGATCAATGGAATAATCCACTGCGTTGAACCCCTGGTTTGATTTTTGTTTTTTGATGGAACGTATACTGGTGCTTTCTTCATTTTAAACCTCCTTATAAAAGGCTTTCGCCTTCCATTTTAACAATATTCCCTGGATTAGTCAATAAATTTATAATTGATAATTACAGGTTTCCACTATAAATTTAATCTCATCCTCCTTAACAGGTTCCTGGCGGGAATCAAAAATATAGGTCCCTTCATGCTTGCGTCTCTTTTTGGGGAACTTTGGGTTCATTATTGCGGGTGATTTCCTTGTTGCTTTTTGTCGACTGCTTGATCTGTTCCGCCAACTTGCTGATAGTGGGAGAGAGAAGAATCTGACTGAGGGGAACTACAAACCCCTCTTGCTGCAACCTGGCAGCTATACGAGTGGCTTTTAACGAATGACCACCAAGTTTGAAAAAATTGGCATGGATACTAATTTTTTCCAAAGGAACAGCCAACACTTCAGACCATATCTTTGCCAGTATTTCTTCCAGAGGGTTCCGGGGTGCTGTATATTCTTCAATTTCTTGCAGTTGAGGAGCCGGTAATCGTTTACGGTCAATTTTACCGCTAGTTGTCAGCGGTATCTTTTCAAGAAATACAAAATAGGAAGGAATCATATAATCGGGTAACTCCTTTGACAGGTAATTTCGTAACTCTGCGTCGGAAAGTTCCCTTTCCGAGACAATGTAAGCACATAAGTATTTATCTTTGTTTTCATCTTCTCCTGCGACGGCAACAGCTTCGTTTACAGCATCGTGATTTAATAATTGAATTTCTATCTCTCCCAATTCCACCCTGAAACCTCTTATTTTCACCTGGTGATCGATTCGTCCTAAGAATTCGACATTGCCATCCGCCAACCAACGAGCCAGGTCGCCAGTCCTGTATATAGTTGAGTGGGTGAGTAGGTGAGTGGGTGAGTAAGGTGTAGGGAACAGGCTTGCCTGTTCCAAAATATTGATAAATTTTTCTGCTGTTAATTGGGGTTGATTTAAATAGCCCCGCGCCACTCCATCCCCCCCGATGTATATCTCTCCGGTAACCATCAAGGGAACGGGGTTCAGATACTTATCTAATATATAGATCGATGTATAGGATATGGGCTGACCAATGGGAATGGTGACAGCATTCTCGTCGATGTGATCGATTGGATAATAGGACGCATATACGGTTGTCTCGGTCGGGCCATACACATGAATGATCTTATCCCTGCCCAGGTACCCCAGGGCCTTTTTGCAATGTTCCACAGACACACGCTCTCCACCGAAAAGCACTTTTCTTACATGATCAAAACCGCTGATCTTTTCATCTACCAGGACATTAAATAGTGCCGTGGTAACAAAAAACAAGGTGATGGCCTCTTTTTTTATCAATTTCGCCAGTTTATCCACGGATAATACATCTTCCTCTCTTATCATCACCAGGGCAGCCCCATTTAACAGTGCACCGTATATATCAAACACTGATCCGTCAAAAGCATAATTGGAAAGCTGCAATACCCGGTCCTGCGATGTTATGTCGATATAATTGCTGTTCTTCACCACCCGGATGGCATTATAATGGGTAGTGAGCGTTCCTTTGGGCCTTCCCGTGGTTCCAGACGTGTAGATGACGTAACATAGGTGAGTGGGGTGAGTAAGGTGAGTAGGTTCTGCATCTTCGTTTCCTGCAATTGTCAAATTTACATCGATCACTTCAGTTCCCTTACTCACCTCACTTACCTTACTCAACTCACTCAACAAAACCCTGGCATCGCTGTCCTTTAACATGTAATCGATACGTTCCTGCGGGTATGCCGGATCAATGGGTAAATAGGCACTACCGGCTTTTAATATTCCCAATATACCGATAATCATTTCCAGGGAACGTTCCACCATAATGCCCACAATGCTGTCAGGCTGGATGCCTTTGCTTCGCAGCAATTGGGCCAATTGATCAGATTTTTCATTCAATTCCTTATATGTTAATTGAACAGGTTCCTCGCTTCTCTCTTTCTTGCCAACTGCCAACTGCATACTGCCAACTACACTAACGCCGTCAGGCGTCCTGGCTGCCCGTTCTTCAAATAATTCATGGATGGTTTTATCTCTATCAAACCGGGCCTCCGTTTCCATTGACATGTCCAGGATTCTTTGTTTTTCCACTTCCGTCATAATTTCAATCTCTGCTAACCGTACTGCCGGATTCACCTGGATCTCAGATAAAATATTTTTAAAATACTCGATAATTCGTTCCATTGTTTTCGCTTTGAACAATTGGGTGCTGTATTCGAAACGGAGGACCACTTGATGTTCCCTGTCAATGGCTGTCAGCGTTAAATCAAACTTCGAAGATTTTGTCTGGTATACCAATGCTTTGGCTTCAGTGGTTTCCGATACTTCAAACTGGTACGCCCTCTCCTCCAGGAGGTTAAACACCGCATCAAACAAGGGATTGCGTCCTGCCTCCCGCGGTATTGCCAGGGTGTCAACCAGGTCTTCAAAGGGGTACTCCTGGTTCTCGTAAGCGGCAATCGTGTTTTGTTTCACTTCTGCGGCAAACCGGGCAAAGAGTTTGTCCCCCCTGGGATAATTCCGCATCACCAGGGTATTGACAAACATGCCAATGATGTTTTGCAAATCCTCATGCCGCCGCGCAGCCATGGGCGTGCCCACAATGATATCCTCCTGGCTGCTCAACCGGAAAAGTAATACATTAAAAGCGGAAAGAAAAAGCATATAAAGCGTCGCATCCAATTCCTTTGCTATTTTTTTCAGGCCCATGGTTTCTTCTTCCGTCAGGATCAACCTGACGGTCCGACCGGCAAAACTCTGCAAGGATGGCCTTGGATAATCACAGGGTAAATCAAGGACCGGCAATTCTCCTTCCAGGAGCTTCAACCAGTATTCCCCTTGCTGTTTCACTTCATCCTGTTGATACTCGCTGTTCTGCCATTGGGAATAGTCCTTGTAGTGCAGCCGCACTTCGGGTAAATTCACGTCTTCGTAGAGGGCCAGGTAATCCGCTTCCAGTAAATTCAGCGAGGCATTGTCTACGATAATATGATAAAAGTCAAACAGGATAAAATAATCTCCATCATCCTGCAATTTCACCAGGGCGGCCCGAAACAAAGGGGCCCTTAAAAGATCAAAGGGGGCAATAAATCGTCTGAAGACCTCTTGCGCCTCTTCCGGCGATGTTTCATAATAATCCAGGGTAAAATCCACTGCCTCAGGATTATGAACCCGCTGCACCGGTTCCCGGTTCACCATCTCAAACGTGGTTCGAAGAATCTCATGCCGCTGAACCAGTCTTTTGAACGTATTTTCCAACCGCTCCCTATCCGCATACTTCCCAAGCCTGAAAAATAGCGGTATATTGTAAGTGGTACCCTCCGTATCCAACTGCCGGATGGAATACAACCGCTCCTGTACCGAAGATGCCGGGTAATATTCCTTCTGCTCCACAGGGGCAATCCTTTTGTATTCTTTTCTCTTTGCCCGCACAATATACTCAGCCAACATTTTTACGGTCTGACGGTCAAACACCTCCGCCAGGGGCAACTGGACCTTAAACTCCCGGTGAATCTTCGATGTAAGCATCACTGCTCGTAACGAATGCCCACCCAGCTCAAAAAAACTATTGTTAATCCCAATCACATCCTTGCCAATCTGCAGTAACTCCGACCATATTTCAACCAGCTTCTTCTCAATGTCATTGCCAGGGGCCGCATATTCTACCCTTAAAGCCAGGTCCGCTGCCGGGAGGGACTTCCTGTCTATTTTACCGGAAACCGTGACCGGTAATTTCTCCAACTGCCTGAAATAAGAAGGAATCATATAATCCGGCAATCTCTCCTCTAAGAATTCCCTTAAGGAGTTCAAATCGATATTCTTCCTGGCAGCAAAATAAACGGCGATAAATTGCTCCCCCGAGGGATTTTTTACGGCAATGGCTGCCGCCTGGGTAACCATATCATACTGCATCACCGCGCTCTCGATCTCCCCCAATTCGACACGATATCCCCTTATCTTCACCTGGTTGTCTTTTCTTCCCAGAAATTCGATCTTGCCATCCCTTAAAAGACGACCCAAATCTCCTGTAAAATAGACCCGTTCACCCGACGGCATCCGGGTAAATCTCTCCCGGGTGCCCGCCTCATCTTGCCAATACCCCGGGGACACATACTCACTGATCAATATGATCTCCCCTACCTCGAGGGGTTCCACCTCATTGCCTTCTTCATCCACTACCACGATTTCCGTACCCTCCACCTCATCTCCCAGGGTGACGGTTCCTCCACCCACAGCCTGGCTGGAACCGGCTTCGAAAAACTGCCCCGAATTGTAAGTGGACTCGGTCTGACCATATAGATTGTATAACCGGCACCCGGGGAAAAAGGAACGGAATTTCTCGATATCGCTCCTTAACACCTCTTCACCCCCCAGGACTACATAACGAAGAAGGGAAAGGTCCGGCGCAGCCGCCAAACTGGAAACAAAATAACGATAAACCGTGGGAACCGAATGCCAGACCGTTATCTCTTCTTCATCGAGCCATTGGGGCAATGTCTCGAATATCCCCCCCTTCTTTAAATCCAGGGGGAAAAGCGCAGCCCCGTTTAACAGGGAGGTATAGATATCCATTACCGCCGCATCATGGCTAAAAGAAGAGAATAAGGTGAATTTATCCTGGCATGTTAAATCCAGGTTTTCAGTAAACCGGTCGATAAAGTGCAAAATATTCCGGTGCGTTTGCCGCACGGCCTTAGGAAGCCCAGTGGACCCGGACGTATACAATAGATATGCATTGCCGTCGCTGCACACTTCCCGGCTAAACACTAACGTATCCCCGGCGTCCCCCGGCGTCCCCCCGGTGATTTCTTCGATCATTACAAAACAAATATCTTTTTTATTTGCCGCTCCGGGTAACCGGTGTTTATTGGTTTGATCCGTGATAAGAATCCCAATTTCCGCATGATCCATGATAAAACCGATGCGTCTCCCGGGAAAATCCGCCACCAACGGCACGTAGGCATGACCGGCTTTTAAAACCCCTAAAATGGAGGCGATCATCGCCAGGGCATCGTCCATTAACAGCCCGATATTCCCTTTGCTGTTCCTGTTGGACCTGCCGGATTTCGACTGCGATATTGCGTTTATTTTGTTGGCAATTCGATTGGAAAGCATGTTAAGCTCGCTGTATGTTACCGAACCTTTTTCGGTTTTTACAGCTAATTCATCAGGATACTTTTTTACTTGCTGCTCAAATCGTTCAATAATCATAGGATTCTCCTATATTCCATTATTGTCTTCCACACTATTCATGGTTGAAATAAAAAGAATGATTGACAGGGATATGGGCGTAGAGCGTAGAGCGTAGAGCACAGAGACATGAGGAGTATGGCAAAAAGCACAGAGAGATTATCGTCAGTTTGGGTTTATTTATATATCACACCGGGTCTTAGCTGTAAATCTATAAATACGTTACCTTTTCAATGCTGCAAAACCTTTTTACATAGGCTTCATGTTGTGATATCATAAAAATGTTACCTGCCCCTTAGCCAGCCGAGCCGGAACCAAAAAGGGCTCGTTGGATTCGTTTGCTTCTTGAGCAATTTCGTGCTTCCAGGACTTTAACGTGCTCCTGACTTTTTTACCTTTGAGAGTTGACAAAAATGTACTTCTTATTTATTATATAAGGGTAGTTTGCTGCAATACAATTAACAGCTGCAAAAGGAGGCCGTGAATGAAGAAAAAAGTTGTATTAATTGGCATCATCTTCCTGGTGGGTTGGGTTTTCGTGTTTTCAGCCCTCCAGGACAGCCGGGAATTATACATTCAAGCTGTGTCCGAAAAAGATCCTGAAGTGAAAATACAATTACTTAAAAAATATGAACAGGAGTATGGTGAAAAAAAAGATGAATACATAAAATTCATCCATATACAGCTTGCGGATACACTTTTCAAGACCAGGAATTATGATGAAGCCATTCAATATGGAGAAAAGGCACTGGGATATGAAGAGCTAGCCCCCACCAACAAACTTCTTATATTCTATGTTCTTGCCTGTTCTTACCAGGCATCACAAAAGGAGCTGTCCAAAGCCTATGATTATGCCAATTCTATGATTGACCTTGCCCAATGGGTCATCAATAAGGCAAAAAATTCAAACCTGGAGAAAGAACAATTAGAGCAATTTGTAGAAACTTACAAAACGTATTATATTGCAACTGGTTACAGGATCCAGGCGATGGTTTTGTTTTCCCGGGGAAAAGATAACGCCGATACGCTTAAAGAAGCGGCACAAAAAGCACTTGACGCCTATATTCTGGATAAATCGGAGAATTCTGCCAAAATGGTGTTTTCTTTGGCGGGTCAATTATTTAAAAAAAATAGGTTGGATGATGCCATTGCCATCGTTGAGAAAATATTTGATGAAAACACTCCCAACGAACGATTTGCCAACTTTTTAGGCACATTATATTACAAGAAAGGCAGTAAGGATAAAGCCATCCATTACTTTGAATTGGCTTATAAAACCGGCAAAAAACTTAAAACCGCAATGACAATCGGTAAACTGGTATATAAGAAAGATATCGATAAAGGCATTAAATATTTCGCTGATGCATTTGTGCTGTCCAATTTCGACGAAGGCTCCAATGCTTTTAAATACTTACAGCAATTGTATTACAATCAAAAAGCAAAGAACCTGCCTCCCGGGGAAAAAGAGAAAGGGTTCAAAGAGATTATTAAGGAAGCCAAAGTTCGCATGGGTGTAGCAGGCACCGAGGAGAAAGCTGCCACGATTAATTAAAAAAATTGCCCCATCAGTTGAAAATCTCTGTTTTTCATTTAAAATATAAAGGCAGGAGGTGATTATTTTGAAAAAAACAGAGACGTTAAAAGATGGGGCCAAATTAACCATAAGAACGTTAAGATCTACCGATATCGATAAATTAATGGAATTCTACCGCTCGCTTCCTTATGAGGACAGAAAATACCTGAAAATTGATGTCACCAACAGGAGCCTGGTGGAAACACGTATCAAGGCTGTTGAAGAAGGAAAAGCTGTCCGGATTATCGCATTACGTGACAATGATATTATTGCCAT
This sequence comes from Candidatus Aminicenantota bacterium, assembly GCA_011772425.1. GTDB lineage: Bacteria > Acidobacteriota > Aminicenantia > UBA2199 > UBA2199 > JAKAGC01. The sequence goes on from WVZO01000533.1 coordinate 59,164, forward strand.
CGGTGTGCTTGAATTGGGCATCGATGACTGGCATAGAAGTCAGGGCGAGATGAGGGTGGTGGTATCCCGGGAATATCAGCATAAAGGGCTGGGAATGATTATGATAAGAGAACTTTACCTGCTTGCCGCGGAGCATAAGTTAGAGAAAATTGTCGCAAAGATGATGAGACCTCAAATTAACGCACGAAAAATGTGCAGGAAACTTGGATTCCGGGAGGAACTCTTCATCCCGGACTATGTGAAGGACATGGACGAGAAGGAACAAGACCTTGTCATTATGACCTGTGACATGAATGATTTGTGGAATGAGCTTGAATTCATTTACCACGATACCGACTGGAGGCGGTGCAGATAGATTGTAAAAGCTACAGCACAAAGGTCTTCTTCACTAACGTCATGAAACTCTCATAATCGGTATCCGGGATAATAAACTCAGGCAGTGGCTGAATTCCAGGCAAATCCGGTAACCCCAATTTCTTTTCCACCACGATGATGTTGAGTTTACGATTTTCCTGGCACTCCAACTCCACATCAATGCCTTTATCCGAAACACCGTAATAGATAATTCGGAAATAGTTAGATTTCCCCGGTTTAAAAATCTTCGCATCCTTTACCGGTTTCCCATCCAGTTCCATCCTGGAAATACCGGCATTCTTATTGATGATCAACTCCATGATAGGGGCCTGCCGGAGCGAGGAAAGATTGAAACGCAATCTTCTTAAACCGCTTTCTGTAGCATCCTCCAGCAGGGTTAAGCAAGGCACATGTATCCCCACAACAGGAGCGTCATTTTTCAGTACTGGTCGTTTTCTGATCTCAGGGGGATAAATCTCTTTTAACGGTTCTTTCCTGGGTTTGGGAAAGAATTGCCGGTTCCATTTATCGGGTTCCGGGTATTTTGAAACCCATAAGGCTTTTTGTTGCTCCGAATCAGCATCAAGACAATACATGACATTGCTCTGCAAGGGTTGTTTCTTGTCATAACCAGAGAAAGAATCCCCGCCCCAATAAAACAATATACCCATCAATATAGCCATTACAGGCAAAGCCCATTTACCCGTATTGTACGATGTCTTCCATTGAGGGAGAAGGAACCCCAGCACCAGGGTAAAAAGTATAACCCCGGGCAAGACAAATTTCAGACTAAACACCACAAACAGCATTTTCACCATCGGTGCAAACATGGCAATAATAGGAAGAACCGCTGCCAATTGCACCAGGACAAAAAAGTAGGGTTTGTCCTTTTCCGAGAACTGGAATTTAAAACAAATTGTACCGCCAATTAAACTGAACATTAAGGGAACAATCATTACATACGTCCCGCTCTCCATAAACAAGTAAAGGAAAACCATTAAGATTAATGCAATGGTCAAAAAACCGGCGGATAGGTTTTCTATTTTTTGCCTGGAAAACAAGATATTATAGAGACCAATAAATACTCCTACGCTGACGGCAATAAAGACCACAAAATAGAACCAGGCATTATAATAATTATGCATGTAAAAATGGGCATAATGGGGATAAAGCGAGTGAATCAAACGTTGAATAATCCAGGCAATACCACAAACCACAGCCAGAATGACCAGGAAAGAAATAACCCCAACCATGATGCCTTTCAAAGAGAGACGCTGTTTTTTAATTCCCAGGGAAACATAAACCCAGTAAAGCAGCAGGATCACAACCACCAGCGGCAAATTCAGCCAATTGGGATATTGGACCAGCCAGTGACCGATGGGGTTAAAGAAGGTGACATCCCCGGCTTTGGTGTGGGCCAGCGGCAGGTTGCCAAAATGACGGGCAATATTTATGATGTAACTGCCGTGATGCTGTAAGCTTCCCAGGTCCAGGTTTTCCGGCGAATCGGTCATACTGTGGTAACTGACAAAACCGTCGATAAAAGCAGCGTTGAAACCAGGTAATCCGGCCCGCCGGAAAACAGTAAAATCCGTATTGTTGGGCATTAATTTATACACTTCATACATGATAGAAGCGGCAACCGGGTAAGGAACCGCCTTTGCATATTCCCGCATGATCCAGCCGTTCTCCGGGCTGACTTCAAAAGTAACACTGGGACCTGAATTACCGCGGGCCTCCAGGTTAAGCACAATCCCCACCTGCTGGTTTAAAGGGTGCTCAGCCATGAAGGCTTTGGCCCCCAGGAGTCCGACTTCTTCAGCGTCGGTAAATAAAAATATGATGTCGCTTTTAAGGGAAGGCGAATGTTTCAGTGCCCTGGCGGTTTCCAGCATGGCAGCCACCGCAGCTCCGTCGTCCGCCGCCCCCGGGGTATGGGGCTGCGAGTCGTAATGCGCCGCAATTAATACTCCTTTGGAATCAGTCCCGGGAGAACCGCTGCCTTTTAAAACAGCAATGATGTTATGTACTTGCCCGGCTGTGACCCTTCGGAATTCAAGTAACGAAGTGGTGGTTTGAATCTCGGTCTCCAAACCCAGTTCCCGGGTTTCATTCACAATATAATTCTTTACCCGTGCATGCTCTTTTGTACCCATTGAATGGGGTTTTTGACACATGGCTTTTACATGCTCAAAGGCCCGTGCAGCAGAAAACGCCGACAGGGAAGCCTCCTTGCCAACAGGCTGCGGCGGCGAATATAATTCAAGCGAATAAATATAAAAAAAGAAAACCACCATAAGCACCAGGCCGCTTAACAAAAAGGAATGGTCAAGTTTTAATTTCACTTTTATAATTAATGCCTAATGCCTACTGCCAACTGCCAACTGCCTACTGCCTACTGAACACTAGCCCCTGAACTGCGGGCGGTGGGAAACCAACATCGGTAAATTTAACGGCCGCAAAACCTTACCCTTCATTTCCCCATCAAAATATTCACACACCTGCTCAACCGTCAGGTTCTCTGTTTCTTTCTTGCCCCGGATTCGCACCGGCAATGTATCAGAGTCGATTTCCTTATCACCCAATACGATAATCAATGGTATCCATTCCTTTTCCGCCATTCGTATTCGTTTACTAACCGTTTCACTTCTATCGTCGATATCGATTCGTCCCGGCAATTTTTTGGCCAATTCCAGCGCATGGGGTAAATGATCGTCTTTCACGGGAATGAGCCGTATCTGGGTGGGAGACAGCCAAAAGGGGAAGCTTGTTTTCTGTCCTTTCTTCATTTTGATGGCTTCCTGCTCCAAAAGCGCATAAAGGTTACGATCAATGGAACCGGAAACAGAGGTATGAAGCATCATGGGATGCTGCGGTTCTGAATTTTTATCAATGTAGGTGATACCGAAATCCGCCGGGTTTTTTACATCGATTTGAACCGTACTGAGTGCACTTGCTTTACCCTGACTATCCACGCAGTTGACTTCGAATTTGGTAATAAAATAGAAATATTGTTCCGGCCATAATTCGATCAATATAGGGGTACCGCAATATTCAGCAATCCTCTTTACATAATCGCCATTCTCCTCATAAAATCCCTTTACAGCTCGAAGGGCCACCACATATTCATCTCGCTTAAAACCTAAATTATCCATCCATTCCAGGCATAGTTTAACCTGGTTCAGCATTTCTTCAATGGACTGGGGAATGTCGGCGCACAGCGTATGCATATCCGGCATGGTAAAGGCACGAAGGCGTTTGAGCCCCACCAATTCACCGGTTTGCTCACGTCTAAAACTAAAGTGTGTGAGCTCATAAAGACGAATGGGAAGCTGCCGGTAGCTGATTTGCATATCATGCTTCATCAAATACTGCCCAAAGCAAGCGGCGAATCTTAAAAAGTACTCGGATTTGTCCGAACTGACGGTATATTGCCGTGCCGGAAATTTGTCCAGGTACTTGGCCAGTGCCGGATGATTTAAACTATACATAATCGGCGTTTCCACTTGCATGGCGCCATACTGATTGAGCACGGCATTGATCTGTTCTTCCAGGATTTTTTTCATCACATACCCTTTGGGATACCACCTGAAGTTTCCTGCATCCGATGCGGGTTCATAGTCCACCAGTTCATGCTCCTGCATCAGCCGTATGTGGGGCGGTGCTTCCTCTGAGAGGCGTGACCCCTGGGTTTCATAATCGAAAAACGTCTTAAACAGCCGATGTTCCTGGAAATTAAAATCATCCGCGCTGGTAACCTTACCATCCGGGGTCATGATCAGCCATTCACTGATCTTCTCCTCTTCCGCTTTTAAACCGGAGCTTTCTTTTTCTCCTTCTTCCACACGAATGGTACGTCCCAATTCAGATAACGGATGGCCTTTAACCTTTATATCAAATCTCTTATAAAAACCAAACGGCGCTCGGTAAACTGTAAATTTATTAAGGCCGGACAGAGACACGGCAAGTTGGTCTAAAATCTTTACCGCTGTTCGCGGCGTTTCTAATGTGGGCGAAAGATGGGCGTAGGGATAAAGAAAAACATTTTTGCTGTCCACTTTTTCACATTGATCAGCAATATCGGCAGCGGCTTTGTCCACCACTCCTTGCAGGGTATCTCCGTCTCCTTTTTCAATTGAAATCATACATACCAATACGTTATCGGCATTTCCTTTGAGCATCTCAGGAGGAATGGGATCCAGTTGTTTGGTAATGGATGTTTCTCCAGTAACCTCGTACGAAAAACGATCTGCATGCAAAAACAAAACTCGCATTTAGTACCTCTTATAAATCATTTGTAGTAATATATACTACTAATTTTATCAGGGATTGTCAATGTTTTGAAACTGGTAACAGTAATTTTAATTTCAAAAATAAACAAAAGCTTTTGCGGGGGGTCCAGGGGGGTGGTTTTCTCGAAAAGAACCCCCCTGGCCGCCGGAGGCAAAAGGTATTTTCATGGCAGTAAATATCAATCTTTATAAAAATTGACATTTTAAAACCCTCTCTAATTCAGCATTTTAAAAAAAAAATATCAACTATTATAAAAGTTGAACAAAAATCGGAATATTATGCTATTTTTAACAGATGAGTCTTACTCATGGATATTGAGAGGATAGTAATGAGAACTATGATACCAAAATTAATTAGACATAATATCCCCTTTTACCGAATGCATCCGTTCTAATTCATCCAACTGGTAAAAGAATGAATGAAAAGGAAAGTTATAAAATAAAAAACGCTGTGGATTCCACAGAAAATTCAAATTTAAGGAGGATAAGATAAATGTGTAAGAAAAAAAGAACATTTACTTTTGCTTCAGCCCTCACTTTTAGGCAGATTGCAATCGTATGCATCATCTTTTGCCTTTTAGTGGGCACGGAGCTTATTTCCGGCCAAATGAACTCGAAACCAGAGCCAGCGTTTCGATTAACCATTAAGTATCAAAATGGGGCATTTCATTTGCTGAAAGTCAAAAAACTTCAGATGGTAATCCCTGTCACCATTAAAGAACAAATTCTAGAAGAGAAAAAAAATCCCACCGGTTACTTTTTCGAATTGTTGAATAGTGAAAAAAAATCTGTATTACGATCGAATATGCCTGATCCAACCACCACATTACTTGAATATGAAGACCCCGAACGTCCCGGGCACTTGAAAAGCAAATTGATCGAGCATAAAGAGATAGTTTTTTCAATTATTATTTCAGCAGCGCCTGAAGCCCGTTTTATTCGTTTTACCCGTCCTGCCCCAGGATATAAGACACTTCCCTTTGAAAAACAGAAACGCGAAGAGTTAGGATTCTTTGATTTAAAGAAAAAAGGAGGCTCAAAATGAACCAACAGAAACAATATGAGTTTTTATTGGCTGGCGTTTGCTTGTTGGTGCTGCTTTTTCCCCTATCTATATTAGCAGATACCGGTGACGGCACTGTATTAAGTGTCACAAAGATCCAGGACAATGGCCCGGATGCCCAGAGGTTCAATATAGTTATTATGGGAGACGGTTACCAGTCTCATGATATCGCTACTTTTGAGACCCAAGTTCAGCAAGTGGTGAATGCGTTTAATGCCAATGTTTCGTTTGGGCACTGCGGTGGAGCGGTAAATTTCTACCGAGTGAATATCGCCTCCAATGAATCAGGAGCAGACAAACCGTGTGCCACCCCCCCGATTACCAGGGCCACATACCTGGATTCCTCTTACTGTAATGGAGTCAGGCGATGTATTTGGAGTTCCAATATTCTACTGGTTCAGAGCACGGCCGACAGTGCAACAGTTTACTGGAGTTTTATTGTTGTGCTGGTAAACGACACAGAGCACGGAGGATGTGCCAGCAGTAATATTACCTTTTCTTCAACGGGAACAAATTTTACCAGCATCGTCTTACATGAGTTGGGACATGCTGTTGGAGGACTAGGAGACGAATATGAGTATGGCGCTTCAGACACCTATACCGGAAGTGAACCCAGTCGACCTAACCTTACCATCCAGACCAACCGGGCCGATGTTAAGTGGTATGACCTGATTCTTGCCACTACCCCGATCCCCACTTGGAATAGATCGGACTGCACCAACGCCGCTTTACAGCCTCCGGCATCTTGGGAAGGTATCATTGGAACCTATGAAGGAGGGAGTTATCATCGCTGCGGTATTTACCGTCCGGTAAGAACATGTCTGATGCGAGTTCTCGGCGTCAACTTCTGCAGTGTTTGCCGACGTCGCATTCAACAAGTCTTATTGCCTCATTTTTCCACTTCCAATCTCTCCATCACACCGTGGGGCTATTTTCTATCTCCACCCTCGCATCCATATTGGCAGACCCCAGACGTCTGGTGTGATAACAACGGCAACGGCATCCAGGAACCCGATGAACCATCCATCGGAAAATCCGATAATCATCTCTTTGCCCGGATTACAAACACCGGAAATGTGTCTTCAGGATCATTCCAGGTTCGTTTTTCATATGTCCCTTTCACAGGTGTTATCGATTTGGCCAATGAACAGCATATTCACACGGCAAGCCGTCCTCCTTTGGGCGCGGGCCTTACCGATGAAGTAGAGGTACTTTGGGATTTGACTTCAGTTCCCCCTGCATTTGCCGGCATTAACCATTTTTGTGTGATTGTTGAGATTATCTCTGATGAGTGCGCAACTTATGATAATAAGGCTCAAAATAATTTTAACAGTGTACCCACAGTTGGGCCAACACCTGCTCCGGTTTCGTTTTACATCAAGAATATTTTGGATGTTGATGCTGTCGGTGCTATTATTATTGAGCCCAGACCAGCTTCATGGCAGTTCACCGCTAATGTTCCCGATCTTAAAAATATACCGCTCCGACCAAAAGAAGAGAAACTAATCACCATTGATTGTAAATATCTTGAAACCTGCAAAGATAGAGAGGATATTGTAACAGATGATGTAAGAAGGCAATCAAGAATCTGTGCCAAAGGGAATTTTGATTTTTCATTTAAACTGAATGGTCAGATACTGGGGGGTGTATCTTCTGAAATTATTGTACACACACCCCAGCGTAGGTGGTGCCTGAGTCTACATATAGGAAGAACCTACCCGATCCGGAATTTTAGAAATCTCTATGACGGCGGTTTGATGGTTGGCCTGGATGTTGGCTATCGCTTGAAACCTCAATTATCATTGGTTGGTTTGGTGGGATATAATAAATTTACCTCGGCTGTGTCTTCAGTAACTGATACATACTGGTGGAA
>WVZO01000533.1:66801-67099 GCA_011772425.1 Candidatus Aminicenantota bacterium
CTAGAATGATAGCTGAGTGTGGGGTAGATTATCATCATATATTTACTAATGGGGATGACCCGGAGTTCTTAGTTGCACATTTTGGACTGATTTACCGATTCTGAATCACCACCTGGGGCGGTGCGTTACTGGGTTACTTTTTGCTGCCAGGAGCAGCCCCACAAAGTAATAGCAATAAAGCATCGCCCCATTTCTAACTAAAAGTGGCATCTTCCTAAATAGGGAGGTAATGAAAAAATGAAAATTAAAAAGTTTTCGTTTTTATGGTTTGTTCAAGTCAGCCTAATACTTGTATTAT
>WVZO01000533.1:67183-67351 GCA_011772425.1 Candidatus Aminicenantota bacterium
AAAGTGAATGGTATTCGAATATATGACGAGATTAAACGGGTCGGCACTTCGCTCCGGTGCGAAGGGAGAGTAGAGGTTTCCCCGGGGATTTGGGAAGATGCAGCAGTGCTGTTATTGTTCCATAGGTTGTCCTGAAATGTGTGTAAAATTACCACTGAAGTTCATGGA
>WVZO01000307.1 GCA_011772425.1 Candidatus Aminicenantota bacterium
CTTTTGCGGGGGGTCCAGGGGGGCAGTTTTCTCGAAAAGAGCCCCCCTGGCTGCCGGAGGCATCAAATAATAATTGACAAAGTCTTGACTCATTGTTAATATAGGGGAGAAGGAGTGAAATAATATGAAACCGACGATTTTGATCATTGAAGATGAAAGTGGTATTGTAGATAATATTGTGTATGCTTTAAAGACTGAAGGATTTGACACCATCTGGTGTTCCACCGGCATGGAGGGCCTGGAAACGGTTCGATCAAAGGAAATCACGCTGGTGTTATTGGACATTGGTCTGCCCGATATTAATGGGTTTGAACTATTTAAGGAATTAAGGAAAAAGAGTGATGTGCCGGTAATTTTCCTTACGGCCCGTTCTGAGGAAATCGACCGGGTGGTGGGGCTTGAGATGGGTGCGGATGATTATGTAACCAAGCCTTTCAGTCCCAGGGAATTAACGGCACGGGTTAAGGCTGTGCTGCGGCGGTTAAAGCAGGCGGCGGCTGAAAAGGAAGTCCAGGTGGAAGTCAAACCGTCGCGTCCTAAAGATTTTCCCTTTGAATATGATGAGCGAAGAAATGCCGTTTACTATCGTGGTGTCCAGGTACAAACCTCCAGGTATGAGTACCGGATTTTAAAAATATTGATCGATCATCCGGGTTGGGTTTACACCAGGGAGCAGTTGATGGAAATGGCGTGGGAAGAACCGGACATGAGCCTGGCGCGTACGGTGGATGCGCACATCAAAAACCTTCGTCGAAAGTTAAAGGACATTACCCCGGATTGTGATCCTATTGTTACGCACAGGGGCAGTGGGTATGCGTTAAAGGAGGATTGGTGAAAATCAGTTATCGTATTTTTTTAGGATTTGTAGTGATCCTGGCGGCGGGTTTTATTTCTTTGATCTCCTGGATCATGAGCGACGTCAATGTGCAGCCTAAGAAATCCATGGAAGAACCCATGGTAGATATTGCTCATATTTTGGCTGCTTACCTGGAACAGGAAATCCGGGACAATAAAATCGTCACAGAACCGCTGCGCCGGGTATTAGACAATGTTGGCAAACGTCGATTCATGGCCAGGATTTATGAACTGGAGAAAGAAGAAGTCAGTATGGGGGTTTATGTTACCAATAAACAGGGGACTGTAATCTTCGATTCCAATAATGGGCAGTGGGAGGGGGAAGATTTTTCTGATAGGCATGATGTGTTACGGACCATGCGGGGTGAATATGGGGCCCGCACGACTCGACTTGATCCCGGTGACCCGCTTTCCAGTGTGGCTTATGTGGGTGCGCCGGTGATGGTCAACGGTGAAATATTCGGTGTTTGCACGGTATCCAAACCCTGGAAAAGTATCAATACCTTTATCGACACGACCCGGCGGAATATCCTTGTCGCGGGCCTTTTGGGGTTTGCGGCTGCCCTGGGTCTGAGTTTTTTTATTTCCCGATGGATCACGCTTCCCATTCGACGTCTTACAAACTATGCTGAAACAGTGAAAGAAGGTGAGCGTCCTTTGTTTCCCGATCTGGGAAAAGGCGAAATCAAAGAACTGGGGGAATCGTTTGAAAAGATGCGGGAATCATTGGAAGGAAAGAAATATATTGAAAAATATGTTCAAACTCTGACTCACCAGTTAAAGGGGCCTTTATCCGCTATTAAAGGAGCGGCGGAGCTGCTCCAGGAGGACTTAGCGGAGCAGGACCGGAAAAAATTTATCACCAACATTGATATTGAAAGCAACCGTCTCCAGCGCATCGTGGAACGCATGCTGGAACTGGCTTCACTGGAACACCGGCGTGAGCTGCAAAATGTGGAGACCATTGATTTAAGTCAAATGGTAAAAGACATCGTGGAAGAGATGTCGGTTATCCTGGAAAAAAAAGAAATTATTCTATCGTTAAAAGTGGGGGAAGGTTTTTGTTTAAAAGGCGAACGTTTTTTGGTTTTCCAGGCGGTTTTTAACCTATTGCAGAATGCCGTGGATTTTACCCCCAACGGGGGTTTTATTTCTGTTGAGATCAAGGAGCATTTTCGCCGGCTTTTTTTGATTATCCGGGACAGCGGAGCGGGTATCCCGGATTATGCCGTAGACAAAGTATTCGATAAATTTTATTCACTGCAGCGACCGGAAACCGGGAAGAAGAGTTCCGGGCTGGGGCTTTCGCTGGTTAAAGAAGTGGCGGAATTACACAAGGGTGAAATTACACTGAAAAAAAACAAACCCAATGGTACGGTAGCTATGCTCAGGCTTCCCATGGGAGTATTTAAGTAAAAGAGGGAAGCCGGAGGCAAGACTTTAATAAAAATCTTGCCCCTCTGACGACTTACCCCTTCTGGTCCACCACCCCCTTAATGTATCACGTTCGCCTCTCCATTTAATCTAACCTCTCCATTTAGCCTCTCAATTTAATTCATCTTTATTAAAACTCCTGTGAATCATCGCCGATGGTTACCCGGTCTGTTGATTGACTAACGGGGGAGGATGACCGTGTCATTTTCAGTTGCCATTCGGGGGGACCCGGTGGGATTTTCAATAATATCCGGTCACCTGAACGAATGATGCTCCCTCTTCCCCGGGAAGAAAATTCAAAATCCGCCCATGACGGCAAATTTACCACACTTTTGTTTTCTAAATGACCAGGCCCACTGACAACGGAAATATCCAGGTAATCATCTTCTACAGCCGGTCTAAGGGGAAGAGTTATGGAGCTGTTATGACTGATCATATGAGCGCTCCTGGTGGAATGGTGGTAAACATTCATGTCTCGTTTTTCCATTACAAGTTTGTTTTCGACAGTAACATTAATTTCTTTCGCCATTTGTTAACTTCCTTCAGCAAATCGTATACAGGTGGATTCATCCTTGAGAATCCCACCTTTTTTTTTTAATGCAACTCACTTTTCTGCTGCTCCTTTTACTTCTTTAGTTTCCAGTATTTCGACAGTGCTTAGCGAACTCTGAGACCATAGTACATTCTGCTCCTGTGGATTGTATCTCGGGATTGGGATATATAACGGAGAGCCAACACTTCCCCGTATACCTGAAATCCCTGGTATCGCCACGCACCACCATACCGACCACCTCATGGGTATCGGTGCTGAATACGGGTGACCCGCTGTTGCCGCAGTAAATATCCAATCTAGCCCCAAAACAGGCTCCATTAACCTGCTCAATGCGTGATCCCGGTGCATACTTCAACGGTAATCCCTCCGGGTGGCCGAGGACATAGATGGGCTGATTGCTGAAAATTCTCTTTTTGGACAACGCTGCAAGGGGGTGGCCCACAACTTTACGGTCCAGTTTTACCAGTGTCCAATCCGCCCCATCACCCTTAAGGCTGCGATAAACCTTGTGAGGAACTTCTACTCCTCTATAAATGTTCTCATTGGGCACCCGTATTACAGGTTTGTAGGGGCCCTCCATTTTAAAACCAAAAACAAAACAGAGGTCTGCTAATTTCCTTCCCTTCACAACATGACCCGCAGTTGCGATGGTATCTTCGCTTACCAGGAAACCTGTAAACGAAACCCCTTTCGATATGGGTTGATCATGGAAGGGTTCATTTTCGCACAGGCTAAAGGTTTTTCCATAGTTTTTGACTTTCAGTGTTGAGAATCCGTTCTTCTCTTCAATCAAATTGTCTTTCAAACATATAAACACAACACACCCGGCATTTTTTTTGACCTGTTCATCCGGGATCTCATAAAAATCCGTCCGGTCATCCCCAAACCATATGCCCCTGGTGTTGGACATTTTCTGTGTTTTAAGTATAAGTAGTTTAATCAAATCCCCTGTACTGAGATCGCTGAGAGCCGGATTCGGAGATGAAGCCGTATCGTATAATGTCTTAACCTCAGCCATTGCAGCATCTCGTGCAGGAGTGCCCTCCTTATCTTTAAATTTAAATTGCTCTTTTCCAAGAATTTGAGCTCCCCTGGCAACCAGTTCCCTGTCTATCTCCTCAACGGAGAATTCAGTCGGTATTTTTCTTAATGTCATGTTACTGCGCCTCCTGCTAAAATAACTGCATCTACCATTTATCATTTATAATGTCAATCGATCTGATGAGATTATACCTGGAATCGTGAATTGGGTGCAATAAAAATAGTCCCAAAAACGGTAAAAATAGTCTATTAAAATCAAGTTGAGGTTAAGGTTGAGGAAAGAGACACACCCCTCTGAATTCTAAATTATGAATGATGAGTGATGAATGATGAAAGGAAAAGAGAACGGATCAAAAAAAAACGTCAAAAATTCCAAATGTGTGCATCATTAATAAACAGAACCATATCGGCATCCCCTAAAACACCTTAAACAAAAATTTTTGCGGATGTTTCACGGACAGGGGCAGTTTTTATAAAAAGCGCCCCTGGCCTACTGTTACGATTCATCTTATATTTTCTTTCATGAACTTCCAGGGATCATAAAATCGCCGGTCGAGGTCAGCCCTGGTCAACGTGGCCCAACTGGCAACCCCATAATCGTCAAATTTCTTCCTGGTTTCCAGGTGAAGGTGATTGTAGTTTCCTCCCAATGCCCTGGCCTCATCGGCAGTATATAACCTGCCTAACCGGGTGTCTGTCGTAACCTGCAGCCCATTGGTTACAAGAATCTTTTGCAGGTGCTTGTAAGAGGTATAAATAACCTTGCCGCTGGATAATTTATGTTTGATAACCACTGTTTTGTGAGGGTCTCCCAGGTGAATCGAACATACCACACCTTCAGCCATCGGGTAGACATAGATGAATTGTTCCCGGCTATTTGCGGGAATTAAATCGATGCCTGTATGAAAATGGCCCCTGACATAGGATAACCTCTTAGCACCGAACGTACTTAATACTCTTACGGTGTTTAATCGATTCCTATTTTCTGTTTTAAAGGGAACCTTCCATTGGTTGACGGTTTGAGATGGTGTAACATTAATATAGAAGGGTTTCCATCTTTCTTTATCCTCTTGAATATGGTCCGCAATGCTGTACCGCGTGTCCCCCGGCACAGCAACAACGAAGAGGAACAAAATAATCGCCCCGGGAATAAGCGTTTTCATTTGTATCTCCTTTTTTACTTATTGCCTCCTTTGTATCTTTGGCGGCTATTAGTATATATTATTATACAAGAAACCTGCAAAAAAACTCAACAAAATCAAATTTCTAATCAATTTTTGGATATACTCTTGATTGAAATCTTAACACTATTTCTATCTATCGGTGTTCTTTTTGCCCAATCCCCTGCTGCCGCTGTGGATAGATTTCCTGCTAATGCCAAAATGCTGGTAAGTGCATTATCTGGATTCTTTGGTTTCACTATATTCGTACCTGCAAGATGTGTAGAAACATATCTGCTCTCACCCGGTTTAAGATTATGAATTTCCTTTGCAGTACTAAGGGGTTGGGAATCGTAAATGTACAAACTATCTTCATATCTTCTTGTTCTGGCATCAATCTTCAATAAAATATTAACCGATGTACATTTAAGATTATTTGTAATATAAAATGATACGTAGCTTCCTTCAACAATTGTCCCGCTGCCTCCAGGCATATAGTAATAATCACCACTGTCTGTTCTGTTCCAACGTGCCTCATAACTATAGGTGCTCGTATCATCTGTAACTTCATCCTGTGTGACAGATAAGAATTTATGTAACTCGCTTTTCGACAACCCTTCTTCACAAACACAAATTTCTTTTAAAAGATTATCAGTGAGAATATTTATATCACTGAAATATTCTTTATCATGGTTTAAAGCACTTTTACATTTTTCATAGCATAAGTTTAAATCTTTCTCTTTGTTCGCTTTTACAAATTCTGATAAGATCATGTTGTCGTATTGTCTATTATATTCAATTGTCTTCCAATAGAAGTCATCTACATAATTATATCCCTTTTTACTCCTGACCAGGAATGTGATTTTTAACTTTTTTGCAGTCTTAAATTTGTCTAGTTTAAACGGTTTTTCTGAAGGATAATTAACTTCAACAAAAACTTTGTATTTGGAATCATCTTTTTCTACTGAGAAGATTTTGAAGTTGGCATTTGGAGTAAAAAGTTTGAATCTTTCATGTTCTTTTTTATCAAATTCTGTCTTGTAATCCTGAAACTTTTTCTCTTTTTCTTCTTTTAATAAGGTTTCGTCAAAAGAGTCAACCTCGCTGTTTTTCCATACGAGTTCAGCATCAAAATTTTGTACACCCTTGATATAGTTTTTTACTACGTTTTTGGGTGAATTACCAGAACCACATCCGATGAAAGTAAAAATTACCACCAGGGTAATCCAAAAAATTCTTGTTTTTTGGTTCATTTTTCCTCCTTTTTTTAAATATTTTAAATTGTCTCTATTTGTTTCAAATGAATGCTCATGGCTTTGCCATTTAAAAAATATTTCTCCGGGTGATTGAAAACTGAACGATGAGTTCATTTCTTTTTAAACGTCATTTCAACTCCTTTTTTCTTGAGAATTTTGCGCAACTTTCTTTCAATTCGTTTCAACGAATCGGCTGCCGAAAGCTTCACTGCTATACCCGTCTTGGGATTGGTGATAATCAGTGTACTGCCGTTTTTTTTCTTACTAATATCCTTCAACAGCGCCGCCAGTTTAATGAGTATCCCGATTCCAGCAAAGGTCACACTGACGAACTGCAGTGCCAGGCCAGGGTCCGGACTTCTTGTCGGGATCATGGGGGGTTTATTGGTGATTAATTCAACCTTTGCCGATTCACCCAGTTCCCGGGTCAATTCTGCGGCGATACCAGGGGTATCATTATTGAGGTGAGGTAAAACTTCAATGCTAATTCGTATCTCTTCGTTTTCTTTCATTGTTCCTCCAGTATGTCTTTATCGATATTTCTTACTTTCCGTCTTATCGACAATATTTACTGAATTCAGAGTACCTGGTGCATTGGGCTCCTTTGGAGTATATTTCACGGTTTGGGTATTTCACGGATATCCAACCCTTGCACGTCCATCTAAAATCTCTATTATCACCGCGTACCACGATTCCTACCAACTCATGGGTATTACTAGCGAATACCGGGGAACCACTGTTACCGGAAAAAACATCCAGGTCAGCCGAAAAATAGACATTTTCAAACGCTTTCACACGTGCTCCGGCTGCATATTTCAATGGTAATCCACAAGGGTGACCGATGACATAGACCGGTTGACCGCAGGAAATCTCCGCACTGGGGAAAGTTACCACCGACTGTCCGATAACTTTACGGTCCAGCTTCACCAGTGCCCAATCCGAACCATCACCCCTAAAACCACGATAAACTCTATCAATAATTTCTACTCCTTTATAGATATTGTCATTGGGCACCCGTGTTACTGCTGTGGAGAAATCCAACATTTTATAGCCAAACAGGAACCGGAGTTGGGATAAACTGGTCCCATGTATACAATGAGCTGCTGTGGCAATTATATCTTCTTTTACCAGGAAACCCGTGCATAACCTCCCTGCTGCGATGGGTTGACGGCAAAAGGGTTCCCTGTCACGCAGGTGAAAAACTTTTCCGAAGATTTTGGTTTTCAACCTGAAGAATCCATTGTCTTCAGCGATCAAATCATCTTTCCCACAGATGGCCGCCACACAATCGGCATTTTTCTTAACTTGTCCATCGTCGATCTGGTAATAATCTTTTCGATCATCATCATCCCATATGCCCCTGCCGCCTTCTATTCTCATTTTCCTGGTCTTAAACATCAGGGCTTTGGCCAGCTCCCAGGTAGTCAAGTGACGGAGGTTTTTACTTGGGGATAGAGATGCGGCCGCTTCATAAAACTCCTTTACTTGTGCCATAATAACTGCCCGTTCCAGGGTACCTTCCCTGTCTTTGAATTTAAATCGCTTCTTATCGGGAATTTGTGCACCCCTGGCGACCAGTTCTCTATCCAACTCTTCAACAGAACATTCTTGCGCCAATTTCCGTTGATGTGCCATTTTTCACTTCCTTTTCAAAATACACTAATGATGCGGGAAATCGGAAAAATTATGGGAAGTAGGGGGGATCAGGGGATTTCCCTGTAATAACATTTTTCTCAGTTGGTGAATATCCATCTCATATATAAAGGAAGCGTCTCCATTTCCATGTCTTACCGCATATCTCTCAATGATTCCCGAAATTATTTTCAAGGTGTCAGCAGAAAGTACATCGGCTTCCTTTAATTTGTTTAAAATATCATCTACTTTGAATAGAGTCAATGTTATTTTCACTATCGGACCCGCCATTAAATTATACAACCTTATGTCCGCTACTGCTTTCATTTCTCCGAAGTAGTGCTTAAATGGAGAGATTGAGAATTGCATATAGACTTTTGATTTCATAATTTCAAACAGCAATCTCGTCACCAGGGACGTATATTCGCTCACTTTTGTGCTGTCCACCTGGTTCCTCAATGTAAAACTTTTTTTCATAAGATCAAGAAAAGCCAGGGTTGCCCCCGGGCTCAAGTTATTTATAGAAAACTCAAAGCAGCACTCCTTTACGTGGCTTAACAATTGGAATTCCTTTTTACCGGGTATGGATAATTTCAAATTTTTCAATTGGATGCCCTGGCCATATTTAAACGATTTACGGGTGTCATCGGGTTTCATGAATTGTAAGTAAGCCGCATTTTTTATGCTGCTATCGCATATTTTGCTGCCATTTTTCTTTATTGAAAGGTACACTTTGCCCAGTTGGATATTTAAATCATTTATTGCCGCTCCTGTTTCAAGGGCTTTTTTAAGATCCGGCCGCGGGGCATTTTTGTTCATCAGGTAATCGGAAAGATTGTGATCCTCTTTACCGGCATCGACTTTGCCGATTTTCTCAATATCCAGGAGGATCGATATTTTGTCTTTCTTCGCTGTTAAACCGCTCAAATCGATTTTTAAATGTTCCACGGTTTCGGAAGATCGGGAATCCCTGGTATCCTGGCCCTGATAGGTTATTTTTCCTATCGATACACCAATCTTATTCAGCTCCAGGCCCCCAAACGATGATAATTTGGGTTCCAGTTCATTTTCAATGCTCAGGCCTTTTATAGAACGTAAATTGAGGTAATTGTCTTCCGGGCCGTAAATCAAAATTACTTCTTCCATCCGGGAGGTATCCAACTCTGAAAAAGGGCTATCTTTTGATGAGATGTATTTATTGACAATATCGACAACCCCTGTGAGGTCGGTGATAAAGAACGTATTTTTTAATGTAATTTGATATCGGTTGTTTCCAACAAGTGTCACAATGGTGGTTGCCGGATCGATTTTAAATTGACCCAGCGGGTCCCGGGAGTTCAAATAATCGGTCAATTGTGCAATCACTTCTTTATCCTTCTGCTCAGCGGGTTTTGCACAATTGGTGGCAAATAAAACCAGGGCTACCAATCCCAGGGTAAATAATTTAAAAAGAACATGTTGTTTCATATTTATCTCCTTTTTTTATTTGTAATTCTGTATGCCGTTTTCCTCCGGCATAAACGGCGGGATTTGCGCTGTTTCCAACCAATGGATAATGCCTTTGGGCGTGTACCAGAGTTTGACGGTTTTATCGGCAGAGGCGCTGAGGATTCTTTTGCCATCCGCTGAAAATACAGCAGAATAGACGTCTCCTTCATGTTTATTAAAGTCAGACAACAGGTTACCCTGCAAATCCCATAATTTGACAGTACTATCGGCAGAAGCGGTGAGGACACGCGTGCCATCGGGTGAGAATACCGCAGAATAGACCTTTGCTTTATGATTGAATTGAGTTACCAATTCTCCTTTCAAATTCCAAAGTCTCGCCCTATTATCGTTAACCGCTGTGAGGACCTGTTGGCTGTCGGGAGAAAAGACCGCGTAGGTGACACTATAATCTACTTCTATATCTGTTTTGTTTTTTAGGTATTTAAGGCAATTAAAGGTTTTTAGAAGCTTGCCATATACATCCCACAGACTTGCTGTTGAAGAAACGGTTAGTATTTTAGTGATGTCAGGGGAAAATATTGCAATATCCACCTGCCAACTGTGTTTATTAAACTCTTTGTGCAGGTTACCTCGCAAATCCCAGAGTCTGGCGGTTTTATCAAATGAGGCGGTGAGTATTTTTCTCCCATCCGGGGAAAAAACAGCGGAGATTACATCTTTTTGGTGCTTAAAGCTTTGCAGTAGATTACCCTGCAAATCCCAGAGTTTGGCGGTGTCATCATACGAGGCGGTGAGAATCAAACATCCATCCGGGGAAAATACGGCTGAATTCACATTGTCCATATGCCGGTTAAAATCTGTTATAGTAGTGCCTTCCAGGTTCCACAGTTTGGCTGTATTATCGGCAGAAGCAGTCAGTATTTGGGTACCATCGGGAGAAAAGATCGCAGAGTGCACTATTTTTGTATGCTTATTTAAATTTGCCTTAAGATTTCCCCGCAAATCCCATAATTGAACGGTGTTACTTCCGGAAATAGTAATCACTTTTGTGCCATCCGGCGAAAAATCGGCAAACTTCACCTCCTCCTTGCGGGTGGTAAACTCAGTCAACAATTGATTTTTCAAATCCCACATTTTAGCGGTATTATCCCTGGAGGCGGTGAGTATTCGTGTGCCGTCCGGAGAAAAGGCAGCGGATATGATGCTATCTTTGTGCAAATGTAAGTCCGCGATCAGGCTGCCATTTAAATCCCACAGTTTGGCAGTGCTGTCCCTGGAGGTGGTGAGTATTTTAGTGCCGTCGGCTGAAAATAGAGCGGAAGTAACACTGTCTTCATGAAGTCCAAAAGAGGCTGCAGATTGGCCGTCTAAATCCAGCAGTTTAACGGCCCCTCCCAAATAAGCGATAAGTACGCTGCTGTCATCAGGAGAAACAGCGGCCAAATGAACGATCCGGGAGTGGTTTTTGAAAACCTTTTCTGTATTGGCTGCCAGGTTCCATAATTTGACGGTATTATTGAATAAAACAAAAACGATATGTTTTCCGCTTGACGAAAAATCAGCGGATGTAACTCCATTAAAACCTTTTAAGGCGGTGCCGTGCAAATCCAACAGCCAGGCGGTTTTATCATTGGAAAGCGTAAGAATCCGTGTACCATCCGGGGAAAACAGGGCAGCGTTCACATCGTTTCGATGGGAAAACACGTTTAAAGGTGCACCCTGCACATTCCACAACCTGGCGGTGTTATCATTGGATGCGGTTAGTATTGTGCGGCCATCCGGTGAAAATTCCGCGGAAGTAACCCTTTTTTCGTGCTTGAAGTCCTGTAAAAGTCTGCCTTGCAAATCCCACAGCTTAGCAGCTTTATCCCTGGAAACGGTGAGTATGGTTCGGCCATCTGGTGAAAAAGCCGCTGAAGTTACTGCTTTTTCGTGCTTAAAATCCTGCAAGAGCTTTCCCTGTAAATCCCATAATTTGGCGGTTTTATCCTCAGAAGCAGTGAGTATCCTGCTGCCTGAGGGTGAAAATACAGCAGTGTTTACATGATAGTTGTGTTGAAAATTTACGTTGTATAATGGGCGTTCTGACGTTTGTGCTGCTGCCGCGCTCAATACTTGCGTGACGTTATTGTTTCGATCCAGTTTATAAGCCTCCTCTGCTGTGCGTAAGGCAGTGGCAGGAGCTTTATTTAATATTATCCGGGCTTGAGAGGCATAGTAGTTGGACTGGGCGATTCTTGCCTCCCTCCTCGCTTCCCTGGCTTTGAAAAATGCAAAAATCGATAAAGCTGATAGAATAATTATAACACTTATCGCGATAGTCCAGGCCCTATTTTTCTTTCGTTTTCTAAGTTTAATGCTTTTTTCTACAAAACCTGCTTCATGTTTATTCATACAGGAACCTGGAGATTGTAATTCTTCTTTAAGCAAATCAAGCCTGGGGTCATTATCCCACAGCTTCCCTTTTCCAACTGATTGATCTTTTACCGCTGTCCGCAGTTTGGCTTGTAATATAATTTTTTCTTTTTCGTGGTCCTCTATCCACTCCCATATTCTAGTCCATCCCCTTATTAAAGCGTCATGGGCCGGTTCTACATAGGTTTGATCATTGTCGTCTTTGTCTTTCAAGAGCAGCCGGGTTTCCAGTAATTTATCAAGGACATATTGAACCCGTTTATCTTCCTCCTCTGAGAATTGCAGTTCTTCCATCAGGACTCTTTGCCCGGCCAGTTCACTTCCCTCTATAGAGACCATGCGCAGCATGATTTTACGCATGGTGTGTTGATGGTTTTGGTCCAGAGCGTTAAAAAGATAATCGGCACGCTTATGTAACGCACCGATGACTCCCCCCAATTGATCATAATCATCTTCACGCAGGAGCCTGTCTGTACGTTTACTGTCTTTATACGAACGGTATAACTCACTGAGGGTAAAAGAGAGCAGCGGCAAAGCCCCGGGTTCCTGGAATACTTCATTAATAATCCTATCTACCAGTTTGGGTGGTTCAAAAAACAATACTTCCTGTATAGTAGGATTTATAATAATTTCACGCAGTTCTCCCATGGTGAAGGGGGGAACGGTGTAGCTGGCGTTTTGCCAATATGGTCCAAGCTCTAAACGTTTAAAATAGGGCTCGAAATCGGCACGAATAGTCAGAATAATCTTAAAGAGATTATTTTTGTTGGCATCCAATAATACTTTTAAAATACTGTTAAAGAGATATTTATCTTCTTTTTTATCGCATTGGGTCACAAGTTCTTCGTATTGGTCGATGACCAGTATATTCTTATAGGAATTAAGTTTTTCTGAAATCAGCTTTCTATCACTGGTAAAAGAAATCTCACGACTGAAAAGTTTTGAATCATTAAGAGCTTTTTCTAACGTCGTAACCGGAGTCTTTCCCGGTCGAATAACCGCTAGTATATTGTAACCCTGTTTACGTAACTCCGGTATTAGGCCGGCTTTGACCACAGAGGATTTGCCGGTTCCCGAAGCCCCGGTTACAACAACTAAATTCCTTTCACCTATTTTTTGCATCAATTCGTCTATCACCCTTTTCCTACCGTAGAAAAGTTCCCTGTCTTTCTCTTCAAAAGAGTTTAAACCTTTATAAGGTTCTCTTTCGGGGATTCGCGGCAGGTTAAACCGGTGCCTGGGATGCAAGAATATATATTCGCCTTTGTCATGTCTATCGAGGGAAAACAACAGGGGGGTTTGTCTTCTCCTTTCATCCGCATCAATGGTCTGAGGTTCCACTTGCTGTCTTAGGTATAAGTACAATTCAGTAGCGGTAATCACGCCGTCACCTCCCTCTGCCGGGATAATGTCGGCAGCTCCTTGTAATCCGTTGAATAACGCCTGGGCGAAAGGGGAGTGTTCCATATTTTCATCATTCCGTTTACCTATTGGTTTTCCTTGTAAAATGTCTATGGCCAATTGATCGTAGGCAGCAGAAGTGATCACTTGCCAGGCGGGATCTTCGACAAATCGTTCAAAACGTTCTTTGTAAATGCGTTTAGGCATAAATGTTCCACTATCCCGGTACCGGCTTGACCATTTAAAGGCACCTGAAAAGCAGCAATCCAGGATCAATAACACATGGAGACAAGGCAGCAGGGTAATGGCATCACGAAGGTCTTTCATAGATATATAGCTGTTAATATCTCCCTTGACGGCATCAACAGGCATAATATAGCCTTCCGGTATATCGTCTCCCTGTGAGGCAATACCATGCCCGGCAAAGTAGAAAAGAACCCGATCCTCTTCTTTAACTTTTTTAATAATCGTCTTTTCTAACAAATGTTTAATTTCCTTGTAAGACGCATTAATCAAAGGGGGGTGGACTTTAAACCTTTGCTCCCTCTCTAATACTTTCGCTATTTTTTTTGCATCATTCACTGCTGTGGTAAGTTTGTCCAGGTGAAGATAATCATTGATCCCGATAATAAAGGCATGGCTCTTTCTAAATGGAAGTTTTGTTTTTTTATTATACCTGGTGGTTTCAGTCATCGCTTGCTCCCGGCTGCAAAAAAGTCATTTCATTCTTTTTTTGCTGACTGTCCCGAATGTCACTAAGATAAGCTTCTAAGAAGCTTAACTTATTGACATTCTTGACCATTTCTTAATTTTATGAAATTAGTGAGCATATTGCTCTCTACTTGCTATTTATAATAAATATCGTCTAAATAGAAGGTCAATCCCTTCGGGTTTGCGGCTCTAGAGGCAACCCAACAGAAACCGCCAATAACACTTGACAGATCTTGTCCTTCTAAGTCAATGGTAAATTGCTTCCAGGTCTTTTCAAGTACCACTTTGCCCAGGTTTACTTCAAAGGAATCTCTGTATGCTTTTCCTGGAGCATTAATCCCACCGGCTTTAAACTCAACGACTTCTCCACCGTTTTCTCCACGTGCCCAGAAGGTCAGTTTTTTATAACCGATTTTTTGAAGATTGTCCCCCGGCTCATCGCCCCAGTTATCCGGTTCGTTTTGCCAATAGATACCTGCCCAGCCTTTTTTAGGCCCCGGAGTATAAGTTATCCTGATACAAAGAGGGGCAGAATGAGGATTTTCTTTCCATGCTTCAGCTAGTTGGATGTACTTTTCACCATATTCTCCATCACCCATCCAGCCGGCAGCAGTGAATTTAGCCCAAACATCCAATGGTTCTCCTTTCTTTTCACCAACCTGGCCTTTCATTTCTTCCTGGCTTACCTTTTCTTTTGGTTGTCTTATTTCTCCTTTCCTTTGATTCATCTGCTTATCGTCTTGATTGCTGCAGAATGAAATAAAAAGAAAGAGAACAAACACACAAACTGTAGTTAGAACCAATCCGGTTCTTGTTTTTAATTTATTCATCTTACACCTCCTTTTACAAATTAACATTGGTTAATTCCCTGGTATTAAAACAACGCGAAAACCAATAAATTCTCTCTGGGTATGTGGTGGATAGCTGCTGCGTGCTGTGCACCGTAAGAGAAATGCATTATCCATCCAGGAGCCACCTCGTACCACTTTCCTTTGACCGGATAAAGGTCCATCTGGATTATGGTTATCTACAAAATTTCTATAATAATTTTCATCATACCAATCACAGCACCATTCCGCCACATTCCCGGCCATTTCCATCGTACCATAAAGAGGGTTCATGCCTCCTGCGTAATAACCTATAGGCATAGGCTTTCCACTAACGTAAGGTTGACTAAAGTTAACCATTCTTATATCCGGCTCCGTGTTTCCCCAGGGATAAATTCTTGCATCGGTTCCCCGTGCTGCTTTTTCCCATTCGGCCTCGGTGGGAAGCCTATAATTTTCTCCTTTCTTTTCACTCAACCAATTGCAAAAAGCTACTGCATCATTCCAACTTACACCCACCACCGGCTGATCAGGATCATTAAAACCAGCTGCATCCCAATAGGCCGGTTTTTCATAAGCCGGATTATCCTTTAAAAATTTTCCATATTGCTTATTGGTTATTTCAAATTTTGATATATAGAATAAATCGATAGTTATTTGTCTTTGAGGAGATTCATCTGTAAACCATTCAGGTCTCCAATCAGGATGATCATTCACTAGCGCTTCGATTTCAGACGCGCTCGTCCCTCTTAAAAAATTTCCCTTTGGGATATGGATCATATTAATCTCAGGAAATTTATTATTCGATGGACCGATGAAACCTTTATAAATAAAGGTCGAAATTGTTATCAGAAATATAAATGAAATCGATATCTTCAGGATTACCGTTAGCTTTTTTCTCTTTCTACCGGCTTCTAAAATTTCTGTTTCGCTACCCTGCTTTTCTCTACCATTTTTCTTTTTCAATATTGGAAGAGCAGAGTAGTTAGATGGAATAGCACTACATCCAAATTTAAAGGCTTCTTCCACAGACTTACCAGCACCTAAGGCATCATAAAAGCCCACAGAGAATTCAATTGCGTCTTTATCTTCAATTTTTTTTCGCATTCCAATAACATAATTAATATGTTTACTGATGGCAGACACTTGAGACGCCGCATAACAAGCATTGAGAATTATACATTCTACATGCTTGGAACAGAGTTTAAATAATTCAGATAGGGCACTTGAAGAAATTGGAACAGCGTCTCCCAAATCATCTTGTACCAATATACCCTTCTTGCTTCCGTGTCCGGCAAAATGAACAATATGTGGTTTGTAATCCAAAAGCGCTCTTCGCAGATCTTTAAGACGTACCGCACATTCCGAATAGATTTTAAACCTTTTGCAATATTTTGAGCGTCGCAAACCTTCCTTGATTTCGCGCACCTCCTTATCCAAAAGCAGACGAGGAGTAGTTATAGGATTTGCTGAAAGGATGAGAATTCTTTTACGTTTTCGACTGCTAATGAGAATAAGAACCCATAAAGCACACAGAAAACACAGAAAAATTATTTCCATAGTCACAGGGTAAGGCACAGCCTCATGAATGACTGTCCCATTTTTTTCCACTTTACCTTATTCCCGCCTTCCTCCCTCAACGGAAGCCTTTTAACATAATCATTGGCTCGATTTGTCACTTACTACCTCCAAAAATTTAACGTTCTGCGGGTATTATATTGGGAGTTGTGATTTTGAAGCAACAAATATAGTCCCAAAAACGGTAAAAATAATCCCAGGGGTTAGTTGAGTGGGTGAGTGGGGAGCAAGAAGTTGGCAGTTGGCAGAGGGAGGGGATTTCTTAGAGAGCTCAGTGCCTAAAAATTCCACTCTTGAGAGGAATGGCCGAAGGCCGGGGTGGAAAAGAAAAGGGGACAGCCGAGAATGTATATTATTTTATCCCGGCTAAGCAAAATTTTATCCCAATTCAGAAATATATTGCCGTTCCCCAAAAATAAATAATCCCAGCATAGAAATAATCTATCCCACCTAAAAATTATATCATCCCAGCCTAAAACCAAATTATCCTACCTAAAAAATAAATTATCCCACCTCAGAAATAAATTATCGTCCCTCAAAAATAAATAATCCCAGCATAAACACAATCTATCCCACCGAAGAATCATACTATCCCAACTTAGAAATATTTTATCCCACCATATAAGGACATCATCCCACCTCATAAATAAATTATCCCCTTCAATCAGAGTAACATTTTTCTTAGCCCGTGCAATCCCCCATCCTGGAAACAAGTATTTCTTACTAAGAATTTTTTTTTATAGAAAACCACATGCCTGCATGAAATTCTGGTATAATTGTAATTTAAAAAACGATGCAGGAGTGGTAAACGTGCGAACTTATAAAGGAAAAATAAAAACACTGGACGGTATAGGAAAAAGATTGAGGCTGCTGCGAAAGCAGTTAAACTATTCCGCCCAGGAGATGGCTGCGCGGCTGGGGCTTAATTACAATTCATATTACAAGAACGAGAACAGTGAAACGTATCCCGGTATAAACACCCTTTACCAGTTGTCAGAGGCTCATGATATATCTATTGATTGGCTTATGTTCGGCAAGGGGCCTATGTATTGCCAGGAAAAGGGTCGAGAGAAGGAGTTGGCAGAACTGGGTAAGGAACTGGAACTGATGCGTGAGAAGTTGAGGGAACAGGAAGAGAAAGCAGGTATTCGGTTCAGGCCGGAATTGCAGGAATTATTGGAGCACATGGAGCGCATCCCCTTGTTGTATCATGAAGTATTGGTTTATTTCCAGAGGTTTAAGGTGGAGAACAGTGAGCTGGTGGAGGCATCCATGTCCCGTGAGCAATCCTGAGAATAAGCAAAAAGGGGTCGGCGACCCCAACCGCATGCACGGCATGGCCATTTTCCCACGTTAAAGACGTTTTTTCAAATCTTTGTTTTTTTTGCATACTTTTCCAGGGTATTAGTAAAAAATTGGCCTGCCCCGTTTTTAACTCACCTATCTTCAAGAAAAGGACATTCAAGTATGTTAGAAAAAATCCAAATTTCAAAGTTCCATCCCTGAACCCCCTAAAGTCAAGGGTCAGAATATGGTAGTTACTGTTTTTTTATTGCATTGAGTAAATCATTGAATCCACTTTTATAATCCCTGGAAAAATCTGCATATTTAATCTCCCTTAAAAGCAGGGGCAATTCGACACCCTCAATGAGAAGAGGTAGTATCTTTGGAGTTGTACCGGGTGATAATTGCATATTCAAGGCAGTCCTGTATTCTCGTTCCACCCATTTTGAATTAACCGAATGCCTGGATATAACAAGACAAAAGAAATCACATCCGGATATTCCTTCTTCTACTTTTTGTGGTATTGAGTCTCCCACTTTGATTTTTTTCTCGTCTACCCATACATTCATCCCCGCATTCTCCAAGTCGATGGTAAGACGATTTACAAACTTTTTGTCTTTATGTGAATAACTGATAAATATCTGTCTTATTGCATCTTTTGACTCAATTGGAGATTCTGGAGGAGGTATTCAAATCTTCCTGTTCAAACATATAATTATTTTAATCGATTTAGAAGCAAAAATCCACCCTCAATCTTTTAAATGGGAGAAGTGCCGGGCAAAAATGGGAAAAAAATGTCAGGTGAGATTATCAACGCTTTAGGAGATTCAGTGGGATTAAATTCAGAGAATCGTCACAAGAATAACCATCGGTAAGACCGCGCCGTAATACAGTACCGGCATCATTAAGATAAAACACCAGACCACAGGAGATGGAAATGCTGATTTTATCCTCAAACGGCACCATTTGTGTAAAAGATTCATCCTGGTCGGATAAAACATAATACCATTCAAAATTAATATTTTTCCTTGAAATACCGAAATATGGAGGGGCTTGCCCATAGATGTTTTCAAAGCGTAAACCGAAAATAACCGAAAAATTCTTGCGGGGATTTTTGGAAAGCGCAGTCTGCCGGAGGTCATTGTTTACGGCACGAATAATATATGTGTCTTTTACTTTTTCAATCTGATGCATGTGCCCGGGATGCCAGAATTCTTTCAGTTTTTCTCCCCCGGGATTCAAAACGACAAAGACGGATTGGTACCAATGAAAATCTTTTAACAACACGGTAATTATCCTCTCCTGGTTTTCATCAAATACCCTGAGATCGGTAACAGCTAATTTTCCCCTGAGACTCCCGTAGTATGGATAAGGGGAATTGTAAAAAAATCGCCATTTTTCCTTTCCATTCGTATTAAAGGCAATCACCCGTCCTCCTTCATCCCCATCCACCGAAAATCCCACCAGTACATCTTTTTCTCCATCTTTATCGATATCGGCGACCACATGCCGGTTTATTTTGGAATGGAAATTTTTCACCCATTGATTGCCCCTGACATCGATAGCGGCTAGAATGTTATCATTGATTTTAACTCCTTCGATGGGACCGAATTGACTGCCGGTTTTTTGAATCAGCGGGGAAAGCAATAAAGTGATAACGATACCCAGTACAACAAGAAGAATAGTGGCAAGCGATTTAAATCTATCCAAACGGTTATAAAGAACGTGTTTCAGCCTTTGGATGAGGGTTTCCTTAACTATTTCACCGTACGTAGAGAGTTCGGAATCGGGTGGGGGTGTATACGTGGGGATATAAAACTCTCCTTGAATATTGGTATATGCGGTCGGCGTTTGCCTTAACCGGTTTTTTATCGAATAGGAAATCACCCTATTTTTTGTTAATATGATCAATTCTTCAATGTTGATTTCCGGCTCAAGGGATTTGGGTTTCAAGTTTTGGAGTAAATAATATGTAAATAAGCCGTGTTTAAATTCATCGATTCCTATGGACGGTTCGTGGGGGCTGGAGGAGGTGAAGACCACGCGGCCGGTGGAATAACCACTTTTTACGCCACGAACCATATTGTTTATTTGTGTCTTCACTTTTCGCCGGGCTTTTATACCGGCTTTTTTGTACTTGAGAGAATTCCTGGATCTGATGTCGATCTGCTCACCTGCAAAGCCGCTGTGACAGGTATCGAGAAAGAAGACAAATTTTGCGGGTTTCTTATTCTTTAAACGCTTATTAATACTGTCGAAGGAAATACAGGTGCTCTCATTCTTTTCATTATTTGAATTGTAATCATAAGGAATAAGATACCCCCCGTATTCCGAGTAATATCCATGGCCGGCATAGTATAAAAGTACAAAATCATCGGGCTGCACATAATGGAACATTAAGTCCAGCCATTCAATGATTTGACTGTATGCGGCTTTCTCATCCATGATGGGGCCGTCGCCGATTAATTGGAAACCGGCACTTCGCGCGTAGTGGGCCATTTCAGCCGCATCATTTTTTGCATATTTTACCTTTTCTTGTCCACTATCGGAAGGATAGTTTTCGATACCGATGATCAGGGCGTATTTTCCCATTTTCAGTTTCTCACTCGAACCACCGGGTTCGCCAGGTTTCTTCTGTGGTTATGATAATGGATGCTTGTTCTTTTTTCATGCCTTTGATCTCCGCTTCACTAAGCTCTCCAAGCACCTCTACAGGTTTCCCCACTACTGCATTGAGACCAACTGCAGATAAGTAGATCAAGCCAATATTCCCAGCGATGACAATAATATGAATGGGTTCAAGCACTTCGATAAACTGAAACTGAACAATAACACCAATGACCAGGGATAACAGGAAACTTCCCCATTTGGGGTTCCACCATTTGGTAATTTTTCCCACCCGGTGATGAATAATCGATGTGATAATCACCACCACTAACGAACACCCACCAATTACAAGGGGTTGATTGATATTAAAAAATGTGTCTTGCATTATTATCTCACCTCCAAAAATTGACGCTTATTCAGATAGTAACGTAATTCCCTTAACACGATTCGCTCCAGGGGACCAGTAAACTCCTTTAAAATATACCGGATATCCTCGATATTTAATCCTTGATCTTTCTTATTTTTAATTAGAAGAGCCTCACAAATAAAACCCACCTTCCAATAGGATTCCTTTCTTAAATTTAAAATTAACTTATCTCTTAATTCGTCATAGGAAAATTCTTGATATGCGTCCCCCACATGACCTCTTGTATATCTTCTCCATTCGTACCACCCATTAAAGACCAATTCCAGGAATTCCCCGGGATAATGTTTGGCCAGCGCTGATTCTGCCCTATACCTGAAATCTTCATAGATGTCTGCTTTGAATATCTTAACCAGCATCTTTTTTCGATATTCATCGGGCAATCGCTCACAAACATCCAGGAAATACTCCCCTTCATCATTATACACTTTGGGAATTTTAACCGTTAAAACCCGATGGATTGTCTGCTCCGGCCAAAATTGCATGTTGGTCCTGAAAAATCTGCAAAATAATTTGGAATGATTCAATACGTGTTTGAGTCTTTTCTTCAGATTTTTTTCATTGCTAATTAATTGAATGACAGCATCGTTAATGGAACCATAGAATTCTTTAAGCAAATTCTGATTGTAAATTTTTTTTGGGGTTTTCTCTAAAAATTCGATGATGAATGCCGAATACTCCGGGTAACTTTGGTTGTAAAGGAACACGGCGGCGTATAATCGGTCTTTCTCACTACCGATTTCAAATATTTTCTTTGCCAGATTGACAGTCTTGCTCTTATTAAACTCATATAGTCTGGCAAAAATATGCTCTATAAAAGAATTCTTAAAATATTCATAATGATTCTCAAGAAACGGGAAAACGGTTTCATAATCTTTATCAATAATCCAGTGAAGCATATATCGGATATATTGAAAGTCAAAATGATACTTATGCAGCCAATTCTCCCAATCGGTTAAAGTAACCATTCGAGGGTCCACATAACGGATCGACAACATCAAATTGTTCCAATATTTCTTTGGAATTAGTTCCAGGTTCGTATCCAGTATGGTCTTTAGTATCCCGGTTTTTTCTTTTATCGTTGAATTTGGAATGTGCCTATAGACAAGTCGCTCCCAAACCCGCTCATAGTGATTGACGTGCTGCACCCGTTTAAAAAAAAGCTCTAAGACCCACAGTTTATCCTGGAAATTCCCGCAATCCCAGGATAAATCTATAACTTCATCAGGAAAAAATGCTTTTTCAAAAACACCGGAGGCTTTTTCTCGAAAATAATGGCTTCCAAAAGACGCCAAAATTTCTAGCTTTTGATAGACTTCCGACAGTTTATCTCTATCGGTAATTTCGATATGAGAACCCGGGATGCTGTCAGCGACAGCACGAAGGTATTTTTCCGTTTCCTTTTTTAATTTTTTCTCTATTGAAGGTGGAACCTGTTTATTGCTTTTTACCAGATAAAGGTAATCGTACATGTTAAAATAATTGCCGTTTTTTTTCAAAAAATCGTTGGAATAAAAATGTTCCAAAAATAGGTTCCTGAGGCCTTGATCTGTTTCACTTCTGAAATCAGAAATTCCCAATGCTGTGGTCTTTCCATTTTTTCCTAGTTTTGCTAAAAGTTCCAATGTCATTCGTTTCCGGTTTATATCGAAATATCTATATCCTTTCCAAATGGTTCCCAAAAGTTTCATCACATCTTCGGGGTCCCAGTAAAAAACATCATGGCTATTCTTGGATGCAAATGCCAATAGTTGCTCTTCGTTGACTCCCGTCATTCGTTTTCCCAACAAATTTCCCAATAATACGATTCTTCCCTTTTCATCCAGTTTGCGCAAAAGGGCGTCTACCCAATTATGTTTGAACCGGTAAAGACTAAATTCCTCGAAATACTTTCTCCCCACCATTTGAGCGTCGAGTTTATCCAGGGAATAGCTTCGCTGACCCAGCAAGGTATCCTGCAATACTGCATGCTGTGAGGGTATAAAATGAATTCGAACCACTGATATATGAACCAGGTAAACCAGGAGTAAAAGGATTCCCAGTAATCGACCCATTAAAAGGATTTTGGTTCTTAGCCTCGTGCAGGTAAGAAAATGAGCCAATTGAGATATTTTTTGTAAAAAAACATTTTTAGAGGAATCGAGAACAAGGGGTATGGGTTCCAGTACAGGCAATTTAAAACCTTTACTACTGAAATGGGCCATAACACCTTTTTCCATCAGCATGGGCAGGGAACGTTTCCTGCCGGTTTGGGTGATGAACCGATGAGTCCTTACCTTTTTATCCAGTATTTCGAGAAATTTGAAGAGTGCAACTTTTTTTTGGAGGAAAAATGTATATTTCCCGGAGAGGGTTCGCAGCAAGTAATGGGTTAAAACCCCATGCCTCAAAGCAGGGTCTTCAAAAGCATATTCATTCACTGCGCAGTCACTAATAATCATATATGGCTTTAAAGAAATAAAACGTTCCGATTCTTTAAATTCTTCGAAAATTTCTCGAAGAGAAATGCTGCTGTCAATTCTATAGGAGGCATCGATGATAACGATTAATCGATGGAGGGGGTTGTTTAATAATTTTAATACTTCCGGCATTTTTAATGGATGCGTCTGCCGGTTGGCATCGGTGCCGGTATCCCCACCGTTGTGGACCCATAAGCAGCGTTCCGGTATTTTTGTGTCTTCATTCTTTTGCGAGGAGGCGTGACCTGAGAAAAATAGGATGACGTTCAACTCCTCGGGAGATGCATTGCATTTCTCTATCCAGTTTATAATATTCGGTTTGGCAGCATCTTTACCGGTAAGCAAAGTTACATGGGCAATATCTTTTAATACGTTAAAATACTCTGCCACAGCGGCTGCATTTTTCTCTGCATATTTTAATTCCTTCCATGCTTTTCCAGGAACCTTATTCACCCCGATACACAAAACGTTATATCGCTCACTCATCTTTCTCTCCATCCTGGAAATAACGTTTATGCACGTGATGCCGTAATTTTCTCAACAACATTCGTTCCACCGGGCGGTTAAACTCCTTCAAAATATGCTGGAGGTCCTGTATGTTCAATTCTCCTCTGGCTTCTTTTTTCGTTAAAGCTTCACATATAAAATCGATTCTCCTGTTCACGTTCACACCGGGTTTTGGATCTTTTAAATTTAAAACCAAATCATGCCTCAGCACTTTATAAGAAAGATTCTGATACGCTTGTGCCATAAGTGTCTTTTTAAAAAAGTGCCGATAATACTCCCTGTTATAAGCCAATTTCAAAAACTCTCCCGGATAATGTCGTACTAAACTTGAGTCCGCATTCAATCTAAAGGTCTCATCGATGTCTGCTTCGCATATTTTTATCAGCATTTTTTTTCGATAGAGATCGGGCAGTTTTTCACAGGCTCTCAGGAGAGGAATCCCTTCACCCTCACTGTAAGGTATTTTAGATTCCAGGATGATTCGCTTTACTTCCTCCGGCCACAAGCGCACGTTTAATCTAACAAGTTGATAAAACAATTCTCTGTCATACAACAGGTACCTGAGTTCTTCCTTAAAATTTTTATTTGCTTCAACAATGGGTATTAAGGCCTCCACTCCATAAAATCGTTTCAAAATGTCTTGTTTATGTTTGTTGTTCCCGGCTTCCCGCAGGAATTCAAGAATATAAGGGGAGTACTCCCGGTAATTCTTATTAACCAAAAAAACAGCACAATACAGCCTGATCTTGGGGGAGCTTAGCGGATATAGTTTTTTCACCAGTTGGAGGGTTTTTCGGCGATTGATCTTATACAAAATTTCAAATAGGTAAAACGAAAACTCTTCTTTGAAATAATCATAATTATTCTCGATAAGTTGAAATATCTGGGGGTGTTTCATTTTAATAATTGAGAGTAATGTATAGAAAGGGGAGATATGATGTTTTTTTATCCAATTTTCCCAGTCACTTAATCCAATAATAGTGGGATCAGAATCCTCCAAAATCCGAAATAAATGGGATTTAAAACCTTCCGGGATTAACGGAAGCCTGGTGTCAATAAAAATTTTTATAATTTTGCTTCGTTCTTTTACAGATAGCTTTTCGAAAAAATCAACAATCAACTTCCACCAATGGGCTAGCGGGACAGCGGTATCCTGCATGTATTTAAAATACTGTTCCAGGAGCCATACTCTATCACTAAAATTCCTGCAAATCAAAAGCAAATGAAGGACTTTTTCAGGATCAAAGGACATTTTAAAAATATCAGAGGCCTTATTTTGAAAATGAGGGCTGCCCAAAAAGGCCAGGACACTTACTTTTTCGTAGATTTCCGGCAGTTTATTTGTATCGGTTATCCGGGTAATGGAACCCGGTAAACTCCGGCTAACATTTCGAAGGAACCTTTCTACTTTCCCCTGCAGGAGGGTGTTCTCTAAAAAGGGGGCCGGCTTTTTGTTTCTTATCAGGCATAGATAATCATACAGGTTAAAATGATCGACATGTTTTTCCCAAAAATCAATGGAGTAAAAATGTTCCAAGAACACGTTCCTCAGGTCTTGATGTGTTTCCCTTTTAAAATCAAAGACCCGCCCTGCTGTTGCCTTTCCATTTTTCCCTAATTTTGCCAATAATTTGAGTGCAGCTTGTTTCTCTTTTTTATCGAAAAACAGGTATCCCCAGCGAATCAAGTTTAAAAGCCTCATCACATCGTCGGGGTGCCAATAAAAGACACCTTCGCTGTCGCCGAGGGCAAATCCCACCATCAGTAATTCACTAATTCCGTTGAATCGATCTCCCAGCAAATATCCCTTCAGTATGAGCTTTCCTCTTCCATCAAGTTTGGGCAGGAGGGCCTTTACCCAATTATGTTTGAACAGATAGAGGCTGATTTTTTTGTTATAACCNNACCCAATTATGTTTGAATAGGTAGAGGTTGATTTTTTTATTATCGTCCTCTCCCAACCTCTCGCTTTTCAGCCCACGTAAAAGAACCTTTGGGGATCCTATAAGGGAATGATGAAATGTAGTATAGTGAAGGGGTTTAAAATGAATCCGGACCACGGATATGTTAATAAAGTAAGTCANNCTCAAGGAGGGGTCTAAAATAAACCCGGACCACGGATATATTAATAAAGTAAGTCAGTAACAGCATGATTGCCAGGATACCGCTGGCGAAATGAATTTTGCGTCTCATTCGTGTGCAGGTAAAAAAATGAGCCCATCGATATATTGTTCGTTGAAACGCATTTTTCCCGGGGTCCGGGATCAGGGGGATGGGTTCCAACACCGGCATCTCAAAGTTTGTATCATGCCAATGGACCATGATGCCGTTTTCCCGCAGCATTTTGAGGGTTGCTTTCCTGCCGGTGTCGGTGAGGAATCGATGGTTCCTGACTCTTTTATCCAGTACAGCGAGAAACTTGAAAAAGGATATCTTTTTTCGGAGGAAAAATGTATATTTCCCGGCCATGGTTTGCAAAAAGTAGTAAGTTAAGACGCCGTGCCCCAACTGCGGGTCTTCAAGGGCCCCCTGGTTTACTGCAGA